>CAYTJL010000237.1:0-14968 GCA_964437785.1 uncultured Polyangiaceae bacterium
CTAACGCATCCTCCGCGGGGGCTTGTAAGGCCGCGGGATGGCCTCGATCTCGCCCGTGCCGCCGCCCTCGGCGAGCAGCGCGGCGAGCACGCCCGCGGCCCCGGCCTTGGCCTGCTCCAACGCGGGCGCGATGGGCGAGTCCTCGACGCGCTCGTCGTAGAGCTCGGCCGGGACCTCCAAGAAGAACCGGCTCGGCGTGCGCGCCGTGAGCTTGCCCCGCACCCCGCGCGCGCGCGAACGACACAAAAACAAGCGATCCCGCGCGCGCGTGACCGCCACGTAAAAGAGCCGCCGCTCCTCCTCCAAGCTGGTCGCGCCGTCCGTGTCGGCAGGGACGAAGTCGGTCGCGCGCTCGGTCACCGTGCGGCTGTGCGGCAAGAGGCCTTCCTCCAAGCCGATCACGAACACCGTCGGGAACTCGAGCCCCTTGGCGCCGTGCATCGTGGTGAGCGTGACCTTGTCGTGCGCCTCTTCGTCGTCGTCGTCCTGCCGCAGCGCGAGCAGCCTCAAGAACTCGGCGAACGACTCGCGATCCCCTTTGCCTTGATCCTCGCGCCGACCGAACACGTTGAGCAGCCCCTCGACGTTGCCCCAACGCCGCGCCGCCGCGGGGTTGCTCGTCGAGGCCGCGTAGATGTCCTCCTTGAGCCCGATCTCGGCGACGAGCGCGCGCGCCACGGACGCGGGTGAGAACGCGTTCATGCGCTGCCGCATCTGCTCGATGAGGCGGATGATCGACCGGCACCCTTCGAGCGCGGGCGCGGGCAGCTCGTGCACCGCGTGGTGCTTGAGGACCGCGTTCCAGAGCGACAAATCGTGGGCCGTCGCGTACGACGAGAGCTTGTGCAGCGCGACCTCGCCGATGCCGCGCGAGGGATAGTTGATGATCCTCCGCAGCGCCATCTCGTCGCCCGGGTTCAAGACGACGCGCATGTACGCGATGAGGTCCTTGACCTCCTTGCGCTCGAAGAACTGCTGCCCGCCGATGATCCGAAACGGGATCGCGCGCTCCTTCAGCGCGGCCTCGATCGGCGCAGATTGCAGGTTCGATCGGTAGAGCACCGCGAACGCCTTGGGCCGGTCGCCGCCCTCGATGCGCCGCTGGATCTCGGTCGCGATGAAGCTCGCCTCGATGTCGGGATCGGCCGCGAGCACGCTCGTCACGCGATCGCCTTCGAGCCGCGTCGGCCGCAGCACCTTCTTGTGACGGCGCGCGCCGCCGCCCGCGAGCACCGCGTTCGCGACGTCGAGCACGGGCTTCACCGATCGGTAGTTCTCTTCGAGCTTGACCACCTTCGCGCCCGGAAAGTGCTGCTCGAAGTCCAAGATGTTGCGCACGTCCGCGCCGCGCCACGCGTAGATGGATTGATCGTCGTCGCCGACCACCATCACGTTGCGGTGCATCCCCGCGAGCTGCCGCACCAGCTCGAGCTGCGCGTGGTTCGTGTCTTGGTACTCGTCGACGATGACGAAGCGAAAGCGCTGCTGCCACCGCTCCGCGATCTCGGGCCGGCGCTTGAAGAGGCTCACCACCTCGCAGATGAGATCGTCGAAGTCGAACGCCTGGAACGCGCGCAGCGCCGCGATGTACCGCGGATACACGAGCATCGCGACCTCGTCGTAGTCGTCGATGCCGCGGCTCTGGCGCTGCGCCTCCTCCCACGCCTCGGCGGTCATGAACGCGTTCTTCGCGTGCGAGATGCGCGCGAGGATCGCGCTCGTGTCGTAGTTCTTGCCGGCCTTGATGTCGCGCAACAGCTCGCGCACGACGCCCGCCGAATCGGCCTGATCGAAGATCGCGAACGATCCGCCGCGCAGCCCGAGCGCGCGCGTCTCGGCGCCGAGCACGTCGAGGCCGAAGCGATGAAAGGTGCAGACCGTCAGGTCCTTCGCGATCTTCGCGCCCACGAGCGCGACCACGCGCTCGCGCATCTCGGCCGCGGCCTTGTTGGTGAAGGTCACGGCCAAGATCGATCGCGACGCCGCGCCCCGCTCCAAGAGGCGCGCGATGCGCTGCGTGACGACGCGCGTCTTGCCGGAGCCCGCGCCTGCGAGCACCAAGATGGGGCCGAGCTCGTGCTCGACCGCAGCACGCTGAGAGGGGTTGAGCGAAAACGACACGGCCGCTTCCCCTCGATCGGCTGCGCGCGCGGGGCAAGAGGCGAGATGATCCCTCGTTGCGACGCGCGCGGAGCCGCGGTACGAGCGGAGGCTCCATGAGCGGAAAGACCACGCTGAAGAAGCTCGCCGTCGCGGTGGTGCTCACGCTCGGGTGCGCAGAGCTCGGCGCGTGCGTGGGCGCGCGGCGCATGCGGGATCGCGGCTTGTTCTACGACCCCGCCATCAAAGAGACGCTCGCGGGGTATTTGGCGCAGCGCGATCCCGTGCTCGGCTGGAGGCCCAAGCTCCCGCACGACGACATCGACGCGTCGGGCGCGCGCCGATCGCCTTCGTTCCCCGACCCTTCGGCGAAGGCGTGCGTCACGGTCTACGGCGACTCGTTCGCGTGGGGCGACGAAGCGGACGCCGATCACGCGTGGGCCGAGGTGGTGAGCAAGCGCGCGGGCTGCCGCGTGTCGAACTTCGGCGCGAACGGCTACGGCACCGATCAAGCCTATTTGCGCTACCTCGGCAACACGCGCGACGACGCGAAGACCGCGGTGCTGCTCGTCTTGTCCGAGAACGTCATCCGCAACGTCAACCGCCTTCGGAACCTCGTCTCGCCGACCGATCAGGTCGGGCTCAAGCCGCGGTTCACGATCGACGCGCGCGGCGGGCTCTCGCTCGTGCCCATGATGGTGCCCTCTTCAGACGACGATCTGCGCGACATCGTCGCGCACCCCGAGCGCCGTTTGTCCGACGAATTCTTCGCCCCCGGCGGTCCCGCGGGCACGACGCGCTTCACGTTCCCTTACACGCTCTCGGTCGTCCGCGTGATGTCGAGCTACAAGCTCAAGGCCGCGATGAAGGGCGAGCCCTCGCACGCCCCGTTTTACAGGCCCGATCACCCGTCGCGCGGGCTCGACGTCACCGCGGGCATCGCGGCCGCGTTCCACGACGAAGCCAAGAAGCGCGGCGCCAAAGCCTTTGTGCTCTTGGTGCCGCTCGTGCCTGATTTCGCGGCCAAGAAGAAGACGGGCGCGTGGCCCAACGCGCCGCTCTTCGATCGCTTGAAGAGCGCGAAGATCAACGTGATCGACGCCGGCGCGGACCTCGAAGACAAAATCGCGGGGCGCGATCCGTGCTCGCTCTACCACGCGTGCGCGGGCCGCCACTTCAACGACGAGGGCTACCGCCTGCTCGGCGAGGTCGTCCACGCGCGCCTGCGTGACGCGGGCGCGATTACGATGGAAGACAAGCGGTAACGAAGTCGCAACGCCGGGATTCTAGAGTATCCTCGCCGCTGCGTGGACCTAAGCCCCTTGCAGATCCGTGTCGAGCGGACCTTCCTTCGCTCGCTCCTTCGTCTCCCTCCCGCCGCGCTGAGAGCCACGATGCGATCGATCGATCGCGCGCCGCGCGACGGGCAGAACATCGACCCGTGTTATTCGATTTTGCTCGGGCTCTCGGGGCGTCTCCGCAAGCCTTTGCACGCGCTCGACGTGGCCGGCGCGCGCGCCGAGATGGCGCGCTCGATCGCGGTGATGGCGCCCGCGCCGAAGCCGCTCATCGCGCGTGAGGACATCATCATCCCCGGGCCCGCGGGGCCGATTCACGCGCGCGTCTACAAGCCCGATGGCTTGCCCGAGCCCGCGCCCATCCTCGTGTTCTTTCACGGCGGTGGTTGGGTCGTCGGCAGCGTCGCCGAATACGAGGGCATCGCCGAGACGATCGCGGTCGACGGTAAATGCATCGTCGTGTCGGTCGACTATCGCCTCGCGCCCGAGCACCCGTTCCCGGCCGCGGTCGAGGACGCGATCGCGTCGTTCGCGCACGTCGCCAAGATCGCCTCTTCGCTCGGCGGCGATCCGTCGCGCGTGGCCGTGGGCGGCGACAGCGCGGGCGGCGCGCTCTCGGCGGTGGTCGCGCTCGACGCCAACGATCGGCGCGTGATCGCGCCTTGTTTGCAGGTCTTGATCTACCCGGCGGCCGACTGCGCGATGACGACGGCGTCGCACAAGACGTTCGGCGAAGGCTATTTGCTCGATCGAGAGCTGATGAATTGGTTCTTGGGCCACTACCTCCCGCGCGCCGAGGACAAGCGCGATCCGCGCGCGTCTCCGCTCCTTTGGCGCAACGTCGCGGGCGCCGCGCCTGCGCTGGTGATCACGGCGGGCTTCGATCCGCTGCGCGACGAGGGGCGCGCGCTCGCCGACCGGCTGCTGCGCGCGGGCGTGCCGGTCCGGTATCGCTGCTTCGAGAGCACGATTCACGGCTTCTTGCTGATGACGAGCATGATCCCGAGCGCGCACGAGGCGCTCGCGTACATCACGTCGACCATCGCCGAGGAGCTGGCCGTGACGGGCGGCGAGCGGCCGACCGCTCCCATGTGACACGCCGGCGATGTGACGAAGTAAGACATACGTTCAGCCCACCAAAGACTTGCTTCGAGGGCGATCCGGCGCGACATAAAGGGCCCTGCCATGAAGAGCCCTCCGCGAGCATGTGTGATCGGCGCCGGTTCGAGCGGCATCACGGTGGTCAAAGCGCTCTACGACCGCGGCGTCCACGTCGATTGCTTCGAGAAGAGCGATCGCGTCGGCGGCAATTGGGTCTTCAAGAACAAGAACGGTGTGAGCTCGTCGTATCGGTCGCTCCACATCAACACCTCGCGCGATCGGATGCAGTACACCGATTATCCGATGCCGCGGAGCTACCCCGACTTCCCGCACCACACGCTCATCGCGCGCTACTTCGACGCGTACGTCGATCACTTCGGCATCCGCCACACGATCCGGTTCGAGACAGGGGTCGAGAAGGTGGTCTCGCGCGGCGGCTCCGCGGGCGACTCGTCACAGGAGCTCGGCCGGTTCGAGGTGACGCTCGCCAGCGGCGAGGCCCTCTCGTACGACGCGGTCGTGGTGGCCAATGGGCACCACTGGGACCCTCAATGGCCCGATCCGCCCTTCCCGGGCGCGTTCGACGGCCTCGTGATGCACGCGCACCACTACATCGATCCCGGCGAGCCGCACGACCTCAACGGCAAACGCGTCGTCGTGGTCGGGATGGGCAACAGCGCCATGGACATCGCATGTGAGCTGTCGCGCCCGGGCGTCTCCGACAAGGTCTTCCTCTCGGCGCGGCGCGGCGCCTACGTGGTGCCCAATTACGTATTGGGCAAACCCCTCGACCAGCTCCTCACGTTGCCTCCGTGGTTGCCCTTTTGGGCCCAGAGCGCCATCGGCGGCGCCATCTTCCGGGTCGCGGTGGGCAAGATGGAGGACTATGGCCTCCCCAAGCCCGACCACCGCATCGGCGAGGCGCACCCCACCATTTCGAGCGAGCTGTTGATCAAGCTCGGCCGGGGCGACATCACGCCCAAATCCACCATCGCCGAGCTGATGGGGAACAAGGTGCGGTTTGACGACGGCTCGATCGAGGAGGTCGACGCCATCGTCTATTGCACCGGATACAAGGTGACGTTCCCGTTCTTCGATCAAACGTTCGTCGCCGCCAAAGACAACGATTTGCCGCTCTACCTCCGCGCGGTCAAGCCCGATGTCCCCGGGCTCTATTTCGCCGGCCTCCTCCAGCCGCTCGGCGCCATTATGCCGCTCGCCGAGGCGCAGGGGCGCTGGTTCGCCGAGCTCGTCACCGGGGCCGCCAAGCTGCCTTCACGGGCCGAGATGGAAGCCGCGATGAGGCGCGAGCGCCAAACGATGTTCCAGCGCTATGTGCCCTCCAAGCGGCACACCATGCAGGTCGACTTCGATGCTTATTTGATCGAGCTCGGCCGCGCGGTCGAGGAGGGGAGGCGGCGAGCGGCGATGGGCGCTCAGGGCCTCTCCGCGAATAGCCTCACGGGGTGATTCGGATCCCGATCACCAAGATGCCGCCTTTGTACGGCTCGCCGGCGACGAAGAAGATCTCACCCATCTTGGCGCTCACCTCCAAGAGGGGGAGGACGGACTTGCCAGCGGGCTTTTGCACGTTCGCCGAGATGACGAAGCGCTGAGGCTTCCCTTCGATGACGTCTTTGAAGGCGACCATCAGCTCGCTCCCTGTCGCGAGCTTGTAGGTGGTGCCCGTGCCGCGTTGGATAGTGAGCTTGGTTTGGTCGAGGAGCTGATACGAGTTGTACGCCGAGAAGGGAGGTTTGGTGAGCTCCGGCATGTTGCCGACGCGAGGATCGATGCCTTTGCCTTGGTTCGTGGCGTGAAGGATGAGCAGCTCCGCCGTGACGCTCGCGGGCTTATTCTGCGCGGGCTCCGCCGGATCCATCGAATCTGCCAAGGCGACTGACGGGCCCGAGCCGACCGCGAAGGCGAGCGCGAGCGCGACGGTCACGGGAACGACGAACGATCTCATCAGTCTCCTCCAAGCGCATCATCCGAGAGCCAAACAACCGTCGTGGTCGCGCCCTTCTCCTGGCCTTCCACGTAAAACACGGAGCCTACGCGGCTCCCAAAGTCGACGCTGGTGACCTCCACACCAGGCTCGGGCTCGCGATCCGCCACCATCGTCGGCTCAGGGGAAGGTGCTTTGGGCGCAGGAGCCGTGGTGGTCATCGCCGGGCCGCCCGTGGTGGAGGAGCCCGCGACGGGATCGGGCGGAGAGGATCGACCCCACAGGAAGAAGGCCGCCGCGACCGCCACCGCGATGGCCGTCAAGATGACGAGCGGCGATCGACTGTTGTCGTTGGCGGGCGACGTCGCCGGCGCAGCCCCGATAGGCGCTTTGTCGACACCCGCCTTGGAGCGCGCGACGCGCTGCTCGTCGAGCGAGATCACCTTGGCCCCGCCCGCCTCAAGCGCGATCGCTCTCATCACGTCGTCGGCGATGGAGCCCGCCGGGCCCGCGCCCGCGTCCGCGAGCTTCGCGACCATGGCCCCGCCGAGCCGGAGCGCGGCGAGCTTGTTTTGAAGCTCAGGGCTCTTTGCGACACGCGCGGCGACCTCGGCCGCGCGCGCCTCGTCGAGCTCGCCGTCGGCATACAGCATGAGCTCGAGATCGCCTTCGATGTGCGGATCGTCGTGTTCGCTGCTCATGACTGTTCCTCCGCGTCCTCGCCGTTCGCCTCGTTTCCGCGGCGCTTGCCCGCGTCCTCTTCGGCGTAACAATCGGCGAGGGCCTTTTGGAGCTTTTGACGTGCGTGGAACAAACGGCTCATGATGGTGCCTTTGGACACGCCCATCGCCTGCGCCATCTCTTCGTACGACATCCCCTCGACCTCGCGCATCAAGATGACCCCCCGGTGATACGGCGGCAGGGCGTCGAGCGCCGTTCGGATGCGCGCGGCGATCTCGCGCCGGCGAATGACGTCAATCGGATCTGCGCCGTCGATGCGTGAGACCAGGGAGAAATCGCTCTTGTCCTCGTCGACGGTCTGGTTCTCCAAGAGCTCGGCGTCTTTGCGGCCGGGCTTGCGGATGAGGTCGATCGCGAGGTTCGTGACGATGCGGTAGAGCCACGTGAAGAAGGACGATCCGCCCTGGAACGTGGCGAGGCCGCGGTACACCCGCAAGAAGGCCTCTTGAACGATCTCGCGCGCGTCGTTCTCGTCGCGCACGAGGCCGATGGCGATCGAGAAGGCGCGGCGCTGATGGCGCTCGACCAGCTTTCGAAAGGCTCGCTGATCTCCTCCTTGTGCAGCGCGAATGAGCTCACGATCCTCCTCGGCCTCCCGTAAGCGGGCCTCGCGGTTGGACGCCGCGTGCCCCCCTCTATTCACGGGAAGGCTAGGAAGATCGGGCTCTTCTGCGTTCGCGCCGCCCGGCGCACGTGGATCATGAGCCCCGCTCTGCGGATCGTCGTCGCCTTGATCCAAAGCCCCATCCGCGGCGCCTTCGTCGTCGCCCGCGATCTCCCCTGCTCCTTCGCGCAGGGAGTCGGGCTCGTTGTGGGCTGTGGCCTGGGGCACGGGAGGGTCCTTATCGAAGCGGCCCCGTCATCGGGGATCGTCGTCCGGCTGTTCGGGCAGCTCGCCCAAGGTGATGCGCATCTCGAACGCGCGCTCCCCGCGCGCCACCTTCAGAGAGACGACCTTCCCGACACCCGCGATGCTGGCGAGCCAACGAAGCTGGTTTGGGTCGGAGATGGGTTGTCCGTCAAAACCGATGATGACGTCGTCGGCCGCGAGCCCCGCGCGATCGGCGGGGCCGCCCGGCGAGACCCCTTTGACCCAAGCCCCCTTCTTATCGGGCCTGCGGAGCCTGCTCGCCTCGGTGGTAGAGAGCGAGTCGACGAGCACGCCGATCGCGCTCCGCCGGATCTTCCCGTCGCGGAGCAACATCGGCAAGAGCTGCTTGACCATGTTGATGGGGATGGCGAACCCGATGCTGTTCGCGTTGGCGCGAACCGCCGAGTTGATGCCCACCACCTCACCCCTCATGTTCAAGAGCGGGCCGCCCGAGTTGCCGGGGTTGATGCTCGCGTCGGTCTGGAGGAAGTTGAAATAACCGCTCGGGTCGAGGCCTTTTACGTCGTCGCGGGTGCGGTCTTTGGCCGAGAGGATGCCCGCGGAGACCGTGTGCGAGAGGCCGAAGGGGTTGCCGATGGCGACGACCCAATCACCCACCTCGATGGCGTCGGAGTCGCCGAGCGGGAGCGCGGGGAGCCCTTGCTCGGTGATCTTGAGCACGGCGACGTCGGTGTGCTTGTCGAGGCCGACCACCTTGGCGGCGAGCTCGCGCCCGTCGGGGAAGCTCACCTCGATGTCGCTCGCGCCCTCGACCACGTGGTTGTTGGTGAGGAGAAACCCCGCGGCGTCGTAGACGAACGCGGTGCCGAGCCCCTCGGCGACCATGCGACGACCGAAGCGGCTCTCGCGCGAGACCCTCGCTTTGACCGTCGCGACCGAAGGATCCGCGCGCTTGGCGAGCGGCGCGAACGACACGGGCATCCCTTCGCTCGTGACGATCGCGGGGCCCTTGGCCGGAGGCGCGGTGGCGATGGGAGGCGGAGCCGGCGGCGAGAGCGTCACCGTGCCGCCGCTCGACGTTGGCCCGCCGTTGCCTTTGCCGCAGCCGGCGAGGAGCACGAGCGCGGCGGCGGAGATGAAGCGACCCGCGAACGCGGAGCCCGAGATCATCGCGCGCATGATCTTCACCCTCGCGATACCTCCACGAAGCGCATGCGCAGATCGTAGAGCGCTTGTTCGAGCAAGCGCTCCTCTTTGCCCGTCAAATTCCCCTTGGTCTTCTCTTGCAAGAGCCCGAGCAGATCGATGTCCTGCCGGGCCAGCACGAGATCACGATCGGACGTGCCGTCGGGGTTGGGAGCGTCTCCCAAGTGGACGTACGCGGTGCCGATCAGGCCGAGGATGAAGGTCGAAAAGTCGAGCGACGGGAGATCCTGCGGGGGCTCTCCGATGCGCTCGTTGTCATCGCGTTGTTGGCTGCTCATGGCTGCCCTCTCCGCGACAGCGTATCAGCCTGCGCCTCGGCTCGCATCGAGCGCGGGCTGATCGAACGGGAGATCCTCGGCTTTGTCGGCGAGGTCGGGCAGCTCGGCGAGATGGCGCTCGAGCACCTTGGGGTCGAGCGAGCCGGCCGCGAGCAGGCGCTCACGCACGCGGAGATCGAACAGCCATTCGGGCGTCTTGCCTTTTTCGGTCATGTGTCGTGGCCTCTTAGTTGATCAGCTTCTTCTTGGGGGTGAGCTGGATGAGCCCTTGATCGCCGTGCTCGTGCTGGTGGTCGTGCTCGCCGTGCTCGTGCTGGTGGTCGTGCTCGCCGTGCTCGTGATCGTGGCCGCAGCCGCACGCGTCGTCCTCGTCGTCGGTCGCGCGATCTTCGAGATCGGCCTGCGCCTCGGCGATCTCGTCGTCGGTCGCGCGGCGCACCCCGCCGATCTCGACCTCGAAGCGGATGCGCTGTCCCGCGAGCGGGTGGTTCATGTCGACGATGATCGCGTCGGGCTGAATCTCTTGGACGCGGAAGATCATCGACTCGCCCTCGGCGTCCTCGAGCTCGATGACGTCGCCGACGTTGACCCCCTCCGCGCCGCCGAGCTCCGCGCGATCGATCGAGAACACCGCCTCTTCGTCGCGCTCGCCGAACGCCTCGTCGGCGTCGATGGTGAAGCTGCGTTTATCGCCTGGACGGAGCCCCGAGAGGCGCTGCTCCAGCCCATAGACGAGCTGCGCGTAGCCGTGCACGTAGGTCGTTGTCTCGCCTTCGGGCGTCCCGCCCACGACCTCTCCCCGCTCGTCGTGGATTGAGTACGTGAGCGTGACGAACGAGTCGGTCTCGATGGCGGTGGAGGTCATGGGGGGATGCGCTTTGCCACGGTGTCCCCGCGACTTCAAGGCCGGTTTTCTTGGGGGCGACCGCGCTCACCGGTGCTAAAGCACGGGCCCATGGCTGCGCCGACCGACACGACACACCTTCCACCGGACAGTCAGACCGGCGGGCGTCCCAACAAGGGGCCTCGTTCGATGGGCGCGGGGGGGCTCGAAAAAGAGCTGTCGCGCGCGGAGCGGGGGAAGTTTCGTGTCGTGCTCTGGGTGCTCTTGGGGATCGTCGCGATGGCGGCGGTCGTCGTGGTGATCGCGATCAAGGCCAAGCCCAAGCCTCAGCCCAAGTTCGTGCTCGGCGCGACGTCGCAGGGCGACGTGGTCGAGTCGATCCAGTCGACGGGGCAAGTGCAGCCGCTCACGCAGGTGCAGGTCGGCGCGCAGGTGTCGGGCCGCATCACCAAGGTGATGGTCGACTTCAACAGCGAGGTGAAGAAGGGCGACGTGCTCGCCGAGATCGATCCCACGCTGTTCGGCGCGGCCATCGATCAGAACCGCGCGCAGCTCGCGTCGGCCGAGGCGTCCGTGGCGCGCGCCGACGCCGCGAGGATCGCCGCGAAGCAGCGCTGGGAGCGCGCCAAGCGCCTCGTGGCCGAGGGCATCGGCACGCAGGCCGATCTCGACGCCGCGCAGGGCTCCTACGACGTCGCGATCGCGGACGCCGCGGCGGCCAAGGCGTCGGTCGCGCAGATCCACGCGGCGCTCCGATCCTCCCGCACCAACATGGAATACACGCGGATCTTCTCGCCCATCGACGGCGTCGTGATCACGCGATCGATCGATCCGGGCCAGACCGTGGCCGCGAGCTTCCAAGCGCCGGTGCTCTTCGTGATCGCGCAGGATCTCCGCAAGATGCGCGTGCTCGCCGACATCGACGAGGCCGACGTGGGCAAGCTCCGCGAGGGCATGCGCGCCGAGGTCACGGTCGACGCGTTCCCGGGCGAGCGCTTCAAGGGCGTGGTGAGCCAAGTGCGCTACAGCCCGAGCACGCAGTCCGGCGTGGTCACGTACGCGGCCGTGATCGACGTCGACAACCCCGACATGAAGCTCCGCCCGGGCATGACCGCGACGGTCACCATCCGCACGGCCGAGTCCAAGGGCGTGACGCGCCTCCCCAACGCCGCGCTGCGCTTCAAGCCCTCTCCGCCGGTCGACAAAGACGGCAAGAAGATCCCGCAAGATCCGCTGCCCGCGCTCGGCGCGCACAAGGGCCGCATCTACGTCGTCACCGACGAGACGCTCGGCAAAGAGAAGGTCACGCCGCGCGAGATCGACATCGGCATCACCGACGGCGTCACGACCGAGCTCAAGACCGATCTGAGCGGCGTCAAATTCGTGATCGACGAGACCGACGATCCCAACAAAAAGCGCTCGTTCTGAGGCTTTTTTATGGAGACCACGGACCTCATCGTCCTCGACAAGATCGGCAAGGCGTACGAGACGGGTGAGGTCGTCGTGCACGCGCTCCGCTCGGTCGATCTCACCATCAAGCGGGGAGAATTCGCGGCGATCGTAGGGCAGAGCGGCTCGGGCAAGAGCACGATGATGAACATCATCGGCTGCCTCGACCGGCCCACGAAGGGCAGCTACACGCTCGACGGGATCGACGTCACGCACCGATCGAACGACGCGCGCGCGGTGGTGCGCAACCGGCTCATCGGCTTCGTGTTCCAGGGCTTCAACCTGTTGCCGCGCACGACCGCGCTCGAGAACGTGGAGCTGCCGCTCGTCTATCGCGGCGTCTCGTCCAAGGAGCGGCGATCGCGCGCGCTCGCGTCGCTCGAAGCCGTGGGCCTCGGCGAGCGCCTCCATCACACGCCGAACCAGCTCTCGGGCGGGCAGCAGCAGCGCGTCGCCATCGCGCGCGCGCTCGTCACGTCGCCGCCGCTGCTCCTCGCCGACGAGCCCACCGGCAACCTCGACACGCGCACCAGCTTGGAGGTGCTCTCGCTCCTCCAAGACCTCAACAAAACGAGCGGCATCACCATCGTCCTCGTCACGCACGAGCACGACATCGCGGCGTGCGCGTCGCGCGTCATCACGATGCGCGACGGCCGCGTGAAGAGCGACATTTACAACCAGAGCCCCACGGTCGCGGCGCACGCGCTCGCCGAGCTGCCCAAGCCCGAGGACGGCTCGTGAGGACGCTCCTCTCGGGCATCCGGCTCGCGTTCCGCGCGATCGCGCGCGCCAAGCTCCGCGCCGCGCTCACCATCTTGGGCATCTTGATCGGCGTCGCGGCGGTGGTGATCGTGGTCGCGCTCGGCACGGGCACGCGCGACGTGATCACCGGCCGCTTCGCGACGCTCGGGGCCAACATCATCTTCATTTGGCCTCAATCCACGCAATCGTCGGGCGCGCGATCGAGCGGGCAGGGCAGGCTCACCGAGGACGACGTCGAGGCCATCCGGCGCGAGGCGCCGAGCGTGCTCAGCGTGGTGCCGTGGAGCACGGCGAGCGCGCAGGTCGTCTACGGCGACAGGAACTGGCCCACGCAGGCCATGGGCACGACGCGCGGGTATTGGGCCGTGCGGAGCTTCTCGTTCGCGCGCGGCGAGAGCTGGAACGAGGCCGACGAGCAGCTCAAGACCAAGGTCTGCGTGCTCGGCCACGCCGTCGCCGAGGAGCTGTTCGGCACGACCGATCCCGTCGGCAAATACGTGCGCATCGGCAAATATCCCTTCCGCGTGGTGGGCGTGCTCGCCAAGAAGGGCAACTCGCCGTTCGGCGAGGACCAAGACGATCGCGTGCTCATGCCCATCGGCACGCACCGATCGCGCATCGTGCGCATGCCGCCCGGCCGGGTGATGACCATCATGGCGTCGGCCACGAGCGAGCTCACCATCGATCGCGCCTCGCAGCAGATGACCTCGATCTTGCGGCAGCGCCATCACATCCAGCCCGGCGCCGAGGCCGACTTCGCGATGCGGAGCCCGGCCGAGCTGCGGCGCACGCTCGACGGGATCTTCTCGGCGCTCACGGTCTTCTTGGCGCTCATCGCGTGCGTCGCGCTCTTCGTCGGCGGCGTGGGCGTGATGAACATCATGCTCGTGAGCGTCACCGAGCGGACGCGCGAGATCGGCATCCGCATGGCGATCGGCGCGACCGAGCAGGACATCCTCGCGCAGTTCCTCATCGAGTCGATCACGCTCTGCGTGCTCGGCGGCGTGGTCGGCATCGGCGCGGGCGTGGGCCTCATCGGCGTGCTCTCGGTGGTCTTGGAGCTGCCGATGCAAGCGCCTTGGATCGCCGTGCTCGCGGCGGTGATGGCGAGCGCGTTCATCGGCGTGGTCTTCGGGTTCTTGCCCGCGTGGCGCGCGGCGAGGCTCGATCCGATCACCGCGCTCAGGAACGAGTGATGTTCGCGCGCGTCTTGACCTCGATCTGGATCGCGCTCCGTCAGGTGCGGCGAAACAAGCTCCGCGCGGGGCTCACCATCATCGGCATCACCATCGGCATCACCGCGGTCGTCACGATGATGGCGCTCGGGCGCGGCGTGCGCGCGAGCGTGTCGGGCCAGGTCGCGAGCCTCGGATCGAGCGCGCTCATGGTCTTCCCCTCGGGCGCGAAGTCGTCGGGCGCGAGGAGCCGCACCGGGTCGCGCATCTCGGAGCAGGACGGCGAGGCGCTCGTGCGCGAGTCCACGAGCATCCGCCTCTCCGCGCCGTTCCTCCGCGCGAGCGCGCAGGCGGTGCACGAGGGCGCCAACACCAAGACGAGCGTCATCGGATCGCGCTTGTCGTACTTCGAGGTCCGCAACCTCAAGGTGGTCAAAGGCGAGGTGTGGACCGCGTCGTCGGAGGCCGTCGGCGAGAAGGTCGTGCTCATCGGCAAGACCACGCAGACCGAGCTCTTCGGCAGCGCGGACCCCATCGGCAGGATGATGCGCATCGGCCGGCACCCGTATCGCGTGATTGGCCTCCTCGAAGAGAAGGGCAACTCTCCCTTCGGCGAGGACCAAGATCAAATCGTCTTGATGCCCATCACCACGCTCCGATCGCACGTCATCAACACGCGCGCGGGCGAGGTCCACGGCATCATGTTCAGCGCGACCAACGACCAAATGGTGGAGCGCGCCAAGAAGCAGGCGACCGAGATTTTGCGCGAACGGCACCGCGTCGCCGAAGGGGAAGACGACGATTTCGTGATCCGCACCCAAGCCGAGCTCCAGAGCTTGGGTGACTCCATTTTTGGGACGTTGTCGCTGCTCCTCATCGTGATCGCGTGTGTGTCGCTCGTGGTGGGGGGCATCGGCGTGATGAACATCATGTTGGTGAGCGTCACCGAGCGGACGCGCGAGATCGGCATTCGCATGGCCATCGGCGCGCAGGAGTCCGACATCATGGTGCAGTTCTTGATGGAGTCTTTGGTGCTCGCCGCCATCGGCGGCGTCCTCGGCTCCTCGCTCGCCGCGATGATCATCTTCGCGCTCGCCAAGGCGCTCGAATGGAGCATGTCCGTCGCCGGGGACTCGCTCGCGCTCGCGCTCTTCGTGAGCTCGTTCATCGGCGTTGTCTTTGGGTTCTTCCCTGCGCGGCGCGCGGCCAAGCTCGATCCCGTCACCGCGCTCCA
>CAYTJL010000238.1:0-14786 GCA_964437785.1 uncultured Polyangiaceae bacterium
TCAACGCCTCATCGCCCGCTTGCCCACCGCGACGATCTCCGCTTTGGTCCACCCGGGCGTCACCGCGTTGAGCTTGGGCTCGAGCCACGCCGCAGCGACGTCGAGGCTCGGTAACATACGCATCGGGAAGGGAGGTTTGGAGACGAGGATCACCGTGCTCATGAAGACACGAAGCGCGGAGCCGAGCGGGCCGGGGGTCAGGACCAAATGCGCGATCCCGACCCCGACCAGCGTTCGATCACGCGCGATACGCGCGATCTCCGCGCGCATCGCGCCGTCGAACGAAGGGATGTCGCCGATAGCCACGTTCAAGATCCCCGTCTTGCCAGGCTGCTCGACGAGCAGCTCGCGCGCCACCCGCTCCATCGTGGAGAGATGCTCGATGGTCGGCGGACCAAACCACACCACGACGAGCAAGTTGCGGTGGACCGCCAGCCGCATCACCGAATCTTCGAACAACCAAGGACGATCCTCATCTACCACGCGACGTAGCTTAGCTCACGCGCTCCAAACCCGCGACTTTTACGAAGCCGCCGGGGGTCACCTTACGTCTCATCATGTACTGAGCCTGGGGCCCGCCGGAGATCAATGCAGGAGGCTCGCCGTGCGACCACCCGAGGCGATCGCGCGCAGGTGCGCCGTGACCGCGGCCGCGACGCGCTGGCTGCCCTGCTTCGTAAAGTGGCAATCATCGTAAAAGGCGCTCACGTCGCGCGGGACCTGCGCCGCGAGATCGAGGCACGCGAGCGAGCGCTCCGCGCACACGTCGAGCATCACCCGGTTGAACCGATCCATCATCGCCGCGAGCGCGCGCGCCGAGTAATAAGGCATGTTGGGCCGCTCCTGGAAGTTGCCCACGCCGCCGAGCCAAAGGAGCGACTCGGCCTCGGCGGACAACCCCTCTCGCCAGAGCACGGGTTGTGTCATGAGGACGAGCGCCATCCCGCGCCGCTCCGCGATGTCCGCGAGCACATGGAGGTTGCGACGATAGTCCACCAGCGCCGCGCCGAGATCAGGGGCCGTCTCCAACACCTGAGAGGCCGAGCGACGATGAGCGCGCCACCGCGCATAGACGTCGCCCTGCGCGTCCTGCGCGACCGAAGCGCCGGGGGTGGGGCGAGCGCGCTTTGCGATTTGATAGAGCGCCGTCCTCTTGTACCAAGGCGCGTCCTCGCCCGCCGCGTCGTGCACGCGGCCCGGCCGGATAGCGAAGGCGGTGAGGAGCTGCGCCCGCTCCGCCGCCGCCTCCGTGATGGGCGCGGGCGGCGGCGCGGCGGGACCGCGGCTCAACGCGAAGGTCAAATCGTTGACGCCCGCGAGCACCAGCGCGACATCCACGCGCGGGAGATCGGCTGTCAGGCGGTCGAGCGTCACCACGTGATCACGGCTCGTCATCCCGGACTTACCCGCGTTGCCGACCCACGGCGCGCGCGAGGCCGAGGCGCCGCCCAAACCACGCTCCACGAGCGCGGGCCACGCGTCCGCGTCGTCGAGATAAAGGCACTCCGTGGTGCTGCCGCCGACGGCGAGCACCCGATATTCAGCCTCGGAACCGGGCAAACGGCCGCGGATCCCGCGCTCATTGATGCTGAAGACAGACCGTGATCCGACGCCCGGGAGGACCTCCGGCCGAGGATAAAACACCCTCCGCGTGCCCGGCGGATAGACGTAAAACCGCTCCTGAACAGGCGCTATCCACCGGAGCGCGAGCTCACATAAACCAACCATCGACGCGACGCTCGCGAGCACCAACGCGCAGCGAAGAGCCCATTGACGAGCCTTTCCCCAATGACCCATGGCCAAAGCCCCCTTCGGCGAAGATTACCGAAACCTACCTGTGTGGGGCTGTCTTAGCTTCTGGTCGGAGGTCGTGCCAGGAGAAATCGAGCAAAGGTGGGATGACCCACTTAAAAAAATAAGAGGGCTTATCGTGCGCGACGTCGAGCCGCGCGCGCCGGCGAACAACGCTTGTCTCGTCCGGTCACGCGATGACGGGCCGGAGCGGCCCGGCAGGCCCTCAGCCGCCCCACATCGCGCGCATGATCCGCCCGGCCTCGTCCGCCGCGGCGTTCACCGGCGCCACCAGCGCTGCGTCCGCGCCCATCGTCGTCCGCAAGGGCCTTTGACCGTGCGGCATCTCCACGAGCTTCACCACCGTGTCCGCGACCTCCTCCGGCGCGCCGCCGCCCATGGCGATGGCCCCGTCGACCCCCGCGCGCGCGTGGCCGGCGAGCGCGCCGTAGTGCGCAGCGCGCGCCTCGTCGTCGGCCATCCACATGTTGTGGAACATCCGGGTCTTGTAAATCCCGGGCTCCAGGATGACCACGTCCACGCCGAAGGACGCCAGATCGACGCGGTACCCCTCAGCCATCATCTCCAGCGCGGCCTTGGAAGCGCAGTAGTGCGACGCGTTGGGCATGAGCATCCGGCCGCCCATGCTCGACACGAACACCAGCACGCCCGACCTCTGCTCTCGCATCATGGGCACCACCGCGCGGCAGAGGCGCTGCGGGCCGAAGACGTTGGTCTCGTAGACCTTGCGCACCTGCTCGACCGATCCGCACTCCGTGAGCCCGGCCCACCCGACGCCGGCGTTGTTCACGAGCACGTCGATCCGGCCGGCCTTCCGCGTCACCGCATCGACCGCGGCGCTCACCGACGCGTCGTCGGTCACGTCGAGCGCGACCGTCGTGATCCCGAGATCCGGCAGCGCGGCGATCTCGTCGCGCGCCGCGCGGTTCTTGCCGTCGGGGTCGCGCATCCCGGCGAAGGCGGCGTATCCCTTGCGCGCCAGCGCCTCCACGATGGCTCGCCCGAAGCCCGTGCTCGTGCCCGTCACCAGCGCCGCTCTCTTCTCCGTCATCGAGCTCTCCTCTGCCAGGTCGTTGGGGCCGCGAACGTACCACAGCGAGGTGTCTTATCGGCTCAGAGCCCGTCGTGCGCGATCACGTCGCCGTCGACCTCGCGGATCGCCGCGGCGAAGGCCGCGAGCTCCTTGGGCAACGAGGGCGCGAGCGCGCGCAGCTCGGCGGCGAGGCGAGCGCGCTTTTCGTCCTGCAAGAACCCGCCGGTCGCGCCGGGCCGCACCAAGAACCAAGGGAGCCTGTTCGCGTCGAGCAGCGCGTCGATGAGGCCGGCGATGGTCGCGTCCTCGCGGAGCACGTCGAAGTGACGGAGCCTGCCTTCGAGCGAAGGCTCGTCGCTCGTCCACGCGAGCGTGAGCGCGCGCTTCTTGGCCACGCGCCGCATCGACGCAAAGAAAGGCATCGCCGCGGGATCGGTGTCCGCGAGGAGCAGGTGATCGACCGCGCGCGGCCGCTCGCCGATCCTGCCCGCGAGCGCCTCGCCGAGCCCGAGCAGCGCCGCGAGCCCCGCGCGATCGTCGGCGAGGAGCAGGGCCTTGAGCTCGGCGGAGAAGGCCTTGAGCGCGGGCCTGTCGAGCGCGTAGAGCGAGAGCTTGGATCGACGCTCGCTCACGACGCACCTCCCGCGCGCGCGATGAGCGCGGCCACCTCGCGCGCGCCGAAGCGCCGGATCGTGTCGCGGCCGTGCGCGAACGACGCGTACCGCGTGACCGCCTCGGTGTCGCCCGGCGCCGCGCCCTCGATGTGGAGATCGCGCGCGCCGACCACGCGCGCGAGCGGCGCGTCCGCGAAGAGCAGCTCGACGAGCCCCTCGCGGCGCTCTTTGTCGTCGCGCGAGAGCGCGCGCGTCCACGCGATCGCCCACGGGGGCGCGCCCTTTTGAAGCGCGCGATCGATCCACGGAGCCGCGTCGCTCGACCCGTCGAACGCCTGCGCGATCTGGAGCGCGAGCCGATAGCCCTCGGCCTCGGCCGCGACCGCCGCGAGCTTCGATCGCAGCTCCCCCTCGTCGCCCGCTTCGAGGAGCGCCGCCGCGTGCAGCACGAGGCGGAGCCCCTTGCCTTTGTCGATGGACGACAAGATGCGGAGCGACTCGGCCTTTTGCCCGTCCTCACGCGCGGTGAGCGCGTCCTCGATCATCGGGCCCGCGGCCACGTTCTCGTCGCGGAGCGGCGGGCGATCGGTGCGGCCGCGCGCCCGCGCGAGCTTCTCCGCGCGCGTCTCTTTGTGCGCGGGCGCGTCGTCGCGCGCCTCCTTGTGGGTGGGCGCCTCGTCGCGCGCGTCGTCGTGATCGTCGTCGGACGAGCCGATGCCGAACAGCTTTTTCGCTCTGTCGAAGAAGCCCATCGCGCGCATCGTGGAGAGCCTCGCGCGAAGAAGCAAGGGCTGCCGCGCGCCGCGCGCTCGTGGTAGAGCCGCGGCCATGAGCATCACGTTTTATTACGCACCGATGAGCAGCGCGACGCGCATCCACTGGGCCCTCGAAGAGCTCGGCGTCCCGTACGAGAAGGTGAAGATGAACCTCGCGGCGGCCGATCAGAGGAAGCCCGAGTACCTCGCGTTGAACCCGAACGGCAAGGTGCCGCTCCTCGTCGACGACGGGGTGCCCATCTTCGAGTCGCTCGCGATCCTCTTGCACCTGGGCGAGCAATACGGCGTTGAAAAAGGGCTCTTTCCCAAGGAAAAAAACGAGAGAGCGCGCGCGCTGCGATGGATGGCGTGGGCGCAGGTGACGCTCGCGGACGCGGCGACGCGCCTGCTCCGCAACACGTCGGAGCGCTTCCCCAAGGAGGAGCAGAACGAGAAGGCCGCGGCGAGCGCCAAGAGCGAGCTCAACGCCCTCCTCGGCCACGTGGACGAGGGCCTCGCGGGCAACGAGTATTTGCTCGGCGGCGGCTTCACCCTCGTGGACCTGGCGCTCGCGGGCTACATGCCCTTCTTCGCGCGGCTCGGCGCGGACACGAGCCCGTACAAGAACCTGCAAGCGTGGCTCGCGCGCTGCACGTCGCGGCCCGCGCTCGCCCGCGCGATGATGGGCTGAAGCCTCGCGCAGCTTCCGCGCGAATCAACGTGCTTGTCGCTCTCTTCGCGCGCCGATAGCTTACGGCCCCATGTGGAGCCCCGAGGGCCGTAAAAAGAACGCCGCCGAGCTGCGCTCGGTCGCCGACAAACTCCTTCGTTACCGGCAGCTCTGTGATCGCTTCGTCGGGTACTTCCAGGCCGACAGCGACAACGCGCGCGCGCTCCGCGATCTCCGCGGCAAGTTCGACAACCTGCGCGCGAAGAGCCTCGATCGCGAGAAGCGCCTCGCCAAAGGCGTGGTGAAGATCGGCGTCGTCGGCCTCGAAAAACAAGGCAAGAGCGCGTTCCTCTCGGCGTGGCTCAAGAGCGAGAAGCTCCTGCCGAGCGAGGCCGAGCGCTGCACGTGGAGCACCACCGTCGTCGAGCCCGCCGAAGAGGGCAAGTACGGCGCGACGGTCACGTTCTACCGCGAGGACGAGTTCAAGGGCCGCATCGCGAGCTACTTCGACGCGCTCGAGCCGGGCAGCGCCGAGCGATGGCAGGGCCTCAGCTCATCGGAGCTCGGCAGGCTCAAGGCCGCGTTCCGCACGCGCGAGGGCTACGACGTCGACGACCCCGATCGCGCGGGCAAGCGCGAGCAGACCGCGTACGCCGAGCTCGCCGAGATCGCCGCGGGCCTCGGCGACATCAAGGCGAGGCTCAACAAAGAGCCGATCGCGATCACCGCCTCGACGCTCGACGATCTCGCCGAGCAGATCCGGCCCTTCATCGCGCTCAAGGACACGATGCACGGCAACAAGCCCTACCCGGGCGTGCGCGCCGTGAAGATCGTCACCGTCACGATCCCCGTCGCGGGCGCGATGCCGGGCGTGGTGCTCATGGATCTCCCCGGCATCGACGCGCCGAGCGACAAAGCGCGGCGCGACACCGAGGAGGCGCTCACCAACGAGGTCGACGTCACCATCTTCGTCAAGGACGTCACGCGGCCCTCGCTCGTAAGGAACGAGATCGAGCTGCTCCGCACCGTGCAGTCGGCCGATCGGAGCATCTCGCTCAAGGACCGCATCTTCGTGGTGCTCACCAAGATCGACCTCTTCGATCACCCCGACGAGAACGGCAACTGGCACTGGTCGCTCGCGGCCAAGAACTTCCACGAGCAGGCGGTCGATCGCGTCTATCCGTACTCCAAGGTGTGGGTCCACAAAGGCGTCGACACGAGCCACCCGGTCGCGCGCCAGCTCATGGACTTCCACGGCGCGACCAAGCCCATCCACGGCCTCGAGAAGCTCCAAGACTCGGTGGAGCGCTACCTCCACAACGACGTCGAGGCCCTCGATCGCAAGGTGATCCAGAGCGTCTCGACCGAGCTCGGCGAGCTGGAGGCGCGCCTCCGCGGCCTGCTCGTGTCGGTCAAGGACAGCCTCTCGGATCGCGAGTTCGAGCGGCGCGGCGAGCAGGTCTTCGATCAGCTCTTCGAGCACGTGCGCGCGGGCGAAGATCCGATCGGCCTGCTCCCCGAGATCCGCAAGCGCCTCTCGGCCTTCATGGACTACGAGATGAGCGAGCCCGAGCGCCTCCGCCGCGCGACGCGCGCCGACACGCGCATCCAAGAGATCAAGAAGGATCTGCTCGCGCGGCTCACGTCCGAGGAGGCCGAGGCGAAGCGCAGGCAGATGCCGAGCCCGGGCCTCATGAACGAGACCGCCGTCGAGATCGAGATGCGCAAGCAGATGCGCGAGCGCGTCGCCGCGCGCATCGCGGGGCTCGGCGAGGACTTCCGCAACACCGCGCGCGAGAGCGTCGAGAAGATGTTGCACGAGATGTTCGTGCAGGCGTCGTTCGACGGCGGCCGGCTCGAGATCCTCCTCGGGCCGGGCAAATCGCTGATCGATCGCATCGACACGCTCGGCCGGAGCGGGCACGTCTCCGAGAGCGTCGTGCGCTACCAGAACAACGAGATGGCCAAAGCCGACGTCGCGTTCGAAGTGCTCTCGCGCTATTTCGCGCGGCAAATCGTGGACATTTTGGACGCGACCGATCAAGGCGATCGCGACATCCGCGAGCGCGAGATGGCGGGGCTCGAGCAGTTCTTCGGCATGACCATCGCCGACAAAGCGCAGGGCACGAGCGTCTCCGGGTCGCCGGGCATGCTCGGATCGGTGAAGGCCAAGCTCGGCCTCGGCGCAGGCGGAGCGACCGAAGAGAAGGCCGAGGACAAACCCGCCGCGCCGCTCGGCGCCTTCCCCACCGCGGGCGCCGCCGTGCCCGTCGCGCCGCCCAAGCCCGCGACCCCGAGCGCCGCCTCGCCCAAGGCCGAAGCGCAGAAGCAGGTCGGCCCCGCGCGCGACTGGACCAAGATGCTCGAGCGCGTGCGCAGCGACGTGATCCGCATCTGCAACTTCTTGGAGGCGCTCGCCAAGCACCCGCGCGGCCTGCAGAAGTACCACGAGGAGGCCGTGCGCACGGTGCACGACTCGTGGATCGATCGCGAGGGAGAGCAGTCGCTCCGCAGGTGGGTGAAGAGCGAGTGCGCGCGCATTTGGCCGCATAAATTCGCGGCGATCGAGGCCGAGAAAGATCGCGCGCGGTCCGACATCGAGGCGCTCGAGGAGCTGTTCTCCGGCGCGCGCGGCGAGGACGTCGCGAAGGTCGCGGCCGCCGCGGCGCGGAAGGAAGGTGCCGCGTGAGCTACGACTTCACTCGCCTCGGGAGCTACGTCCGCTTCTACCTCACGGTGGTGAACCAGCTCGGCGCCGCGTGGGACAACCTCGGTCGCATCCACGACGTCTCGCGCGAGGCGCTCTCGCCGTTTTCGGATCCGCTCACGCGCGTGCAGTCGCCCGCGCTCACGAGCGCGATGGACGTGAGGCCCTCGGCGAGGCCCATGCTCGAGGCGCTCCTCCAGCCCGACGACGCGGAGGGGCTCACGGGCATCAACGACGTGTACGAGGTCGTCGGGAGGTTCACGTTCCAAGGCGAGGACAACAAGAACCTCGCGCGCGTGCAGCAGCTCGTGTCGGGCGCGCGCAACGAGATCGTCGCGCAGCGCGGCCGGCTCACCGATCTGCTCAAGCTCCCGGATCAAGCGCGCGCGGTCGCGCAGCGGCTCGCGGCCGAGGAGCTCGCGCGCGCGGCGGCCGATCGCGCCGACAAGCTCCGCGCGTTCGAGCCGCTCGCCGAGCAGGTGATCGTGCGCGCGAAGCAGACGTTCGACGCGGTGAAGGCCGTGCCCATGCCCGATCTCTCCGAGGCCGACACCGCGGCCGACGAATATCACCGCTACGCGGCCAAGCTCGATCAGGTCTACCAGACGTGCCTCCCGTTCTTGAAGAAGGCCGTCAGCTCGCTCTACGCGTTCGTGAGCTGCGAGCCCGGCGCGAGCTGGCCCGACGTGCTCCCCGTGATCCGCGAGCTGCCCGCCGAGCTCGTCGCGGTGCCGCACGCCGACTCGCCCGAGCTGTCGCAGGCGCGCGCGAGCTTGAGCGCGCTCGGCGAGGAGGAGATCGTGCTCGGGCGCCTGCGCGACGACGCGGTCGCCACGATCAACCGGCTCGAAGGGGAGATCCAAGCGCTCGACAACAAAGACAAAGCGTTGGAGCAGGACTTCACGACGGCGTCCGCGATCCTCACGTACGTGAGCACCGAGGAGCTGGCGCAGGCGGCGCGCGCCGAGCTCGCCGCGGCCGAGCAGCAGAAGGCCGCGCGCGTCGAGATCGCCTCGCGCGTGTGGCAGCGCCAGAAGCAGATCGAGGCCGCGATCGCGGTGCTCGACGAGGAGCTGAAGACGCGCCAAGGCCAGATCGCGGAGCTGCGCGAGCAGCTCAACAAAGAGCGATCCGAGGAGCCGGTGCTCTTCGGCAAGGACGATTGGCGCATGCGCGTCGCGGCGATCGAGGCCTCGATCGAGACGCAGCAGGGCATCTTTCAGGCGCGGCAGAGCACGCTCAACCAGTTCCGCATCGACCTGTCGAGCGTGAACGTCGAGGTGCAGACCGAGCAGGCGCAGAGCGGGCTCATCGATCGGCAGATCGCCGAGGTGCGCGCGCGGCTCGACGCGATGACCAAGGCGGTGCGCGAGATGGGCGAGCGGCTCGGCCCGTCGCGGCCCGCGCGCGCTGTCGCGTCGTCGGACGCGCGCGAGGCGCTCGGCGCGCTGCAAGACGCGCGCGCCGAGATCGGGGCCAAGATCGAGCGGCTCAAGAACGAGGTGCGGCGCCAAAAGGAGGAGACGCTCCGCGTGGTCGCGCGCATGAAGCAGGTGATCACCGAGCGGCAGCAGTTCGGCGCCATGCTGGAGAGCGCGCAGCTCGCGGTCACGCAGGGCCGCGAGGCCGCCGCCAAGAAGCTCGCGGCCGATCGCCGATCGGCCGTGGAGCGGCACGTGACCGAGGTGCTCCACACGCTCGAAAAGTCGGCGAGCATGGCGGGTCAGGTCTTCATCGATCCCGCGCGCGTCGAGCTCATCAAGAGCACCGAGCCGCGCGCGGACGCCTCCCAAGCGCTGCTCGACGCCGCCGAGAAGGTCGCGCCCGTGGTCGAGCGGCTCGCGCGCGAGCTCGACCCCGATCTCCTCTCCCAAGACGCATCGCTCGGCCAAATCCAACGCGAGTTCTGCGACGTGGCCGTGAGCGCCTGTCGCGCGGCGTGGGGTTGAGGAGATGGCGTAGGAGGATAAGCCATCAGCGCTCTTGCCATATCGGTGGAGCAAAGGGGTTTATTTTTCTTTTGACGCCGGCCCCCTGCACCTCTTAAACGGGGCCGCGCGCCCGCTTACCCACCCCGATGGGCGCCGCCTCCCTTCGATGAACACCCAGCCTTCGGTCTCTCCCTCCCCGTCCGCTCCCTCCTCCGGCCTCCAAGTCGACTTCTCCTCGTGGATCGCGTGCACGAGCGACCCGTCCGCGCTCCGCCTCGGCGAGCCGGGCTTCTCGTACGGCGACCTGTTCGAGCCCTCGCGCCTCGCCGACCTCTCGTCCCGTTTCGACACGTGGTTCGAGGCCGAGGACGCCGCGGCGTTCGCGCGCTTCTCCGCGTATCGCGCGTGCAAGGGACAAGGCATGAAGGCCGAGGCCGTGTCCGAGGCGCTGCTCGCGGCGGCCCCGTTCGTCGCGCGGTTCGTGGCGAGGCTCTTCGGGGTCGAGGCCGAGGCCAAGGCCATCGCCGACGCGGCAAAGGCACGTGAGGATCTCTGGCGCTTCAAAAAAGAGGTCTCCAAAAAGCGCCTCTTCAAGGCCAACGCGGGCAGCGGGTGGAAGGGCACGGCCGAAGAGGCCAAAGAGGCCGCGACGCGGGTGCTCGTCGCGCTCGGCGTGCCCGGCGCGCTCCTCGGCGCGGGGACCGAAGAGGAAGAGAGCGCGATCGCGGGGGCCGCGCTCCTCGCGCACGAGGTGGATGACATCGCGCGAAAGGCCGCAAAAGCAGGCGGCGTCACATGGACTCCCGATCTCCGCGCGCGCGCCGCGACCCTGCGCGCGGCGCTCACGGCGAGCACGAACAACCCGCTCGGCGACGCCCTCGCAAAGCTCCTTGGACAAGGCCCCTCCACGGACCCGACGGAGAGCGCGGACGGCGTCGTGGCCGCGTTCGCGATGGACGCGATCGAGGCTTATCTGACCGCGCGGCGCCGCGATCACCACGACGGGGCGCGGCGCTGGGCGTCGCTCAAGGCCCCTCTCTCCATCGATCATCACGCGCTCGTCCAGCTCCGCAGGGCGGATGAGGCGCTGCCCGAGCTGTTCGTGGGCCCGAGCGACGAGCGGCGCCGCCGCGACGGCTTCGCGCTCACCGACAGGCGCATGGCCACGCGCGAGGTGGAGAGCGAGGTCGATTATTGCCTCTACTGCCATGATCGCGACAAGGACTCTTGCTCCAAGGGCCTCCGCGACAACAAGACCAACGCCGTCAAGAATAACCCGCTCGGCGTCGAGCTCCCGGGCTGCCCGCTCGACGAGAAGATCAGCGAGATGCACCTGATGCGCCAGCGGGGCGACACGCTCGCCGCGCTCGCGCTCGTAGCGATCGATAACCCCATGGCCCCCGGCACCGGACATCGCATCTGCAACGACTGCATGAAGGCGTGTGTCTTTCAAAAGCAGGAGCCGGTCAACATCCCTCAAGTCGAGACGGCGGTGCTCGGCGAGGTGCTCGCGTTGCCGTGGGGGTTCGAGATCTACGGCCTCCTCACGCGGTGGAACCCGCTCAACGTGGCTCGCCCGCACGACCTGCCGTACAACGGCAAGAACGTGCTGGTCGTGGGGCTCGGGCCCGCGGGCTACACGCTCGCGCACCACCTCACCGCAGAGGGCTTTGCGTGCGTCGGGATCGACGGCCTCAAGGTGGAGCCTTTGCCGGTCGAGCTGACCGGCGACGAGGGGCATTTGCCGCGGCCCGTCCGCGACTTCGACAAGATGGTCGTCGAGCTCGACGAGCGTCTGCTCCTCGGGTTCGGCGGCGTGAGCGAATATGGCATCACGGTCCGGTGGGATAAGAACTTCCTCACCGTGCTCTATGTGACGCTCGCGCGGAAGCGCCTCCTCAAGATGTACGGCGGCGTTCGCTTCGGCGGCACGGTCGAGCTCGACGACGCGTGGAAGCTCGGCTTCGATCACGTGGCCATCGCGGCGGGCGCGGGCAAACCCACCATCATCCCGCTCAAGAACAACGTGGCGCGCGGCATCCGCAAGGCGTCGGACTTCTTGATGGCGCTCCAGCTGACGGGCGCGTACAAGCGCTCTTCGCTCGCCAACTTGCAGGTGCGTTTGCCGGCCGTGGTCATCGGCGGCGGCCTCACCGCCATCGACGCGGCGACCGAGCTCATCGCGTATTACGTGGTGCAGTGCGAGAAGACGGCCGACCGCTGGGAGACGCTCGCGCGCGAGCGCGGCGAGGCGGCCCTCACCAAGATGTTCGACGCCGAAGAGCTCGAGTTCATGGCCGAGCAGCGCGCGCACGCGGCGCTCATCCGTGAGGAGCGCGCGCGGGCCAAGAACGCCGGCGAAGCGCCGAACTTCCAACCGCTCATCGACGGGTGGGGCGGCGTCTCCATCGCGTACCGCAAGCGCGTGCTCGACTCGCCGGCGTACCGCCTCAACCACGAGGAGGTCATCAAGTCGCTCGAAGAGGGCGTGCGTTACATCGAGAACATGGCCCCTCTGGAGGCGGTGCTCGACGAGCGCGATCACGTCAAAGCGATGGTGTTCGAGCGCCAAGCGCTGGTCGACGGCAAGTGGAAGGCGACGGGCGAGAAGGTGACGCTCCCGGCGCGCGCGGTGTGCGTGGCGGCGGGGACGAGCCCCAACGTCATTTACGAGAAGGAGCACCCCACGACCTTCACGTTCGACAAGTGGAAGCAGTTCTATGCGTCGCACAAGGCGTATCGCGCGGAGGGCGGCGCGCTCGTGGTGGAGCCCGCCGCGCCCAAAGAGGGCTTCTTCACGAGCTACAACGACGGCGCGCACGCGGTGAGCTATTACGGCGACAACCACCCTCATTACGCGGGCAGCGTGGTGAAGGCGATGGCGAGCGCGAAGGACGCGTATCCGGCGGTCAAGGCGCTCTTCGCGCCCGAGCTCTCGCGTTTGGGCGAAGAGCCGCAATCGGCGCGCGACGCGCGTCGCAGGGCGCTCTTCCAGACGCTCGATGACGAGCTCTTGGCCGTGGTGGAGCGGGTCGAGCGGCTCACGCCCACCATCGTCGAGGTGGTGGTCAAGGCGCCTTTGGCGGCGCGCAAGTTCTCTCCTGGGCAGTTCTATCGCCTCCAGAACTACGAGATGAACGCCGCGGTCATCGAGGGGACGCGCCTCGCCATGGAGGGCATCGCGCTCACGGGCGCGTGGGTGGATAAAGAGAAGGGGCTTTTGTCGCTGATCGCGCTCGAAATGGGCGTCTCCACGCGCCTTCTCTCGGCGCTCCGCCCGGGCGAGCACGTGGTGGTGATGGGCCCGACCGGCGCGCCGACCGAGATCCCCGAGGGCGAGACGGTGCTGCTCGCGGGCGGCGGGCTCGGCAACGCGGTGCTCTTCTCGATCGCCAAGGCCCTTCGCGAGAAGGGTGATCGGGTGATTTACTTCGCGGGCTACAAAAATGGGGCGGATCTCTTCAAGCAAGAGGAGATCGAGGTCGCGACCGATCAGGTGATCTGGTGCTCCGACATGGGGGTCGAGATCGCGCCGCGGCGGCCGCAGGACAGGCACTTCCGCGGCAACATCGTGCAAGCGATGGTGGCGTATGCGGAGGGGCGGCTCGGCGGCGAGATCACGAAGCTCTCCCAGGTGCGGCGGCTCATCGCCATCGGCTCCGACAAGATGATGAACGCGGTGCGCGAGGCGCGCCACGGCGTGCTCGCGCCCCATCTCGACCCGAAGCACGTCGGCGTGGCGAGCATCAACTCGCCGATGCAGTGCATGATGAAGGAGGTCTGCGCGCAGTGCCTCCAGAAGCACCGCGATCCCGAGACGGGCAAAGAGACCATCATCTTCTCGTGCTTCAACCAGGATCAGCTGATTGACCACGTGGACTTCAAGCACCTCGCGACGCGGCTCCGGGCCAACACGGCGCAGGAGAAGCTCACGAACGCCTACCTCGACCGGCTCCTCGCGATTCGGGACGTGAGGCGGGTGTGAGCCTCACGGCCTTTGGGGTGAAGAACCTGCGGTGTCTGACCGAGACACCGCTCATCCCCCTTCGGCCCATCACCGTGCTCGTCGGGCGGAACGGCTCTGGCAAGAGCACGTTCTTGCGGGCGTTCCCGCTCCTTCGCCAGAGCCTCACGACCGCGCGGAGGAGCCCCATCTTGTGGGAGCACCCCGATTACGTGGACTTTGGCTCGTTGGAGACAGCGGTCCGGCGTGGAGCGAGCCCGCCGGAGATTACATTTTCGTTTGAAGCCGATCATCTCAACGCGCTCGATGGGGGCACCGCGGCCGTCGACATGACGTTGGCGGAGGGCCCACAAGGCCCTTACCTCTGCGCCTATGAAGTGCGTGCAAAGGGACAGATCGCGCGTTTTGCCTTTGATCCAACGTGGCAGGCGACGCGCTTTCAGGTCGACGACACGGACTATCTTCCTAAGGTGCCGGGCCTCGCGCTCGCGGGCAGCTCCTTTTTGTTGCCTTGGGTAGCTGCACAATCCGGCCTTGGGGTCATCTATCGTCCTCACGTGCATCCCACGTTCCGCGTCACGAGCCGACCGCGGATGGTCGAGATGCTCCCACCCAACACGTTGGCTTCGGCCACCCCTTATATTCTCATGGATCTCGACGCGGAGATCTCGGACTTCATTGCTCGCGTTGCGTACATGGGGCCAGAGCGAGCCGTGGGCCAGAGGGAATATAAGCGGAGCGAACGAGCCGTAAATGAGGTTCATTCACGCGGCGTAAACCTCGCCGATTTCCTCGGGTCTTTGACCGAAGAAGAGATGGCGAGCTTCGCGCGCTTCTGCTCCACGTACCTCGGCTCAACTCCCTCCATCGTCAAGAAAGGCTCACATATCGAGATCTTGCTCGATGAGCGGGGGACGGGAACGGCGGTCAACATCGCGGACACCGGGTTTGGATATGCCGAGATCCTCCCCGTCGCCGCGGCGGTGTGGGCGAGCTGCCTTCGGCCTTTGGGCCCCGAAAAGCCGCGCAGCACCTCGATGATCGCGATTGAGCAACCGGAGCTGCACCTGCACCCGGCCCTCCAAGCCAAGCTTGCAAGGATGTTTGCCGGCGCCCTCCGCGAGAACAAGAGAATGGTCGCGGAGCTGCTCCGTAAGGCTGGTCAAGCCCAAGAGGGTGAGCCAGAGCCGAGCGGGCTCACCAAAATCCTCGTCGAAGCGCACAGCGCAGAGCTGATCCAAGGGCTCGGCGACGAGGTCCGCGCCGGACGCCTCTCGCCGGAGGACGTCCAGCTCGTCGT
>CAYTJL010000239.1:0-14749 GCA_964437785.1 uncultured Polyangiaceae bacterium
TGGGCTCACAAGTGGGTGGCGATGCGGTTCACCCAGCTCGAAGGGTGCTGGAGGAGCTGCTCCTGCCAGTCGGGCCGCGCGTTGTACTCGCGCAGCGCCTCGGCCTGCGGCAAGGCCCGCCGCGCGAGCTCCATCGCGTTCTGCCGCCGCGCCCGCCAGCTCTTGGAGGGCTCGCGATCGATCTTGGCGTGAGGCACCTTCTGCCCGAGCAAGATGGTGTCGAGCCCGGCGAGGCCGTAAAAGAAGACCTGCACCTCGTCGAGCAGGCTCGTCCGAATCGCCCTCGGCAAGAGCGAGAGCGGCCCCATGGCCTGATACAAATCGAGCGCGCTTTGAAGGCCCGAGACATCCACGTTCGCCCGCACGTCGGACCAAAACCGCGTGTCGAGGCGCTTGTTGAACTTGTAGTGCGCCGCGAGGAACCACCGGAGCCGGTCCCAGTCGCGCCCCACCGTCGCGTTGACGAAGCGCTTCATCACCACGTTGTCGTCGCCGACGGGGAACGCCCGCACGAGCGACGTGATCGCCCGCGTGATCATCAAGAGCCCCGTCGACTCCAAAGGCTCCACGAACGCATACGCGTTGCCGATGGCGAAGACGTTCCCGACCCACATCCGATCGTGCCGGCCCGACCGAAACCGCACCTCCCGCTCACTCGTGAGGTTCGGCCAAATGCGCTTGGCCTCGGCCAAAGCCTCGTCGAAAGAGCAATACGCCGTCGAGAACACGTACCCCAGGTGGTCGCTGTCCAGGATGGGGATGTTCCAACACCAGCCGTGATCCATCGTCCGCGCCGTGGTGTAGGGCTTGATCTTGCCCCCGTGAGGCACGTTGAACGGGATCGCCGCGTCCGTATACAGGCTCGACGCGAACGATTGAAACGGCTCGGAGAGCGCGCCGCCGAGCAAGAACGACCGGAAGCCCGAGGCGTCCACGTACAAATCGAAGGAGAGCGACTCCCCACCTTCGGTGATGAGCCGCGCGACGCTCCGCTCACCGTCGAGCCCGGGCCCGTCCAAAAGCTCCGCCGCCTTGATCTTGTCCTCACGATGATGAACGCCCCGCTCTTTGGCCTTCTTGGTGAGGTACGCGACGAAGCGCTGGTTATCGAGGTGGTACGCGAACGAGAGCATCGGCAGGAGCGATTGGAGCTTGCCCCCCGACCGGATGACCGCGGTCACGTCTTTGGCCATCAAGATGCTTTGGATGGTGTACGCGCTGACGTTGCCCGTCTCGGCCATCGACCCGAGCATGCCCACGCCGTTGACCTCCCAGTCGAACGGCGCCTGAAATACGTAATCTCCGGGGAGCCCCCACTCGAAGCGGATCCCCTGCTTCCACGTGGGCGCGACCTCGCGCGCGAGCTCGGCCGCGTCGATCTTCAAGTAGTGATGAAGGAACGGGACGAGGCTCGGGACGGTGGCCTCGCCCACGCCGATGATGGGGATTTGCTTGGACTCGATGACCGTCACGTCGAGCCACGGGAGCTGCGCCCGGAGCGCGAGCGCCGCCATCCAACCCGCGGTCCCGCCGCCCAAGATGCACACCGAGCGCACCTTGGACGCCTCGGCCGAGGGCCGGTGCGTCTCGCGGTGCAAGAGCTCGTGGTTGGTGAAGAGCTCTTGAAGGACGGGTTGGGTGAATTGAAGATCCGAGAGAGATGCCATAGCGATGTTCAAGGACACATGGGGTCGTTGGTGAGGCTCACGTCATCGATCCAGAACGTCTCCGCGGCGTACGCGGTCGCGCAGGTGCCCGAGCCGCCGTTGATGGTGAACGTGAGCTCGCCCGGGCGCCCTCCGAGCCTGCTGTCGAGGCACGCAAAGGCGCTCTTCCAGTTGCCCGACGAGGGCGTCACGGACACGTTCGCGGTGAGCGCGTTGAGCGCGACGGCGACCGTCGCGTGCGTGATGTTGAAGCTCGATTTGTAGAAGAACCGCAGCGCGGGCCCGCCCATCGCGTTCTTCTTGGGGATGGTCACGGCTTGGAAGAACGACGCGCTCGTGCACGGGTTCGTCACCGTGAGCTTGCCCGCGACGTTGCCCATGTGAGCGTTCGCCGCGTTGACGTCGAAGGTCGCCGTCGCCGATTGATCCTTGTAGGCGCGCGGGCTCCACGCCGGCGCCGCGGGCGTCGCCAAGCTCACCTGCTCGAAGCCGTTGTCGAAGAGCGGCGCGCCCGCCGCGCACGCGGGCTCGGAGACGAACGCGAGATCGTCGATCACGAAGTCTTGCACGTTCGCGTTGGCGCAGACTTGGCCCGCGGTTTGGCTCAGGAAGTTGAACGTGACGGGCTGCACCGTGCCTTGGAGCGAGCGCGGGATACACACGCTCTGCACGTGCTCGGCGCCGTCGCCCTTGAGATACGTGATCTCCCGGCCGGCGATGCTGAGCTTGCCGACCGCGTTCATGCTGCCTTTGGACCAAATCCGCAGCGCGGGGCTCGGCGTCAAGGCCTCGGACGGGATCGACATCACCCCGGCCAGCGTGGGATCGCTGCAAAACTTGGTGGTCGCGATGTGCCCGCCGCGGCTGCCGCCGCTGCCGGCCCCTTGCGGGATGTCGGCCGTGCCGTTGCCCGCCGTGAGCACCCAATCGGCCGCGCCGGCCTCGAAGTCTCCATTCTTGACGATGCCATAAGGCGGGCACATCCCGCCCGTGTCCGGCGCGATGACCACCTGATCCAACTGCATCGTGAGCTCTTGGAAGGGGTCTTGAGGGCAGATGAACGGGGTCCCCGAGGGACCCAGGAACAAGCTCGCCGAGCCTCCGAGCCCAGCCGATCCGAGGCAGAGCGTCTGCGGGCTGAACGGGCCGGATCCAAAGTTGACCGGGACCGAGATGAAATTCCAACTGTCGTTGACCCCGATCGCCAGGAAGTTGTTGCCAAAGCATCCAGGGCCCCCACCGGCGCAATCGAGCTTGGCTTGGAGGCTCAACGTGTATTGCTCGGCGCACGCGGCCTCGGGGAACGGGAACGTCTGCGTGATCCCCGATCCGGCGATGCACATCGCGTTGGGATCGATCACGGCGGCCCCCGGATCCAGCCCGGGCGCGGACGGATCGATGGACGCTTGTCCAACCGTGGTCCAGACGCCCGAGCCCGCGTTGAAGCTCCCGTCGGACACGGCACCTCCCCATTTGCAGGTGTCGCCCGCGGGGTTATATCCCGTGCAGCACGTGGCGCAAACGTTGTTCAAGCACGCGAGCCCGGTGTTGCAAGGCGCGCTGGAGTCGCACGGGCAACCCTCGGTCCCGCTCGGACAACCGCCGCCCGTGCCGGTCGAGCTGGTGGAGCTCGTCGTCGCGCCCCCGGTGCCGGTGCCCGCGCCTCCGCCGCCGGTGGACGGGCCTCCGCCGGACGAAGAGCTCGTGAAGTTACGTGTCTCGGCGGTGCACGCGAAGGCCGCGACGGACGAGGCTGCGAGCCAAAAGAGAAGACGCATCTGCATGGGCACGATGGTAAAGGACCTCACCCCGTTCGTCACGGAGATTGGGTTCTGGACAGATTTCCGCTACCCTGCGCCGCCGTGATTGACGAAAAGACCGGATCGAGGGTGCTCGCCGCGCGCTTCGCCGCCGCGGGGCTCTCGTTGAAAGACGACTATCCGTTCGCGGCCGCCGGCCGCACCATTCACCTCGACGGCTACGATCCCGAGCACAAGATCGGGTTCGAATACCTCACCACCGAGGCCGGTGATCGCGACGAGATCACGCCCGAGGTCGTCGCCGACCTGGAGCTGCGCATGGGCCGAGGAGAGCTGTTCGTGCTGCTCATCGACGAGCGCGAGGTCGAGGATGAAGCGACGCTCATCCACGCGGCCGATCACTTCCTCTCGGTGCTCGCGGCGCGTGGCCTCTTGCCGAAGAGGGCGTCATGAGCGTGACAGGGCACCAATGGGCCCAGGCCGCGCGGATCGAGCGCGGCGAGCTCCAAAAAGCGCTCGCGTACACCGATCAGCTCATCGCGCAGCACAAGGCCCGGCGCGATGAGGTCGTGGCCGAGGCCACGCGCGCGCTCGACGCGCTGACGGCGATGATCCTCCCGCGGCTCGACGCCGAGTGCCTCCGCTACGCGGCCCAGCTCACGGGGTTCTCGCCGCTCGTCAATCAAGATCTGCTGAGCTCGATGCGCGCCGAAGAGGCCGATCTCCGCGCGCGGCTCGCGCGCGCCGAGGGCAATCCGAGGCTCGCCAAAGCGCGCTCGCGGCAGGGCGCCGAGACGGCGGGCGCCCTCGCGAAGCTCGAAGAAGAGCACGACAAGGCGCGGCTCGTCATCGATTTGTGCGGCCCGGAGCGCATGGATCGGCTCATCGCGTCGGGCTACGGCACGGCCGCTTACGACGTGCCGTTTTGGAGGCTCAGCTATTATCGTGATTGGCGCGCCAGCGACGCCATCCTCGAGATGTTCCCGGGGATGACCTTCCCCGAGGTGTGCGACAACTACAAGAATGCTTGTGCCGCGGCGTCCACCGTCGCCGCGCAGATCGTCGCGATCCGCAGCGAGGCCACCGCGTGCGACGCGATCCTCCGCGAGCACGCGACGGTCGCCGAGGCGCTCCGCACGGTCCAGAGCCGGCACCTCGGCCGCGCGCGCCATCATCTCGGCCGCTTCATCCTCGACATGGGCCCCGCCGCGCTCGGCCCGCGCCTCGCGGCGTTCCCCGAGGCCGAGGCGCTCGCCAAACAGGTCTACGGCGTCGCGGCCAAGGTGCGTTATCTCGATCAGGTCGGCAAGGCGCAGCTCCTCACGATGCGCGCGCAGATCGAGCAGGCGATGGCCAAGTGCGATCGCGACGTCGCCAAGTACCTCCGGCGCAAGAACGTGATGGCGACGTTCCCGAGCGACCTCTTCCAAAAGCGGTTCTCGTTCAAGCAAGAGCGGTATTTGAAGGCGTGGAAGCGCTATCAAAAGACCTCGGACACCCTCTATTCGTTCAATCGGTACCACCGCGCCCGCCTCTCGCGCGACTTCTTGTTTTGGGATTTGATGACGCACGGCCGGATCGACGGCGACTTCATCCCCGAGGTCGCCGAGCACCACCGCTACCACCCGCGCGCCGACAACCTCCATGAGGAGCCGGCCGACAACCTCCATGAGGAGCCGGCCGACAACCTCCATGAAGAGCCGGTGAGCGACGACGACGCCGACGCCGCCGCGGCGGCCGAGATCGAGGCCGACAGCGCGGGCGGCGGCGGCGCGTTCGAGCCCGGCGACGTCTCGTGAGATCATGGCCCGACCGATTCGCATCGTCTGTTATGCGGTCAACGGCCGCGGCGTCGGGCACCTGACGCGCCTCACCGCGCTCGCGCGGTGGATGCGTCGTTATGCGCTCTACGCGGGCGTCCGCCCGGAGATCATCTTCCTCACGTCGAGCGAGGCCGACGGCGCGCTCTTTCACGAGGGGTTCGCGTCGTTCAAGGTCCCCTCCAAGACCGCCGCGCACGACGGTGGTTTGGACCGCGCCACGCACCTCGCCCTCGCCAAACAATGGATCTGGCACTCGGTGGCCCTCTATCGGCCCGATCTCTTGGTCGTGGACACGTTCCCGCGAGGGAGCTTCGGCGAGCTCGGGACCTGCCTCGATCTCTGCAAGAAGCGCGCGTTCGTCTACCGCCCCGTCAAAGACGAGGTGGCGTCGCGGCCCGATTTTCAAGCCATGTTGCCGCTCTATGACCTCTTGCTCGTGCCCGAAGAGCAGATCGATTTGCCCATGCCTCCCTCGGTCGTCCCGCGGGCGCGCGCGATTGGCCAGGTGGCCTCGCGCGAGCTCGGCGAGATCGAATCCCGGGCCGAGGCGCGGAGGCTGCTCGCGATCCCGGACGACGCGTTCGTGGTCTTTGCGTCGGGCGGAGGCGGCGGTGATCCGGGCGCGGACGCGGATCTCCGCACCATCGCGGACGCGCTCGCGGGCGCGCCCGGGACGTGGGTGATCGTGGCCGCGGGCCCGCTCTCGCGATCACGCCCGATGTTCGGCCCCACGATTCGATTCATGACCTCGCTCGGCGCGGCGGCGCTCATGCGCGCGGCGGACGTGGCCGTGTGCGCGGCCGGCTACAACACCTTCGCAGAGCTGATGATCGCGGGGGTCCCGTCGATCTTCGTCCCGCAAGAGAAGGCCGCCGACGAGCAGCACAAACGCGCGCTGCGCGCGGAGGAAAAGGGAGCTGCCATGGTCCTCGAACGGCCGCTCACACAGGAGCGCGTGCGCGCCGCGGTGGACAGGTTTCGCGACGCTGCTCTGCGCGCGGGCGCGTCGGAGGCCGCACGATCGTTTACGCGGGCGAACGGCGCGCGGGCCGGCGCGCGCGCGCTGCTCGAGCTGCTCTTGCCCATCTCGGAGGTCGACGCGGCGTTCAAGGCGGTCTCTGACCCGGTGATTGAGGCCTCGCGCGCGCTCGCGATCCCCGAGGGCACGTTCCTCCACGCGATGCATCTGCTCGATCCTGCGCCCGAGGGGCTGCCCGCGGCGCACCCCGAGGCGGCAGGCATCGAGTCCGTTCGCATGCTGCGCGCGCTCGCCTCGCGCGGGCTCGCCACGCCCCCTGCGCTCCGCGCGGCGGCGTCGTTCCTCCGAAGGCTCGAAGCCGGCTCTCCGGGCGAGCGAGGGGCCGCCTGCCAAGAGGTGATGGAGGCGCTCGGCGGCTTCGGCGACTGGGCCGGAGCAGCGGCGTTGATCAAGCTCACGCCTTGGGATCCATCGCTCGATCCGGGGGCGATCGCGGCGCGCGTCACGTCGATCGCGCGCGATCTCACGACCGCCGGAGAGGACCTTTATCGCGGCATCGCGCGGGTGCTCAAGCCTCTGCCCGCGCCGAGCCCGGGCGGACAACCGATCTCCGTCGCCGACGAGGTGAACAGCGATGAAGGGACCGCCGACGATCGCGAGGCGCCGTCGGATCCCGACCCCATGGAGGCGCGATGAAGGCCGGCGTCCTCGACAGCATCGATCGCGGCGAGCCCGCGTTTGGGCCGACCACGGTGCACATCGACATCACGAACGGGTGCAACACCAACTGCGTCACGTGTTGGGATCACTCACCTTACCTCGACAAGCCCCGTTCGGCCGCGTGGAAGCGGCAGCGGGTCGACGTCGGTCACGTGATCGCGCTGCTCGACGATCTCGGCGCGCTCGGCGGGCTCTCGTCGATCGTGCTCTCGGGCATGGGAGAGCCGTTCACGCACCCGGACGTGTACGCGATGATCGAGGCCATCAAGGCGCGCGATCTCCATTTGACCATCATTACGAACCTGGTCGCGGCCGACGCCGATCGCGTGCTCGCCCTCGGGGTCGATCAGCTCCTCATCGGCGTTCACGGCGCCTCGGAGGAGGCTTATCTCGCGTTTCACCCGAGCTTCCGGTCCGAGGAGTGGAAGAAGCTCAACATCATGTTGGCGAAGTTTCGGGACGCGGGGCGGAGGTTCAAGCAGGTTCAGGTGGTGAGCCGAGAGAACGCGCACGAGCTCGCCGACATGATCGATTTCGCAGCGTCCACCTGCGCGCACTCCGTCAACTTCAAGCTGGCGAGCCTGCGCGAGGGCACGGACGCGGTCCGCATCTCCGAGGAGCAGCGGGAGCTGCTCGTGACGTCGCTCGTGCCCAAGGCGTTGGCTCGCGCAAAGCACCTTGGTGTAAAGACCAATTTGAGGGTCTTCGAGGCGCAGCTCGGCGCGGGCGGCGCGCGGACGGCGCCCATCGAGGACGTGGGGTGCTTCATGGGGTACGTCTACGCGCGCGTGCTCGTGGACGGGACGGTGCTCTATTGTTGCAACACCGATGTTCGGGTGGGCTCGCTCGCCGGGGGAGAGCGGTTTGCGGATCTGTGGCGCGGAGAGGCGTGGCGCGCGCTCCGGGCTCGCTTCCGGCGCGGAGAGTACCTCCCGAGCTGCGGCCAGTGCGGCAAATTCAATCAGAACGTGGCCATCGGGAGGGCGTTTGAAGAGCGCTTTGGCGAAGAGAGGCTCTTCGCGGTGACGGGGCGCGGGGAGGGCGCCGCGCCGCGAACGGAGCAGGGCCCCCGCAGGCTGCCGATCGCGGCGCGATAGGCTCGCAGAGGGATAGAATCGTTGCAAACCACCAAGGCAGCGTTCTATGGTGGCGCCGTGAAACACCCCTCGTTCTCGTCTACCTGCGGTGTCTGTAACTCCCTCTCCGGCCCCGCTCCGGCCGCGCCCCTTTACGAAGACGACCTCTGGCACGTCCGCCACATCGACGCGCCTTATCCCGTGGCGGGGTGGATGTTGCTCATCACGCAAAGGCACGTGGGCGGGCCCGCGCACTTCAACGACGACGAGGCGCGCGCGTTCGGCCCCGCGCTGCGGCACTTCGAGCGCGTGCTCGAAGAGGTGACGGGCGCCCTGCGCATCTACACGGCCGCGATGGGCGAGAGCCACCCGCACTTTCACGCGCACATGGTGCCTCGCACCGCGAGCATGCCCAACGACGCAAAGGCATGGGGCGTGTTCGATTTGCAGCGCGCCGCCGCGAAGGGCGAGATCACGCCCGCGGATCCGGCCGAGGTGAGCCGCGTTTGCGAGGCGTACCGCGCGGCGCTCGCCAAGGCGCCTGCGCCCAGGTGAGTAGGCATGAGCGGCACGAGCCGCGGTTGACGTGCGGCGCGCGCCGTGCCGAGAATGCGCGCATGTCGTTTCACCGGCGATGAGAGAACCATAGGCCCGGAGGCTCCGGGCCGATGACGAGCGCGCCGTCGCGGTGATTACGAGTCTCCGCGCAGCGAGCCCGCGGAGGATTCATGTCGAGCACCGTCTCCAGCACCATCGATGCAATCGTCTCTGACGTGATCGCCAAGCACGCGATCGAGGTCGACACGCGCGGCGCGTTCCCGAACGAAGCCGTCGAGGCGCTCGGCAGGGCGCGCCTGCTCGGCCTCATCAGCGCGGAGTCCGTGGGGGGGCTGGGGCAGGGGCTCCGCGCGGCGGCGCTCGTGGTCGAGCGGATCGCGCGCGTCTGCCCGTCGACCGCGATGGTCACGTGCATGCACTTCGCCGGCGCCGCGGTGATCGAGAAGCTCGGGAGCGACAGCGTGCGGCGCGCGATCGCCGCGGGCGATCACCTCTCCACGCTGGCGTTCTCGGAGGCCGGATCGCGCAGCCAGTTCTGGGCGCCGGTCAGCACGGCGACGCGCGTCGCGGGCGGGATCGCGCTCACCGCGCACAAGAGCTGGGCGACGTCGTCGCGCCACGCGACCGCGTACGTGTGGTCGTCGAAGCCGCTCGATGCCAAGGGCGCGAGCACCCTCTGGCTCGTCCCGCGCATGACGCCGGGCCTGCGCTGGGGCGGCGATTTCGACGGGCTCGGCCTGCGCGGCAACGACTCGGGGCCCATCATCGCCGAGGGCGCGATCATCCCCGAAGCGAACAGGCTCGGCGAGGACGGCGCGGGCCTCTCGGTGATGCTCGACATCGCGCTGCCGTATTTCAACGTGATGAACGCGGCGTGCTCGGTCGGGCTGATGGACAGCGCGGTGGACAAGACGGTCGCGCACGTCTCGACGACGGGCTTTTCGCACGACGGATCGAAGCTCCGCGATCTGCCGACGATCCGCGCGAACCTCGCGCGCATGAAGATCAGCGTGGACGCCTCGCGCGCGCTCTTGATGGACACGCTCGACGCGATGGAGCAGGGCCGCCCGGACGCGATGCTCCGCGTGCTCCAGTGCAAGGCCGCGGCGGGCGAGAGCTCGATCCAGGTGCTCGATCTCGCGATGCGCACGTGCGGCGGCGCCGCGTTCCGCAAGGAGGTCGGCGTGGAGCGGGCCTTCCGCGACGCGCGCGCGGCGAGCGTGATGGCGCCGACCACCGACGCGCTCTACGACTTCATCGGCAAGGCGATCTCCGGCATGCCGGTGTTTTGAGGAGATCGACGATGAGCCATCCGTCAGCGCGCGCCGCTCGATCCCTCGTGCTCGGCGCGGTCGCGTACGATCCCAAGGTCGTGCCCATCTGGGAGGGCTTCAAGGCGTGGTTCGGCGCGCACGATCTGCCCTTCGATTTCGTGCTGTATTCGAACTACGAGCGCCAGGTCGAGGCGCACCTCGCGGGTCACACCGACGTGACGTGGGACTCGCCGCTCGCGTGGATCGAGACCGATCGCGCGGCGCACAAGCTCGGCCGCAAGGCTGAAGCGATCGCGATGCGCGACACCGATCGCGATCTCACGTCGCTCGTGATCGTGCGGGCGTCGTCACCGATCCAATCCATCGCGGATCTGCGCGGCAAGGTCATCGGCACGGGCGCTTCGGACTCGCCGCAGGCCACGTTGATCCCGCTGCTCCACGTCGCCGAGGCGGGCATCGAGCCCGGGCGCGACGCGAGCGTGCGGCGCTTCGACGTGCTCGCGGGCAAGCACGGCGATCACATCGGCGGCGAGCGCGACGCCGCGCGCGCGCTCCTCGCGGGCGAGGTGGACGCCGCGTGCCTCATCGACGGTAACCACCTCGCGTTCGGCCGCGACGGCACGCTCCCGCCCGGGTCCACGCGCGTGATCGCGACGACCGCGCCCTACGATCACTGCACGTTCACGGTGCTCGACGGCGCGCCGCGCGATCTCGTCGATCGCTTCGTGTCGCTGCTCCTCGGCATGTCGTACGACGATCCCGAGGTGCGGCCGCTCATGGACATGGAGGGGCTCAAGGCGTGGAGGCCCGGGCGCGTCTCGGGCTATGCGCAGCTCGAGCGCGCGGTCGATCGCTTCGGCACGATCGACGCGTGGCTCGCGGAGCGATCGAGCTCCGCGTGAGGGTCCCGCGCGTCAGCCTCGCGTCGCTCGGGCTCGATCGCGGCGGGCACCTGCTCGTGAAGCGCGCGCTCGCCGTGTTCGAGCCCGGCGCGGTGATCGAGGTCGACGGCGACGATCCCAACCTCGGCGCGCACCTCCGCGCGTGGTGCCGCGCCGAGGGGCACGGCTTCGCAGCGTACGGATCGCGCATCTTCACGATCACCAAGAGCCTGTCGTCGCGGTGGAGCGGCGCGGAGCGCGCGGGCAAGGCGAGCCCGAGCGATCGCGACGCGGTCCTCGATCGGCCGCCCGCGCGTTGGGGGCTCGCCGCGCGCGGCGCGCTGGTCGAGCTCGGCGCGGCGCCTTTTCGTGCGGCGATCGACGACAAGGCGATCGTGTGGAGCGACGACGCGCCGAGGATCTACGCGCAGGCCGCGGCCGCGCAGTGGGATCCGGCGACGGCGATCCCGTGGGATCGCGCGGCGGATCTGGCGCCCGAGGTCGAGGACGCGGTCGTGCAGGTGATGACGTACCTCATCGAGAACGAGACCGCGGCGCTCGTGGTCCCCGCGCGTTTTTTAGGCCAAATTCACCCTCATTTTCGCGAGGTGATGGGCGTGCTCGCGGCGCAGGTCGCGGACGAGGCGAGGCACGTCGAGGTCTTCACGCGGCGCGCGCTCTGCCGTCGCGCGGAGCTCGGGCTCTCGACCGTGGGCGGGCGCGCGTCGCTCGGCACGCTGCTCGACGAGCCTGATTTTGCGGTCGCATCGTTCCTGCTCTCGGTGCTCGGTGAGGGGAGCTTCCTCTCGCTCTTGTGGTTCTTGCACGAGCACGCGCCCGACGAGGTGACGCGCGAGGTGGTGAAGCTCGCGGCGCAGGACGAGGCGCGGCACGTCGCGTTCGGGCTCGCGCACCTGTCGCGTCACGCGGCGATCGATCCGACGCTCCTCGATCGCCTCGCGGCCGCGATCGAGAAGAGGCACGACGCGCTCCGCCACACGAGCGGGCTCAACGACGAGGTCTTCGACGCGCTCGTGCTGCTCGCGGCGGGCGCGTGGGATCCCGTGTCGATCGCGCGCGGCTACGACGCTGTCGCGGTGCTCGCGCGCGACATGGATGAGGGGCGGCAAAAGAGGCTCATGAAGCTCGGCTTCTCCGCGCCGCGCGCCGCGGCGCTCTCCGCGCTCCACACGAGGAACTTCATGTGACGCGGTCGACGTGGGTCGCGACTCTGCGTTCGCGGGTCGCTCGATTGGCAAGGTCGCGACGATCGTCGTAAGGTGCTCGCCGTGACGACCGACGCTGCCGAGCAAGCCGTCCTCCCGCAAGGCGACGATCGCCCCTCTCCCTTCGCGCTTTTGTTCGCGCCCGATCGCGCGATGGAGCGCCAAGCGAAGGTGGGCCGCGCGCTCTTTCATCTCGCGGCCGCGTGGGTCGCGTCCGTCGCGCTCGGCGTCGCGCTCGTCCTGCGCGTCGATGCCGGGCCGAGCACGCTCAAGAAGCTCGAGATGATGGACCAGCTCAAGAACATGAGCGACCGTCAGATCGCCGAAGAGACGCACAACGCCGAGCGCCTCTTCGACGTGGCGACGCTCGCCAAACGCATCGTCGGGCCGCCCGTCGCGCTCGGGCTCGCGTGCGTCGCGGTGCTCTTTTTGTGCTGGTTCTTCCGTGGACGCATCAAGGGGAGCGCGGTCGTCCCGGTCGCCGCGGCGACGCTCTGGCCGTCGACCATCGCGACGGCGATCGACGCCGTCTCCGCGTTTCGTCACGCGATGATCCCGCCGGACGGCGTACCGCTCGCGCCGCGATCGTTGGCGGCGCTGCTCGAGCTCTCGGGCAAGCCGCTCATGGGATCCATGGAAAAGCTTGGAAGCGCGCTCGATTTCTTCTCGCTCTGGGCCGCCGTGATGATGGCGTTCGGCGTCGCGGCGACCGGATCGATTCCAAAGCGGACTGCGATCCTCGGCACGCTCGCGGCGTGGGTATGCTACCAGCTCGTGACCCACGTCGCCGTGGGTTGAGAGCGGTTGAAAGAAACACGGGCGGCCGATCGAAGAGGTCACGGGCGATCACGCCCTCTTCAACGTGGGTCGCGGCTCCGCATCCGCGGTTCGCTCGTCGACCTCGATCTTTGTTTGCTAGAGCGCCAATGACGAAGGGACGCTGGATCTTCGCGATCATCATCGTGGTGTTGGTCGGGTTGTTGACGGCCAAGGGGCTCAAGCCTCAACCACCGCCGCCGGTCGAGGTGACGACCGCCGAGGCGAAGCGGCAAGACGTCACGCACACCGTGAGCGCCGCGGGGCACTTGCAGGCGCGCGAGACGGTCAAGGTGAGCTCGAACATCACGGGTGATCTCCTCTCGCTCTCGGTCAAAGAGGGCGATCACGTGGTGGCGGGCCAGGTGCTCGGGCAGATCGATCGGCGCCTCGGCGAGTCGCAGGTCGCGCAGTTCCGCGGCGCGGTCGCGTCCGCGGCGGCGCAGGTCAAGCAGCTCGACGCGGCCATCGATCAAGACAAGCGCGACGTCGAGCGGCAGAGGCGCCTGCGCGCGGAGAACCTCGGCACGCAGGCCGATCTCGAGAAGGCCGAGACCCAGCTCCGGCTCGACGAGGCCAAGCGATCGGCGCAGCGCGAGCTCGTCGCGCAGAACCAAGGCCAGCTCGAGACCGCGCTCTACAACCTCTCGCGCACCACGCTGAAGGCGCCGATCGAGGGCACGATCTTGGAGCTTTATCACAAGGTCGGCGAGCGCATCCGCGGCTCGGACTTCAGCGAGGACGTGGTCCTCGTGATGGGCGGCCTCTCGAACATGGAGGTCAAGGCCGAGGTGGGCGAGCACGAGGTCGTGGGCATCCATCTCGGCAACGAGGCCGTCATCGAGATCGACGCGCTGCCCGACAAACAGCTCAAGGGGCACGTGGTCGCCGTCGGCAAGAACGCGCAGATCAAGAACCCCGGCACCGACGCCGAGGTGACCACGTTCTTCGTGCGCGTCGGCCTCGACAACCCGCCCGACACCGCGCTGCCCGGCATGTCCGCGGCGGTGTCGATCGCGACCGACACGCGCAAGGGTGTGGTCGCGGTGCCCATCCAGTCCGTCACCTCGCGCGAGCCCAAGAAGCAGGACGCGGGCGCGGGCGCGGGCGTCGACGCGGGCGAGGACAAGGCTGTCCAAGGTGGGAGCCTCAAGCCCAAGCCGACCAAGGTGGTGTTCACCATCAAAGACGGCAAGGCCGTGATGAACGTGGTGAAGACGGGCATCGCGAGCCGCACGCACGTCGAGATCGTCGACGGCTTGCAGGGCGGCGAGACCATCGTCGACGGCCCGTACCGCACGCTCTCGCGCGAGCTGCAAGACGGCCAAGCCACCAAGGTCGCGCCCAAGGACGGCCCCAAAGGCGGGGACAAAGGGGGCTAGCGACGCATGGCCCTCATCGAGCTCGAGCACATCCAAAAGACGTACGACCTCGGCATGTCGCAGGTGCACGCGCTGCGCGACATCGACGTGTCGATCGACAAGGGCGAGTTCGTCGCGATCGTCGGGCAGAGCGGCTCGGGCAAGTCGACGTTGATGAACATCCTCGGCTGCCTCGACGTGCCCACGCGCGGGCGTTATCGGCTCGCGGGCCGCGACGTGAGCGAGCTCGACGACGACGAGCTCGCCGACGTCCGCAACCTCGAGATCGGCTTCGTCTTCCAGAGCTTTCAGCTCCTGCCGCGCGCGACCGCGCTCGAGAACGTGGAGCTGCCGCTCATTTACCGCGGCGTGTCGCGCAGGGAGCGGCGCGATCGCGCGGCCGACGCGCTGCGCCGTGTGGACCTCGGCGATCGCATGGATCACAAGCCGACGGAGCTGTCGGGCGGCCAGCGCCAGCGCGTGGCCATCGCGCGCGCGCTCGTGACCGAGCCCTCGCTGCTGCTCGCCGACGAGCCCACCGGCAACCTCGACAGGTTGAGACCACGGCGTGTCGAATCGCAGCGATGTCGCTTGTCGCTGGGTCAACT
>CAYTJL010000240.1:0-14684 GCA_964437785.1 uncultured Polyangiaceae bacterium
CTTCGCGCGGCGCGTGCTCCGCGTGCGCCGCACCGACGATCTCGGCGAGTTCGCGGACGCGCGCGAGCGCGGCACGCTCGTGCACCGCGCGCTCGAAGCGGCGTTCCTCGCGATGCGCGAGGCGCCGCTCTCGGAGCAGCTCCGGGCCGCGCGCGCGGGCGCCGAGCGCGCGCTGCGCTCCTCGTCGGCGATGGCGCCGCTCCGAAAGGAGGCCGTGCGCCAGGCGATCGCCGAGGCCATGAGCCTCGCCGCGCGCGCGATCGACGCGGGCGATCCGCTGCGCTTCCGCTTCGTCGAGCAGCGCTTCGGCGCCGAGATGAGGCCGCCGTGGGCGCCGCTCGCGCTCCGCGGCGAGGGGCCCGTCGTGTGGGTCGACGGCCAGATCGATCGCGTCGACGTCGACGACGCGGGCCGGCGCGCGCGCGTGGTCGACTACAAAACAGGGCGGATCCCGACCGCGGAGGAGCAGCGCCGCAGCTCGTTCCAGCTCCCGCTCTACGCGGCGGTCGTCGCGGAGGCGCTCGGCTTCGAAGAGGTCGAGGCGGTGTTCGTCTCGCTGCGGCCGCGCGGGCTCATCGAGGAGTGGCCGCGCGCGGCCGAAGATCGGCGCGAGCTCGGCGCGCGCCGCGATGAGATCGCGCAGGCGGCGAGGCGCGTGATCGCGACCATGTGGCGCGGCGAGGTGCCGCCGAGGCCCATCAAGGCCGCGCTCTGCGCGCGCTGCGAGGCGCGCGACGTGTGCCGGCGGCCCGCGATCGCGCCCGTCGAGGAGGAGGCCGCGCCGTGACCCGCCTGCTCGTCACGTCCGCGAGCGCCATCGCGCTCATCTTCTTCGTGGCGTTCATCGTGTCGCGGCTGCTCCGCTCGCGATCGCGCGGGCTCAGCATCCGCATGCAGTTCTTCCTCGCGCTCGCGAGCATCGTGGGCGCGTTCGCGCTCGGCCTCGGCCTGCTCGTGCTCGATCGCCTGGAGGCGCGCACCACGGCCATCACCGAGGGCGCGGCGCACGACGAGGCCGAGGCGATCGCGGCGCTCGTCGCGGGCGAGATCGAGGGCCGGCGCGACAGCCTTCGCGAGATCGCCGATCGCTACGCCGCGGAGCGCAGGCCGGGCCCGCGCGGCGATCGCGGCCTCGCGATCGTCGACGCGACGGGCGCGGTGGTCTTCGCGAGCGGCCTCGCCAAAGGGGAGCCGAGCACCGTGAGCGCCGCCGCGCCGATCGAGGTCGCGGGCAAGCGCGAGGGCGAGGTGCTCGTCGTCAAGCGGACGATCGTGATCCGCAGGGCGCTCGAGGACATGGCGCCGTTCATCTTGATCGTGAGCATCGTCCTCGGCGTCACGGCCGCGCTCGCCGCCGACTTCATCGGGCGCAGGATCGCGCGGCCGATCGAGGCGCTCACGGACTTCGCCGTGCGCGTGAGCGAGGGCGAGCGCCTCGCGTCGCCGCCGCCCGCGGAGTTCGGGCGCGAGGTGCTGAAGCTCGCGCGCTCGATCGACTCGATGCGCAGGCAGCTCGAGGGCAGGCCCTTCGTCGAGACGTTCGCCGCGGATCTCTCGCACGAGCTCAAGAACCCGGTCGCGGCGATCCGCGCGAGCGCCGAGGTGCTCGCGGACGGGGCGCTCGACGAGCCCGACGAGGCGCCGCGCTTCGTCGGCCGCATCCAAGAGGCGACCGCGCGCATCGAGGCGCTGCTCGGCGGGTTGCTCTCGCTCGCGCGCATCGAGGCGCGCGGCATCGAGGACGCGGGCTTCGTCGATCTCGGATCGATCGTCGACGCCGCGGTCGCGCGCGCCAACGAGCGCGCGGGCTCGGCGCGGGTCTCCGTGAGCGCGCCGCGGGGCGCCGCGATCGAGGCGCGCGGCGACGGCGTCTGGCTCGCGCGCGCGGCCGACAATTTGATCGACAACGCGATCGCGCACGGCGCGCCGGGCAGCGCGGTGACGGTCTCGCTCACCAAGGCCCTCGGCCGCGTCACGCTCTCGGTCAAGAACGCCGGCGCGATCGACAAGCACGTCGCGAAGAGGCTCTTTCGCCGCTTCGTCACGACGCGCGCCGACGCGGGCGGCACGGGGCTCGGGCTCGCGATCGTCCGCGCGATCGCCGAGGCGCACGGCGGATCGGTCGAGTGCGCGTCGGGCGGCCCGCCCGAGGTGGAGTTCCGCGTCCACCTCCCCGGCGCGTAAATAAGCTTGAAATTACGGCGTGAAGAGCTTCTTGAGCCTCGCTACCTTCTCGTCCTTGGTGAGCGAGACCTTCGCGTGATCGTCGGCCGACGCGCTCGCGCGGCGCACGCGCGCCTCGTCGCCGACGCCGATCACGCGTGAGCCCACGCGCGCGAAGACCCAGTCGGTCGGCGATCCCGCGTCGGTCTTCGAGAGCCTCACCGCGCCGTCGCCGAGGGTCTTGTCCTTCGCCGCGCCCGCCACCTTGGCCAACGTCTCGATCACGTCCTTCGCCTGGTCCGCGTCCGCGCGCACGAGCGACGCCACGCGATAGCGTTTGTCGCCTGTTTTGTAGTACCCGAGCGCGCCCGGCCCGACGCCCGCGACGCCGAGCACGTCCTTGTGGACGAAGCGCACGCCGAGCGGCAAGCGCTCGTCGGTGGGCAGGAGCGCGGCGGCCTTGGGCAGCGCCGCTTCGCCCGGCAGCTTGTCGCCGATCTCCTTGACGAGCGCGGGCAGGATGCGCTCGCCCGCGGCGCGGATCTGCGCCTCGTTCGCCGCCTCGTTCGTGTACGTGAGCTCGGCGAGGTATTGCCCGCGGTAGAGGTACGCGTTGCCGAGCCCCAGCGCCGCGGCGCCGCCCCCTGCCGTGGGCTTCGGCGTCGCGTCGTCGGCGGGATCGTTGTCGCCGACCACGCGCTGCGTGAACATCGCGTACGCGCCCTCGGTCGTCGCGAACTTCGAGAGGTACACGTTCACGCTCGCGGTCGTGCCGCCGCCGTCGACGTACCGCACCTCGACGACGCGCCGCACGCCGAAGCCTTTGTAGATCTCGCACTCGCCGTCGAAGAGATCGCAGATGTGATCGATCGGGAGCGGCGCGGACTCGCCGCACGCTTTGTCGCCGCCGTTGGGATCCACGCAGAGGTCGCCCGCGCGCTGCGGAAAGAAGGGCGCGCTCTGGGCGTCCGCGACCTTTCCGCCGCCGCCCGCGCACGCCGCGGGCTTGGCCGACGGCGGCGGAGGAGGCGGCGCGCCGCCCCTCGGCTCGTCCCCTTTTCCGCACCCGAGCGCCGAAAGAGCCACGAGCGCAAAGGGGAAGAACCTCATACCTTTTTTCATAGCGCCGCAATCGTTAGCATTGCTCGAAGCCCGGCCCAAACGGGTCCGCGATCAAAACGAAGCTCGGATTTTAGGCTTCCTTGTTACGCTCGATAAAATAAGCCCTCTCGGCCTTTGGAGGCACAGCCCTTGCTCGGCTCCTCGTCCCCAGTGCACAAGGCTCTCTCCCAGAACCAGCGTCGATCGCCGTTCGCGCGGGGCTTTACGCTCACGGAGCTGCTCGCCGTGCTCGCGTTGCTCGCGATCCTGACGGTGGCGGCGGCGCCCGGGTTCGTGAGCATGATGCGCGATCGCAGGGCCAACCGCGCGGCGGTCCAGATCTACGACATGTACCGGCTCGCGCGGATGCGCTCGCTCGGCAGGGGCATCCCCGTGCTCGTCACGTGGGACTCGACGGGCGGCCCGACGGACAACACCGGCGTGCGCGGCCTGCTCGTGCTGCAAGAGCCCGTCGTCACCACGCTCGCGTTCTCGACCGGCTGCGCGACGACCACGTGGGCCGCGCCGGGGCTCACGCCGCTGCCCGCCGGCGCCACGCAGGAGGTCGCGCGCTTCGCGTTCGGCAACGGGTTGTACAAACATACGTACGTCTCGTTCGTCGACGAGGTCGGCGGCCCGCAGGCGCAGTCCGAGGTCTGTTACGACGGGCGGAGCGGGCGCGCGTACGTTCGCTACACCATGGGGGCGGGCGCTTTTACGCCGGTCACCGGCGTCCCGCGCGTGCTCGTCGACTACGATCAAAAGACGGCGGGCGAGGGGACGTTGGGCGGAGGCCCGTTCGGAAAATTCTCGACGCGCACGGTGTTCCTCCCGCCGAACGGCGTCGCGAGGATCGGCTTATGAGCGCGCGTTCTCTTCGATCCAGGGCGTACACCGTGGTCGAGGTCATGGCCTCGCTCGCCGTGCTCGGCCTCGGCAGCATGAGCGTCATCGCGCTCCAGAAGGTGACGCTCGCGAGCAACGTCAACGCGCGCCACACGGCGCAGGCGTCGGCGATCGCGCAGGCGTGGCAGGAGCGGATCAAGGCCGACATCCTGCAATGGAACAAGGCGGACGGCAGCGACCTCAACGACTCGGTCTGGGTCAAGCAGATCAGCCAAAACCCCAACTGGTGCGTGGGCGGCGCGCCGACCACCAAAGGGTGGATGGTGCCGGCGACGAACCTGCCGGCGCTCGGCGTCTCCACGGCCGACGTCTCGGGGCTCGATCTCTACAACGCCGACGCGCCGGCCGCGTTCTGCACGCACGTGCGCTTCACGCAGCTCTATCCGTCTCTCATCCGCGTCGAGGTGCGCGTGTTCTGGGACAAGGGCGCGATCAAGCACGTCAACAACATCCCCGATCCCGTCGACTGCGCCGTGGATCCCGAGACCGTCGTCATCAACACCGATCGCTACGGCTCGGTCTACACGGTCTCCGCGGTGCTCCAGAGCCCAACGTTATGAGCTCCATCCGAAGAAAGAAGGCGCGTGGCTTCACGCTCGTCGAGGTGATCGCCGCGCTCACCGCGGGGCTCCTCGTGTCGATGGCGGCGTTCCTGCTCGCGAAGAATTCGTCGCAGTTCTTCCAGAACGAGGCGCGCATCTCGGCGGCGCATCTCTCGGTCACGCTCGGGATGAACAGGCTCACGAGCGACATCCAGCGCGCCGCGCTCTTCGGCACGCGCAACATGGCGACCGACGGGCGCGTGTGCCCGTTCGGCGGCGATCCCACCCTCAAGAACCTTGTCGGCATCCGCATCACGCCCGGCACGCCCGCGACCGCGCCCGCGCAGAGCAAGCTCAACAGCCTCTATCCCGATCGGCTCGACATCTTCGGCAGCTTCGACGTCGCCGAGTGGTTCGAGGCCGAGGCGACGACGGGGCTCGTCACGCTGCGCAGCAAATCCGGCGCGATGAAGCGCCTCCGCGCGACCGTCGCCGCGGGTCAATCCATCGCTCCGCGCATCCAACAGATCTTCAAGCAGGGCCGCGTGCTCCGCATTTACAAGCACCGCGACCCGCTCCAAGGCTCGACGCTCTACGCCGTCATCAGCGCGGTGAACGTGTCGGGCGCGCCCCCCACCGAGGACGTCACCATCACGCTCGAAGCCGCGCCCGCGCTCCAGGTCAAGGCGGTGGCCAACAGCTGCGGCCTCAACCAAGGCGCCGATCGCGGCACGGGCACGCGCGACGTGGTCGTGAGCGCGCTCTCGCAGGTGCGCTACGAGGTGCGGAGCCTCGCGGGCCATCCGGTGTACGGCCAGCTCGTCGCGCCGGTGAGCCCCGAGGTCACGTTCGACAACGCGCGCACCGAGCTCGTGCGCGTCGAGGTCGATCTCAACGGCGTCGAGCTCCCCGGCTCGCTCGAGCTCGTCTCCGAATATGCCGTGGATCTCAAGCTCGGCGTGTCGTTCGCGTCGCCGGATCTCACGAACCCCGTCATCAGCGGCATCGGCATCAACGGGTATCCGACGCCCGCCAACGCGCAGGGCTACGCGCTCGTCACCGACGTGCCGCCCGAGCAGATCCGCGCGGCGCACGTGCGGCTCTCGGCGCGGACGCGCGCGCCCGATCGCAACATGTCGCTCTCGCTCGGCGCGGCGGGCGCGAGCCAGCGCCTCCTTCGCTTTCAGCTCGACGACAACGCGCTCCACTTCGCGCGGCTCCGCACGCTCGTCTCGACGATCGAGCTGGCGAACCAAGCGGGGCCTTGAGGGGTTATGCGATCTGCTCCGCTCCGACGCGCTCTTCATCGCTCACGCAGCCGCGGCGCCGCGATCTTCGTGGTGGCGCTCGTGATTACGCTGCTGATGGGCATCGGCGTCTTCGCGTCGCGCTCAGCGAGCCTCTCGACCGCGGCGACGGGCCATCAAAGGCAGCTCGTCCAAACACGATATCTCACCGATTTTGCCGTGCTGCTCGCGGCCAACAAGCTCGGTGACATGACGCAGGCCGCGGCGTTCGCCCAACAGATGAAGAACCCGCCGCAGTTCTGCGAGGCGCAGGCGGGCCTCTTGGGCGAGGAGACGTGTTACAAGCTGCCTTATAAGCAGATCCGCGACGAGCTCGCCGTGAGCGGCTGCCCGCCCCTCAACGCGGGTGGCACCAAGCTCCAGCAATGTCCGGCGTCGGCGTGTGAGCCCGTGCTCGGGTCCGATCCCGCGAACCAGATCCCGGGGAGCCTCGGGATGGCCGATTTGGAGGGTGATTTCTTGGTCGAGCTGACCGACCTCCTCGCGGGGCCGCCGCGCGCGGGCGACAACTACAACCCTGGAAACCAGATCCCGACCGTGAAATTCGTCACGGTGACGGCCTTTGGCCAGGTCCGTATCAGGAACACCGGAGGGGCCGTGCTCGATCCCATTTCTTCGGGATCCGCGAGCACGCTGAAGGCCCGCGCGATCATCGCGAGCGCGCCGATCTTCGATTAAGATGAGCACCTTGGAGGAGAGAGCCATGAGGGGCAAGATCATCAGAAGCGCGCTCATGATCGCCGGGATCTCCGCGGCGGCAGGGGCGACATCGTCCCTCGCGCACGCGCAGACCGACGTCAACCCGCCCTTGCCCAACGTGCTGCTCCTCATCGACACGTCGGGGTCGATGGAGTACCTCGTCAAGTTCAGCGCGACCGGGGCGCCCATCTTGCCGGGCGATCCCAGCGTCCCCAACTCGGGGTGCACGCCCGGGATCCCAAACCCTCAACAGATCAAGAATCGTTGGGTGCAGCTCGCCGAGGCGCTCACGGGCACCATCAACAACTTCTCGTGTCAGGCGGTGACGCGGGACACCGCGTTCGCGACCGAATACAAGTTCATGGGCGTGGACCCTTATGACAAAGGGTATTACCTGCCTTATCACCGCCCGCTCTCCAACGCGTGCGCCATCGGCCCAGGCACGCTCGACCCCGCGTGGAGCCCCGCGTGGAAGTGGTTCGATTGGCCCGCGACGCCGTTTTATCAACACGACTACACCGCGACCAACAAGGCTTGCACGTCGCCCTTCGCCCAGTCCAACGATGGTCTGCTCGACACGTTCCGCGACCGTATCCGCTTCTCGCTCATGACGTTCGACACGCTCGCTCACTCCGGCACCGGCCTCCAAGGCGCGGTGCAGAGCGGCACCTCCGACGCGACGAGCGGCAACAAAGGCATGTGGAGCTATTACCGTGATTGGATGAACGCCGCGCCGCCCAAGCAGGGTAAGCCCACGGGCTGCACGGTGGCGAGCGATTGGGAGGTCGGCGCGCGCAACCAAGCCGCGCCGCCGTGGGAGGGCAGGCTCGTGCCGTTCCCGCCTTACGCGGCGACGCAGCTCCAGGTCACCACGACGAACGATCGTATCCAACAAGAGATCTTGGCGGTGCGGCCTTATGGCGCGACGCCCATCGCGGGCATGTTGGACGACGCGCTCGAGTACCTCACGAACGACGCGAGCCTCGATCCGAGCGTGCCTGTCAATCAGCCCGCGGTGCCTTATGGCCCAAAGGATGATCCGTATTGGAAGAACGGCTGCCGCAAGATGTACGTCTTGCTCCTCTCGGACGGCGAGCCCAACATGGATCTCCGGCCCAACTGCACGGGGAACGACTGCCCTTATCCTACGGCCGACACCACCGCGGCGACGCTCTTCAACACGTGGAAGATCCCGACCTACGTCGTCGGCTTCGCCATCCCCACGGGCGGGGCGCTCACGAGCTGCTCGCAGGTCGATCCCATCGTCGATTGCGCGAACCCGACGCAATACGTGAAGAACTGCTGTGAGCTCCACAAGATCGCGGTCGCGGGCGGCACCACCAAAGCCTTCTTCGCGGACGCGACCAGCACGACCACCATCGCGGACCAAATCTCCGTCATCTTGAGCCAAATCGCGGCGTCGAGCACGAGCCGCACGGTGCCCATCACGTACACCGTGGTCCCCAACAAGACCACACAAGGCAACGCGCCCGCGGTGCAATACACCTTCGTCGCCAACTTCAAGGTGCCTTCGACCGGGCAGCCTTGGTATGGGCAGATCCCGCGCGAGCGCTTCGTCTGCAAGACCGCGGGGCAGCCGCCGGACAGCGAGCTCGACTCGTCCAAGGGTGATCAGTTCGACCAAAACGTCGATTCGAACGACGCGGTCAACAAGCGTAAGTTCTTCACCGTCATCGCCGATCCCGACGCGGGTGGGAACATCATCTCATCACGCACCTTCCGCCCCAACATCGGCGCTGCGGTCGACGGGCTCGGCACGCACGCGGGCACGGTGACGAGCGCGCTCGACGGCATCACGTTCGCGAGCTTCATGTCCTCGTATCCCGGCGCGCTCTCCATCGCGAACGGCGTGCCCGCGTGCTCCGCGGCGTTCAACACCGCGAGCGCCGCCACGTGCACGGACATGCTCGTCAAGTGGGAGACAGGCGAGATCAACGGCGGTAACCTCCCCACGCGCGACAAGGCCTGTGCGACGGGCACGTGCAGCGAGCTCGGGGCGGCCTATCACGCGACGCCCGCGATCATCGGTCCTCCGCGAGAGGCGCTCAGCGACGACTCTTATCTCGCCTTCGCCCAGCAGCGCGCCAAGCGGCCTTTGATGCTCTACACCGCGACGGCGGACGGCCAGCTCCACGCCTTCAAGGTGGCGTCCAACGATCCTGCGGAGACGCAGAAGGTCGACACGCTCTCCAACAACGAGCTTTGGTCCTTCCTCCCGCCCGCGGTGCTCCCGCACATCTTGCCCACGTACAACAAGCAATCCATCCTCCTCGACGGCACGCCCGTCGTCGCGGATGTGGTCTTGGAGCGCAAACAAGGCACCATCCCTGCGTGGAATACGGTGCTCGTCGGCAGCGGCGGCAGGAGCGCGGCGGGCGGCTTCTATTACGCGCTCGACGTCACCGACCCTTATAACCCCAAGTTCCTCTGGCAGATCTCCGCGAGCGACACGGGCACTCCGCTCTTCGGCAAGTCGGGCGGGACGCCCGCGATCGCCACCGTCGTGCTCAACGACGGTCAAGGCGCCAAAGAGGTCGCGGTGGCCGTGCTCCCCGGCGGCGGCGCGTCGCCCACGGGGCAGGTCAACTGCGCTCATGGCACCGCGTGCCAACCGCTCTCGGGCGCGCAGGTCACGTGTGATCCCATCATGCAGAGCGCCGTCGGGTTCGCGCCCAGGGCCAACGTGCGTTGTTGGGATCCTACGCAGTCGGCCGCGCGCACGCTCACCATCGTCAACCTCAAGACGGGTGAGGTGATCATGAGCTTCCGCGCGGCGGCGGGCGACGGCCCCGCGCTCCTCAACGGTAACACCATGACGGTGCCCTTCGCATCTCCCATCACCGGGGTCCCCATCCCGTATCCGGGGCGCACGGGGCAGGTGTCGAACCGCGTCTTCGTGGGCGACGCGGACGGCGTCCTCTGGCGCGTCGATCTCTCGGCCACCGATCCTACGTTGTGGCAAGTGCGGCTCGCGTGGGACGCTTATTCGCTCCCGGGCGACGGCCCGAGCGCCGCGGAGCCCATCGAGACTCCGCCCCTCGTCTCGGTCGACACCACGGGCAACACCGTCGTCCTCTTCTCGACCGGAGATCAAGAGTCGTTCACGGCGTCGAGCGCGGTCACGCGGGTCTGGTCCATCACCGAGTCTCCCAACACCGGCAACCTCAACAACTTCCCCTTCAAGACCAAAGAGAACTGGTATCTCCCGTTCTCGAACGGCAAGCGCGTCACGGGCCCGATGGCGCTCTTGAACGGCGTGCTCTATTTCTCCACCTTCGATCCGAGCATCACCGGAAACGCGTGCCAAGACGGCAAAGCAGCGGTGTGGGGCGTCGATTATCTGAGGGCGGACACGGCCTCTTGCTCGACCGACCCCGCCTCTCCGATGAGCTGCCCGACGACGGCGCTCGTCCCGCTCAAGCAGCTCGTCCCCGACGCGACGACGCCGCTCGTCAAGAAGCACTTCATCGAGGCCATCGACTTCAACACCATCATCTTCGGCGTGAGCCTCGCGCAGAAGCCGAGCTGCCTCGACACCACCACGGTGCCTGATCCTTACTTTGGATCGGTCACGTACCTCTCCAACGTGACGGCCGCGGACACACAAGTGATCTTCAACGCGGGCGCCGGCAAAGGCCTCTCGGCGGCCTCGGTCGTCAACGACAAAGGCATCACCGGCGTGCAGCGTTATTCTCCGCCGCCGTTCGCGCAGCTCGGCCGCATCGACTCGTGGGCGAGCATCGTCGAATGAGGCGCGCGTCTCTCTTCTTGCTCGCGCTCGCGTCGGGCGCCTGCGGGCAAAAGGGCGGCGAGGGCGCCGCCCCCCCGCCGCCGGCAAAGGCCTCTTCACAGGCGGTCGATCGGCCGCCCTTGGACACCACCCTCCCGGGCGAGCTCGCCGAGGGGACGCACAAGGCCTTTGGCCTCGCGGTGCCGCGCCGCATGAAGGTCTATGGCAACTTCAACAGCGTCGTGTTCGCCTCGGGCTTCGTGCCGGTGGAGGACGTGGCGAACTACGTTCGAAAGCGCGTGACGGCGGAGCGCGTCGAGACGGGCCCCACCAAGACTGTTTTTTTGCGCGCGACGCTCAACCCCATCAAGGGTGAGCCGCCGCGCGCGCCCGTGCCGCTGCGCATCGAGGTCGAGGTCAAGGCGGGCGAGACGCAGCTCACCGTGCGTGACGAGACGGCGAAGCCCCCGGAGCCCGGCCTCACCGACGAGGAGCGGTGGCGCAAAGCGGGCTTCAAGCCCGATGGGACTCCCGCGGATCCGTCGCGCTTCGAATAGAGATCATCGCAGAGGAACATCCCTCTTTCGTTGTGCTACGGCTCGTGCTATCCGTGGCACAACCCATGGCGACGCTCCTCACCCCGCTCGTGCTCGGCTTCGTGCTCGGTCTGCGGCACGCGACCGATCCCGATCACGTGGTGGCGATGAGCACGGTGGTGAGCGGGGCGGGCAGCGTGCGGCGCGCGGCGCTCGCGGGCTCGTTGTGGGGGCTCGGGCACAGCGCCACGGTGCTCGTGCTGGGCGGCGTGCTGGTGGTGACGGGCATCGTCATCCCTCCTCGCTTGAGCCTGTCGTTCGAGCTCTTGGTGGCGGCGATGCTCATCACGTTGGGTGTCCTTCGCCTCTCCCGCGAGGGGAGGGGGCACGAACATGGGCCTTTGGCACATCGTGAACGCGGGCTCCTTCGCTCGCTCGTGGTCGGTGTGGTGCACGGGCTCGCGGGCTCGGCGGCCATCGCGTTGATCGTGCTCGGCTCCATCCCCAACCCGCTCTCGGGGGTGCTCTATCTCCTGCTCTTCGGCGCGGGCACCATCGTGGGGATGGTGCTTTTATCGTCGGCGCTCGCGATGCCGCTCGCGATCACCCAACGTCGTTTTGGTGGGCTCGGGCACAAGCTCGGCGTCGCCGCCGGCCTCTTCAGCGTGGCGCTCGGGCTCTTCCTCGCGTATCGCGTCGGCTTCGTCGACGGGCTCTTCGTGGGCTGAGCGGGCGTTCGAAAGAAAGTGTGGTAGAAGGGGGAAGGTTTGGGCACGGCCGCCGTACCATGCGGCTGGCAAGAGGAGGCACCGCGATGACCGCACGAGAGAAGATCGAGGAGCTTACGAACGCTTGGTATGGGCTCGCGCTGATGAGCGCCGTGGCCTCGATCGTGATGAACGGGATTGGCCTGTTCTCGCTCGTCGGCACGGCCCTCTCGCTCACGTTCAGCCTCTTCGTGGCGTGGTTTTTTGGTGGCCGCCTGCTCGCGCGCTCGTCGTTCTGGCGGCTCGTGCTCATCGTGCTCTCGGCCGTGAGCGTGCCGATGGGCGCGTATGGCGCCTATCACCTCGCCGGCGCCATCTTCTCCTCGTTCACGCTCACCAACATCCTGCTCTTCGCGCTGAGCCTCGGCTCCACGTGGATGAGCTTCCGCTCGCTCCGCGTGCTCACCGACAAGTCGGTCAAAGCGTACTTCGCCTGATCGTCAAGCCATCAGGTCATTCGCGGGACGTGCGCGACGCGCGCCCCGGTCACCGTCGTAATCGCCGTCTCGGGATCAGGCTCCATCACGAACGGCGCCTCTCTCTCCACCCGCGAGGCGCCCTCTCCAACAGCCACCTTCCCGTGGAGCAGCGCCAACAAGGCATCTCCTTCCGTGCGGATGAGCGCGCCCGGCGGCGCCTCCTCGTGCCGTGAGCGCCTGAGCCAAGCGAAGCGCGCCGTTCGATCGAGCTCGGGAAACCGCCGCTCCGCGCGCAGGTGATCATCGATGATGCGCGCCGCGAGGTCGCCCCAAATCGCGTCGCGGACGCGGGCGCTCTCCTGCATGAGAGCGCGAAGCGCGTCGCCCGGGATCGTGACGAGCACGGCCGGGATCGCGGTGGTCACGGTGGCGGATCGCGTACCGCCGGTGAGCACCGCGATCTCGCCGAACATGGCCCCCGGCCCGAGCTGATCGAGGATGTCGTCGTCGCCCAGCGTATTTTGCATGGAGACGCGGACCACGCCGCGCGCGACCAGATAAAGCTCGTCGCCGCGGTCGCCCGCGCGGAACAAGCGATGAGCCCCGGGGAGCGACACCACCTCGGCGCGGCGCGCGATCGCGCGCACGCTGGCCTCGTCGAGCGAGGCGAAGAGGGGAGCGGCCATGAGCCTCCGTCGCACCTCGGCGGGGCGGAGAAGGACCTTGCCGACGGGCGTGCGTTGGGCGACGGCGAGCGCGCCTTCCCACGCGCGCTCGGCCTTCTCGCGCGCCATGCGGGCGGCGATGCCGGCGAGCATGCCAATCGTCACGGGGAACAACGTGACGACGCCTGTGCCGGTGTTGTATTCGGGGTTGAGATCGACGTAATAACGCGCGGCGGGTTTGTCGCAGGTCCGCCAATACGCCCGCTCGGCTTGGCTCTCATGGGTCGGGACGGCGCCGCCGCGCACGAGCGGGCGGCGTGGGTCGATCCGCTTGAGCCCGAACTCGTCCGCGAGATCGAGCATGAAGGCGAGGATGTCAGGAGGGACAGGCTCGTTCGGCTTGGGCCAAAACACGTTGACGTAGCGGCTAATCTGCGAATAGCTCGACGGGTGCGCCATGAGGCCGAAGCCGTAAAAGGGCCTGCCCGGATGCTCCGCGAGCCGCTTGCCCAAGACCTTCATCCCCCAGCCGATGTTCACGTTTTGGCCGCGATATTCGCGCAGCGTGCCCACGATGGACCGCCCGATGGTCACCGTCTTGCCGCCGAGCTCCCGATCGTAAAAGTGGATCGCGAAGAAGCCAACGATCGCGCCTCGATCATCCTTGTGGAGCAGGATGGTGGTGAGGTCCGAGGGGGGCGAGACAACGGTGCTCGCGGTCCGGGCTCTGTCGACGCCCTCGAAGATCGCGCTGTGCACGGGGAAGAGCGCGTCGATGAGCGCGCTCCTCTCGGCGTCGGACATCTGTTTGGGGACGACTGCTTCGCTCGTTGCGATGCGCGGCATGAAACCGAGCCTCCTTGTTTGGGAGAGATGACCTCTACATGCCGCGGCCTTTGTCTTTGAGGATGCTCCGGTACACCTTGGCGTTGAGCGGGGCGAACATCTCGAGCACGCCGATCTCCTCGACGGACAGCTCCGGGTGATAGGCCTTGAGGAGCAGCACGGCGCGGGGTTTGTCGGTCCGGTTCCACGCCTCGTGATCGAAGGTGTCGTCGAAGATCATCATCTCTCCGCGCCTCCACGTGCGCGCCTCTTCGTCGACGCGGATCTTGGTGTCGCCCTCGGGGATGGAGAGCGGCAGGTGGAGCGTGAGCTTGACGTTGGCGCCGCCGTAATGAGCAGGGATGTGCGTGCCGGGCTCGAGCACCGAGAGGAAGAGCTCGAATTTGTCGAGCTGCTCTTGGCGGAAGCGATCGGTGATGGCCTTGATGCTCGGGACCTTGGCGAGCAGCTCCTCGTCGCCTTGATAGTCTTTGAAGAAGAAGAGGTTCTTCCACCCGCGGATGAGCTCGGGATCGACCGAGAGGTGATCGTAGGGCACGCCCATGCGCGAGGGGTCCACGTTGACCAGCTCTTCGACGATGCGATCCGTGGCCTCTTCGAACGCCTCGATCATCTCGGTGAGCCTGCCGCACTGGTCTTTGGTCCAAAACGGGCGGCTCGCGAGCCCCGGGGTGAAGACCCATGTGGGCTTTTGGCGCTCGTTCTCCCATTGGGCGGGTTGGAAAGCGGGCAGCGTGCTCGACGCGATCCGCTTGACGGCCTCGACGCCGTACTTCTGTACGGCGGCGAGCCCCACTTCCATAATCATCTGGTCGATCTCGGGCATTCCAGTCTTCATGAGCGCTCCTGTCCGTCCTCGTGCGCCGATCGCACCGATGGTGCCAGCCTCTCGCCGGCTCAACGTACCTGATTTTTTGTGAGCTTTGGGAAAAACGAGCCGGCGCTGGTTGGAGGCTGTCGCCTCCGGGTGGAGGCGGCAGCC
>CAYTJL010000241.1:0-7151 GCA_964437785.1 uncultured Polyangiaceae bacterium
GCGAACAGGATGGTCTTGGTCGGCACGTCGCGGAGGAAGATCAAATAGGGTCTGTCCACGATCAAGCTCGCGCTCGGGATCGTCGCGCTCGTCGCGTGGACCTCGGCGCCCGTCGCCGCGGCGGCCTCGGTGCCCTCTTCATCGATGTTCACAAAGGCCTTGTGGACCACCACGCCGAGGAGCAGATCGCGCGCCCCGTCCATGCCCGAGAAATCTGCGCCGGGGCCGAAGGCGTCTTTCATGCCCAGCATTTGAAGCTGTTTTTGGAGCGAGAAGCTCGACTCGATGTGCGCCTTGGGGAGCGCGATCCCCACGCCGGCGGGGCTCAAGCTGCCCAAGATGCCCGCGACGAGCGAGGGTGAGAGCCCGGCCTCGAACGCGTCGAACGTGCCCTCGGCGGGGAGAACGATCACCATCGCGACCTCGCCCCCGCGATACGGCATCTCCGCCGCCGCCCAGCCGTCCCCCTCGGCGTAGGCGCCAAACACCACAGCGTTCATCATCTTGGCCGGGACCGCCACGCCCGAGCGGTCGTGGAACACACCAGGCTTCGTGTCCTCGGGCTCGAACTTCTCGCTCCACTCCCCCTTGAAATACACCGCGTTCGACAAAACCAGCTTCGTGTCGACCGAGATCGCGTCCTTGGGGAACAGATCCACGATCTTGCCCTCGGTCCTCTCCTCGACCCACGTATTGATGATCTCCCGCGAGCCCCCGGGGTCCTCTTGATAATCGAGGACGTGCATCCCCGTGCCGTAGTGCTCGGCGAGCGTGTCGAGGAAAGGCGCTTCAAAGCGCTTGCCCAATTGCCCCCACACCGCGTTCGCGACGCTCAAACGAACCTTGGGATCAGCGCCTCTCGCGCGCGACGCGAGCGCGAGATCGATGGCGTTGAGCGCCGCGTGCTCCTCGCTCTGCGGCAGCGTGATGCCGAGCGCGCTCGCCATCTGCGCTTCGGTGTCGCCGCGCGCGCCCGCCCACGTCATCGCGAGCGCCTGCGTGATGCTGAAGGGAGAATAAAAGAGGTTCCCAGGCTCGCTCCGCAGCGTCCCATACAGGTTCACCGCGAACGCGTTGTTGGCCTCCACCGCCGCGTCGATCTGCTCTTGCGTGACGTCCGGCGACGTGATCCGCTGCCGATCCGACGCGACCATGCACCCGGGGGTCTCCGGGTCGAAACACTCCCCATCTCCCGCCGAGCACCCCATGGAAAGAAGCGCGATCGCGATCGACACCAGCCCAACACCACGCCCGACGAACGAGGAAATCATAAAGAGCCCTCCGCCCGGACCGGCGCGCAAGACCCATACCGCCTCACCCCCTCGACGATCCTTCGAAGAACCTGCGCCCCACGGCCCTACCTTCAGCCTCCTACGTTGTCTGCCTCGTCAACGCGGTTGGCGCATCACCCGAGCCCTCTCAACGCCTCTTCCCGCTCAGCCTCGCTCACGCCGAGCGCGCTCGCATACAGCTCGACGAGGGCCTTTGGATCCGATCGCCGCCCGCTGCGGTAAGCGCCCGCCGCCGCGAGCCCGGCGCCGCTCGCCGCGAGCCGCGCGACGAGCCTCAACACCGGAGCGCGATGAGGCGCCGCGAGGCTCATCGCCGCGCGCTTCACCGCCTCATGAAACGGAGGGGGGTTTTGCGTCTTTTGAATCCGCCGGAGGGCCTCCTGCGCGCTCACGTCGGTGCGCGCCTCCCGGAGCGCGCGCCCGAGCCCATCCATCTTCTGCGCGGTCAGCTCACCATCGGCGAGCACCGCCAGCGCGCAGAGGTCCGCCGTCGCGACCGCGCGATCGACGTCGGCCATCGCGTCCGTGCGACCGCCTTTGAACGCGAGGATCGCGCTCCTCCCGAGGTCGCGGAGGAAGCGGAACGACGCCGAGAAGAACCACACCGCCGTAATGACGATCAGCACGAGCGCATACGGGACGACACGCATACGGCCCATCGTACCAAATCTTCGATCCATCCGGGCTCCCCGCGCGCAGGATCGCGTACGTTATCTCGGGCAAAGCGCGGCGAAAGCTGTTGCAAGCGGCGGCGCGGCGCCGATATGCTCGGCCGTATTACCATGCCGAGATCGTCTCCCGTGCGAACCTCTCCGTTGCTCGCGCTCCTCCTCTCCTCGGCGCTCCTCTGCGCATGCAGCCAAGGGAGCGGCACCAGCAGCGGCGGCAGCGGCGCGGGCAGCTCCGCGAGCAGCGGCGCCGGCGGGGGCTCCGGCGGAGAGGGCGGCGGCGACATCTTCCCTCCCCCGCCCGAAGGCTCGTTCTCGTGCGGCGATCAACACTGCTCCTTCGCCACCGATTATTGCCAAGAGAACGTCCCCGGACCCAAAGGGGATCCGACGTACGTGTGCCTCCCGCTCCCGTCCGAGTGCCTGGGCTCACCTCAATGCAGCACGTGCTTCGATATGACCATCGAGAATTGCGGGGCGGGCGTTGGCCAATCTTGCGCGGACAAGCCCGACGGATCCATCGTGCTCACGTGCATCTATAAGTGAACCATCCCTGACGGTGACTCACCTGCTGAATCGCCGCCACGCCTCGGGCAAGCTCCCGCCGAGCACGCGCTCGGCCGCCGCTTGGTCGAGCAGCGCGAACGTAAAGACTCCACGAAACGCCTTCTTTTCGGCTTGATCCAACGTCACTTCGATCTTCACGGTGCGCGCCGTCTCGCCCGTGACACGGCCTTTGCCAATCACCTCTTGACCAATGTAGATGGGCGCGAGCAGCCGGCACTCGATGGCGGCGGTGAAGCCGAACCGCTCGCGCAGCCCGACGATGGTCCACGCGGCGATCTCGTCCGCGAGCGTGGTGACGAGCCCTCCGTGCATGAGCCCCGGCGGACCCTGGTAGCGATCCTCGGGCGTGAAGCGCGTGACGATGGCGTCGTCGTCGCGCGCGAAGCGCAGCCGAAAGCCGATGGGATGATCCTGCGCGCAGCCGAAGCACGGTTGCGCGCCGAAGAGATGAGGGTCGAGCGGGGTCGTCACGAGGCGCGTGATGCCCGATTCGTCACCGCGCGTCGATAGGCTCGATGCGCTCGATGCCTTTGCGCGACACGACGAGGCGGAGGCGGTGCCAAGGCGCGCTCGATCCAGGGCCCTCGGCGTTCAAACGATAGACCACGTTGATGTTGTAGACCCGCCGCGCCGTGGCCGAATAGACGAGCGCGTCGTCGGGGTCGGCGAAGACGATGGCGCGGTTGGGATCGTCGGTGTGAACGAGCCAAGGCCGCAAATTGAGCCGGAAGATCTCGGTCATCATCCGAAAGTCCGCGCTCTCGCCGCCGCTCTCATCGCGCTTGACGGGCTCGACCTCCACCGTCTTTTGGTGCCAGAGCACGCGCTCGGGCCGCGCCTGCTCTTCGAGCGCGTGCTCGCGCGTCACGCGGCGCCGCTCGAGCACCTCGGCGGGCAAACTCCGAAACGGCAAGAAGCCCGCGCGCTCGTGGACGCTGCCCACCTCGCGCCCGCGCTCGCGATCGAAGATGGTCCATTTGCGATCGGGGAAGCGCTTGGCGATCCAGCCCGCGAAGACGTTTTGCAAGAACGCCTTCATGCGATCTTTGACCGCGTACGCGAGGACCACGATCACCGCATAACGAAAGAAGCTGTCCCCGCCCGGCGTGGTGCTGAAGCTCGCGCCGAGCGCGAAGGCCATCGCGAGCGCCGCGGCGACCGCGTAGAGCGCGTGCACCACCCACGCCGCGCCCTCGCGCACCTGGAGCGAGAGCCAGAGCACCGACGACGTGAAGCGCTTCAACACGTGACGGCGAAACTCCAAATGCTCCACGTCGCGATCGCGCGCGCCCGCGACGCCCACCGAGCTCATGCCACGTGCCTTGCGGTGCCTCGCCTCCTCGACCGCGCGCGCCGCGAGCTTCTCGGCGAGCGTACGCCGCGCGGCGCTGCCCTCGCCCGACGCGTGCGGATCCGCGCCGCCGATCGAGATGCCGAGCGACGCGCAGAACGTCTCGATCACGAGCGACACGTCCTCATCGATCCAGCGCGCGGCGGTGCGGACGTCGTCGGGCAGCGCGAGCGACTCGGCATGTCCGAGCACGTCGCGCAGCGCGCGCGTCACCTCGGCCGAGGTCGTCACGAACGAGACGCCCGCGCCTACCAAACGATCCTCCGAGGAGCCGTGATCGGCCGAGAACGAAGGGCGCATCAGCCTGCCGTCGCACGGGGGCGCGCACGAAGGAGGGATGAGCTCTTTGACCTTGGGATCGCGCTCGGGCGCGTCGATCTCGCCCTCGACCTCGCGCATCGCCGAGAGCCCCGACGCGCGCACGAGGCACGCGAACAAACGGAGCCTGCGCATCGCCTCGGCCGCCTCGCGCGAGCCCGCGGCTTTGCCCGCGCACGCTTCGAGCGCGAGCTCTGCTTTGCCGAGCGCCGATCGCGCGTCGCGCCGCGCGAGATCGTAGAACTTCACCGCGGGCACGTCGTAGCGGACGTACGACCAAAGGTCGTTGTAAATGGCCTTCTTGTCGTACGTGTCCTCGTGCAAACGGAAGCTCTCCGGCACGAAGAAATAAGCCTCCCACGTGTAGCGGCGCGGGCCCTCCGCGATCGGATAGTCGATGGCGAACTCGAGGTGCGTGCGATCGTGGACGCGCCACTCGACCGGCGGCCCTTCGCCCGCAGGCGCGATCGACGTGCGCCGCGCGAGATCGCCGAACAGCGAGGCCCACTCCGAGATCTGCCCGCCGTGGGCCGGCGCGCTCGCCGCGTCCTCTCCTGCGCTGACCGCGCGGAGCCTCGCCTGCGGCCTGCGCTTGTTGCCGCGCGGCGCGCTCACGCCCGCGTCGGGCGCGGAAGGACGCCCTTCGTCGAGGGGCGAGCCGGGCGGAGGAGGAAGCGGAAGCACAGCCACGAGATCGTTACAATTGTGTGACAACGGGCCCGCGCGCAAGTCCCTTGTTACGATTTTCCATCCTGGAAAACCGCGGTGCCTCTATCGTGACAAGACAATGTCACGCATGGAAGAGGAAGCCCCCCACGGCTCAGAGCCTGACCCGCAGCCCGATCCGCAGCCCGATCCGCAGTCCGATCCAAAGCCCGGCGCGGAGGCTCACGCGGCCTCCAAAGGCAGCTCCAAAAACCCTTATGCGCCCCCCGCCGCCGCGCCCGAGCCTTTGCCCGAGATCCCGCTCAACAAGCCCACGCGGGCGAGCAAAGGACAGCGCATCGCAGGAGCGTTGATGTTGCTCAACGCGGCCTTCATCTTCGCGGAGTCGGTGCTCATCAAAGAGGCGCCCAACCCGACGACCCAGGCGTTGAGGCCGATGTTCGGGCTAGGCCCCGCGCTCATCGACGTGCTCATCGGCGCGGTGCTGCTCTCCGGCGCCCGGAGCCTCGCGACGTGGGCCATCCTCCGTTGTTCGCTCGGCCTCGTGGTCGGCGCGGCGCTCGCGTGGATGAACGGCCCGTTCGCCATGGTCATGCAAATCGCGATGTCGGGCGCGCTCCTCGCCCTCCTCATCGGCGACGCCGGGCGCGCGCGCATCCTCGTGGCCTCGTGTGCGTTTGGCCTCTATGGCATCGTCGAGATCGTGGGTTTGGCATCCATCGTGACCGGCAAGAACCCCGTCGCGTCGCTCGCGGCGTCGATGCGCGGCGACATCGAGGGGCCGCCCGTGAGCCGGCTTCGCGGCGCCAAGGCGATCGCGTGGGAGATCGATCTCCCGGACAAGAAGTGGTTTCACCTCAAGCCCAATCCGTCACGGCCCATGGGCCCTGGGGTCGAGGCGTGGCTCGTGCGCCCGGACACGGGATCCGAGGTGCTCGTCATCACCGAAGACGCGCCCGGAAAGACGATCTCCGTCGACGCCTACGTCGACGCCGTGATGGGCGCCCTCAAGGCCTCTCGCGGGTTCCAAATCACGCACCGGGGGCCGTGGCGCGCCTACCCCGACAACGGCAGGATGGTGCGGCTCAGCATGATCGTGGAGAACAACCCGTTCGAGTACATCTACGGGATCGCGACCACGTTCGAGCACGCGTTTCAGATCGTGGCCTGTACGCCCAAAGAGCGCTCCGCGGCGACGGAGGCCGAGCTCACCGCGATCATCGACTCGTTCCGGCTGCCTCAAGCCACGCTCGCGAGCGTGCCGGAGGACGTCGAGCCCACGCCCGTGAGCGTGGTGCGCGGGGTCAAGCTGCCTTATTCGTTCAAGGCGCCTGGGTCGCACTGGCACGCTCGCAAACAGGCCTTCGTCGCCAAGGACAACGCCGTGATCGAGCGCTGGCTCGTGTGGCCTCAAAAACAAGCTCACCTGATGATCATCGCCGAGGAGGTCGACGCCGGCGTGATCACCCTCGATCGCTTCGTCGACGCGGTCGTCAACAACTTGAAGGACGGCGACGCGTCGTTCACCGTGGCGAGCCGCACGGCGTATCGCAACGACCCCAAGCGCGGGATGGTGATCCACGCGCAGGGCAAGGTCGACGGGAGCGCCGTCGGCAGGAAGGTCTTGGTGTGGACTGACGGGCGGCGCGGCGTCCAGCTGATCGCGTCGTACGACACGCGCGACGCCGCGCTCGTGGAGCCGGAGATCACGCAGATCTTCGACTCGTTCGAGCTGCCGTAGAGCTCAGCTCGCGGCCTTGGCGGCGGCCTTGCCGCGCTTCTTGGCGCTCTTGTAGAGGTCGTAGAGGCGCGGCACGGGGTAGGTGCCGAGGCGGTCGCGGAGGCCGGTGTCCTTGGAGCGCTTCTCCAGCTCCAAGATGGAGTCGATGAGCTTGGCGCGGGAGCCGAACGCCTCTTTGACCTCGGAGAGGATGGCGTGGAGGCGGAGGAGCTTGGCGTTCGACACGTTCGCGAGATCGCGGTCGCCGCCGTGGTCCTTGTTGGTGCGCGAGAGCCAGAGGTCCTCGGTGGCGAGCGCTTTGACGGCCTCGACCAGCTTGTCCTTGTCGCCGAACTTCTCCTTGACGATCGTGAGCGGGCTCTTCATGGTGGTGCTTCCTTTCGAGGTGCGCGGGATGACCCGCGCGGCGATTGAGCCGCCCCGCTTACCAGAGCCCCCCCCGATCCGCAAGCGCCCTCTTCTCTCCTCGGTTTTTGCCCCGCGATGCGCCACGTCCTCTCGTGCCCTCTCTGTGGATCTCCCGCGCTCCGGCCCTTCTCGCTCGACGC
>CAYTJL010000241.1:7251-14601 GCA_964437785.1 uncultured Polyangiaceae bacterium
CGTTGCCGGGGCTGCGGCCTCGTGATGGCGCAGCCGCAGGCCACCGAAGAGGACCTCCGCCGCTATTACACCGAACGTTATTACGAGGAGCACCCCACCGAGGCGGAGGCTCATTTCGCCGAGAACGTGCGCGATTATCCGCTCTACGAGATCCCATGGATGGAGCGGCTGTGGGCAGGGTTTCCGCCGCCTGCGCGCGGGTCGCTCGCCGAGGTGGGGTGTGGGCACGGCTCGCTCCTCGCCTTGTTTCAGCGCCGCGGCTTCACCGTCAAAGGGGCTGAGCTGAGCCCCGCGGCGGCCGCGTTCTGCCGGTCCAAAGGGCTCGACGTGGTCGAGCGGGCGAGCCTCGATGACCCCGCGGATCAAGGCCGCTTCGACGTGGCCGCGTCGTTCCAGGTCATCGAGCACGTCCTCGATCCGAGGGAGTTCGTCGCGCGGCTCGTCGCGCTCGCGAGGCCCGGCGGAGCGGTGGTGATCACCACCGAGGACCTTTGGATCGCCGAATACGTGCGCGCGGTCGTCCGGGCCAAGCTCCGCGGCGAGCCCGCGCCGTATCGCACGGTGACCGAGCACACGTTCGTGTTCCAAGGCAAGCACCTCGTCCGCCTGCTCGAAGAGGCTGGGTGCAAAGGCGCGCGCGCCGTGAGCTACGCGCGCGGCGGAGCGCGTGGGAGCCTGCATTTTCGGATCTACAAGGGGATTTATGCGGCGGTCGACAGGGCCCTTGGGATGGGGCCTTATTTGATGGCCGTCGCGCAGAAGAGGGGATGAAGCGAGTATGGGACTGCTCAACGTCGAAGGGTTTAGCCTCACCGGGTCGCTCCTCGTGCCCGCGCCGCGGGATCAGGTGTTCTCGTTCGTCAGCGATCTTCAGAACATGGAGCGATGGTGGCCCGAGCACACCCGTTACCGGCGCATCGCGGGGAGCGGGAGGGGCTCTCTCTGGGGCTGGATCTACAAAGCCCCCATCGTGCCCATCCCCATCGCCGGCGTCACCGCGGTGGTCGACCATTCGCCGGACGAGCGGTTCTCGTACGTGGTGCCTTTGCTGGGCGTCCACATCGGCTATCGCTTCGCGACCGACGGCGACGCGACGCGCGTCACGTTCTCCCTCTCTTCGCCGCTCGCCAAGCTCGCCGCCTTCGCCAAGGGCGCGGCGCCCGAGGCCGAGCGCGCGCTCTCCCGGCTCATGCTGGAGATGGCTTGACAGCCCGTTTGATCAACCAGCCTCGACGCGCACAGAGCGAATGATCGTGCCGAGCGCGTCCTCGACGACGCGCGTGTCCTCGTGCTTGACGAGGATGTAGCCGTCTCCCTCGTAGCTCTCGGACTTGGCCTTTCCCACGACAGGCAAGCTCACGTCGGTCACGAGATGACCGAGCTCGCGCTCGACGCGGTCGAGGCCCCAAACGGCCTTGACCGTCCCCTCCCCCTGCGCGCGCAAGAACGCGGCTCCGGCCGCGTAACGCCGCGCCTCGGGCGGATCGAAGGTGCCAAAGAGCATCAATTGCGCCCACTCGCTATAAAGGTCGAAGTCGTGCGCGCGCGACGCGAGCGTGACGATCTGCGCCCCGCCGGGCCTCGCCCCGACCTCCGAGATCATCACGCTCCCATCCGCCCTCCGAAACCACTCCATGTGACAAATGCCCGTGTCGAGCCCGAGCGCCGCGAGCGCACGAAACCCGTGCTCGCGGATCGCGTCGTAGCGGGGGTCGTCGATCTCGCGCGGGAGCAGCACGCACCACTGGATCCACGGGTTCTCCATGGCTTCGAGCGGCGTCGGCAGATAACGCGTCAGCGAGGACCAGATGGGTTTGCCGCCGATCACCACGGCGTCGAACGAGTGCTCCTCGCCCGTCACCATCTCCTCGATCACCACGGGGGACGCCGCGGTCGGCGCGCTCTCGGCGAGCGCGCGCGCCATGCCCTCGGGGCCCTCGATACGATAGGTCGACCGCGCGCCCGCGCCCGCCGGAGGCTTCATGATGACCGGATAGCCCACCTCGCCCACGAAGCGCCATGCGGCCTCGGCCCCCGCGGCGAGGGCGTGGCGCGCGCACGGCACCGAGGCCGCGCGGAGGATGTCTTTCATCCTGGCTTTGTCGCGGAAGTTTTTGGCCGCCTCGACGCCCATGCCCTCGACGCCGAGCGCCTCGCGCGCCTCGGCGACCTGCGCTTGCACATATTCGTTGATGGCGAGGATGCGGTGAATGGGCCCGCGCGCTGCCGCGAGCCAGCGCGCGGCGCGCGTGACCTCGGCGCCGTCGAGCGCGTTTTGCACCCGGTAGTGCCCCGAGAGCTGCGCGCGCACGAGGTCGGGCAACGCCATCTCGGGCTCTTGGCACACGGCCGCGGCGCGCACGCCGGGGACCGACGCCAACGTCGAGAAGAAGCGGATCGCATTGTCGTTGAAGAAGGGCGTTACGAAGACGACGAACATGGGGGCGGCCGAGCGTACCCGCTCTTCGCCCGGCTTGTCGAGGCGCGTTCACGTCAAACGTCGGTTGCAACGAGAGGGCGTTGCTCGGTACGCTCGCACCGTGGAGGAGCCTCCCGTCATCGGAAAATACAGCCTCGAACGCGAGATCGCCCGCGGCGGCATGGGGGCCATTTGGGTGGCCTTCGACGGCGCGCTGAAGCGGCGCGTGGCGATCAAACGCATGAGCGCGGAGCACGTGCAGAAGCCCGGCGCGCGCGCGCGGTTCGAGCGGGAGGCGCTCGCGATCGCGCAGCTCAAGAACCCGCACGTCGTGCAGATTTACGACTTCGGGGTCGACGGGGACGCCCCGTACATCGTGATGGAGCTGCTCGACGGAGAGGACCTCCAGACACGCCTCAACCGCCAACGCAAGCTCCCTGTCGCCGCGGCCATCCCCATCCTCCTTCAAGCGGCCAAAGGCCTCGCCGCCGCGCACGCCGCGGGCATCGTGCACCGCGATCTCAAGCCCGCCAACATCTTCCTCGCCAAGGTCGACACCGAAGAGGTCGTCAAGGTGCTCGATTTCGGCGTCGCGGCGCTCTCCGACACACAGGGGCTCGACTTCCACGCGACCAAAGCGGGCGCCTTGCTCGGGACGCCTCATTACATGAGCCCGGAGCAGGTGCGAGGCGCAAAGAGCGTCGATCACCGCGCGGATCTGTGGTCGCTCGGCGTCGTCGCGTACCGCGCGCTCACGGGTTGTCTGCCGTTCGCCGCCGAGGGGCTCGGCGATCTCTTGCTCGAGATCTGCGGTGATCCCGTCCCGCCCCCGACGAGCGTCGCGGCCGATCTGGGGCCCGAGGTCGACGCGTTCTTCGAGCGCGCGCTCGCCAAAGACCCCGCCGCGCGCTTCGCCTCCGCGCGCGAGCTCGCCGCCGCGTTCTCGGCGCTCGATCCCAAGAGCAAGCCCGCGCGCGCCGCGAAGATCCTGGTGGTCGACGACGAGCCCGACGTGGCGCTGCTGATGCGCCAGCGCTTTCGCCAAAAGATCCGCGCCAAAGAGTATGAGTTTCTGTTCGCGACCGACGGTGAGGCCGCGCTCGCCGAGCTCGCCAAGAACCCCGATATCGACGTGGTCCTGAGCGACATCAACATGCCTCGCATGGACGGGCTCACCCTGCTCGGCAAGGTGGGTGAGGTGAACCCGGTCGCCAAGGTGGTGATGCTCTCCGCGTACGGCGACGTCGCCAACATCCGCACCGCGATGAACCGCGGCGCCTTTGATTTCTTGATGAAGCCCGTGGACCTCACCGATCTCGACATCACCGTCGCCAAGACCGTCAAGCTCGTTCGCGAGCTGCGCGTCACGGTGAGCTCGGCGGAGGAGAATTCGGTGCTCCGCAAGTTCGTGAGCGCGGGCGTCGTCGAGCGGCTCATGCCCATCCTGCGCGCGGACGAAGGTGTGATGAACGAGGCGGCGCCGGCGACGGTCGCCTTCTTCGACCTCGATCCCGGGGCGCACCAGCGCGGCGAGACGACGCCTGACGCGGCGGTGCGCGCGCTCAATGCCAAGCTCGATTGGATCGTGCCCGAGGTGCTCGCCCGCGGCGGGTCGCTCGACAAGTTCGTAGGAGAGCTGATGATGACGGTCTTCCGCGGCAGAGACCACGCGACGCGCGCGATCGAGGCGTGCCTCGCGGCGCGCGAGCGGCTCGCGACGAACAAGGCCGATCCCGTGATCGTCGGGGCGGAGTCGGGGAGCGTGCTCTTCGGCGGGCTCGGCTCGCGCGCGGCGGGGAGGCTCGATTACACACCGTTTGGGCCCGTCGTGAAGCTCGCGGCCCAGCTCACCCGCCCGCGCGACACGACGAGCGTTTATCCGCTCTTCATCGGCGAGCAGCTCTATCGCGCGGTCCACGAGCACTTCGTGTGCGCCTCGCTCGGGCTCCACGACACGCCCGAGGGCGGAGAGCCCTTGTCGATCGTGTATGAGGTGCTCGGCAACCGGACAGAGGCCCTCTTGAGCGCGGCGAAGACGGTCTTCGCCGACGGCCTCGCCGGCGTCCCCACCACGGATTGAGCGCTCACCCTCTCTCGATGATGGCCTTCGCGACGGCCGCCCCGACCGCCTCGGCGCCCGCGGGGGTGAAGTGGAGCAAGTCGTAAAAGCTCCTCGTCGAGTGCTCGATGACCGGCATGAGATCGATCTGCTCGACGCCCATGTCGCGCGCAGCCGCCGACGCGGTCTCATCCATGAGGCGCATGAGCCTTCGAACCTCGCGGAGATCGATGTACACCTTGACCTCCTCTTTGTAGGGACGGCCCAGCCCGAAATTCCAGAACATCGAGCTCTCGTCAGACGTGTAGTCTTTTTCGAACCACGGTTGGCGCGCCACGATGACGCGCGGAGACTTGCTCTTGGCGATGGCGATGAGGCGACGAAAGTGGGTGTCGAACGCCTCGATAGGAGGGGACGGATCGTCCACGCGGTCGATCAAGCGCTCGGCCCGCGCGCGCATCTGCCGCACGCGGTGCATCCACGCGCCGTCGCCGTGCGTGCGCGCGACGGGCGCGAGCAACCTGCGGCGCGTGCGCGCGAGCAAGGCCCATGAGGCAGATCGCTTGAGAGAGAGGCCCCAACGGTGCTCCGGGTGCTGCTCGAAGAGCGCGTCGGTCGGGAGGGCGGCGGGCGGCATCGTGGCGGGCATCTTCTGTTCGAGCCATTTGACGAGGTCGCTCGCCGCCGTCATGATCAGGATCAAATCGAGCTTGGGATAGCGGGGCAAGCTCCGTTCGAGGATGGTGCAAAGCCCGCTGCAAGGCACGATGGCGCGCGAGATGTTGCCCACGTGGGCGCGCGGGGCCCCGAGCGCCGCGAGCGCTTCGGGCTCGTTGAGCTCGCGCTCGACGACGGCCGCCCACGTGCGCGCTTGATCCAAGAAATAACACTCTGCCGCGCTCCCGCCGATGACCAACGCCCGAAAGACGTCCTCTCCGGGCTTGGGCGCCGGCCCGCCGCGCTCGCCATCCTCGTTGATGTAAAAACGGGCCACGGGGTCGAGCGCCGGGAGCGCGTCGCGGTCGAGCTCCATGTGGACACGGAAGTTGGGGATGTAGCGATAATACCCGCCCCGGCCGAGGATCTGCCGCGCCGCGATCTCGGCGACGGGGAGCGCGCAGAGCGCCGCGGAGCCCGCGAGGGCGTAGGCGAGCGGCGTCATTGCTCGCCTTCACCGCGCGCGGCCTCGCGGGAGCGTGCTTTGAACCTCCCCGGGAGCATGCGGCCCACCTTGCCCGCCAAATCGAGGTAGGGATCGTTCTTGTACACGAAGAAGATCCACGCGACCGCGAAGATGGCCACGATGCCGATGCCCGACGTGAAGAGCGGAATGAAGAGCCTCCAGCGGGGCGCGTCGAGCGGGAAGAGGCGGAGGTTGCGCTTCAACACGAGCATGATGAGGAAGAGAGGGACCGCGCCGATCGCCGCTCGGCTCACGACGTAGCCGAGGTGCTCTTTGAGCGTGACCCCCACCTCGCGACACGCGATGACCGTCACGGCGATGGAGAAGATGACGTTGGGGATCGCGGTGCCGAGGGCCACCCCGAAGATGCCATAAGGCTTCACCAGGAGGAGGCTCAAGACCAGGTTGACGCCGCCCATCGCGAGCAGCAGGAGCGCGGGTTTGCCCGGCTTTCCGAGCCCGGTGAGGATAGGGACCGCCACGCCGCGGACGGGCAAGAAGATCACGTACGACAACATCAGGAGCTGGACGACGCGGCCGGACTTCCACGCGAAGGCCGGCCCCATCCACCACGCGATGAACTCGGGGCCGAGCACGAGGAGGTAGATCCCGACGAGGATCGAGATGGAGAGCGCGACCTTGGTCCATTGCAGATAAACGCGCTTGAGCTCAGCGAGGTCGCCGGTCGCTTGAAGCTTTACGGCGGTGGGCATCACCACCATGCCGATGCCGAGCATCACCTCCGCGAGCGGAGGAAAGAACTTGTTGCCGACGTCGAAATACGTGCCGTTCGCGGGCGGGAGATAGGCGCTGATGACGAGCGCGTCGGACCGAAACGCGAGCTGCGACCCGATGTTGAGGAAGAGCGCGAAGACCGAGAACCCCAAGATCCTGCGCGCCTCCGCGCGATCCGCGCCCGCGAGGCCGAAGCGGACGCCGGGGCAGCGGCGGCGGATCAAGACCATCGCGGCCGCGAATTCGACCGACATACACGCGATCTGCACGACGGCGAGCAGGATGAGCGAGGGATAATAGCGCAGCACGCCCGCGATGAGCGCGATGCGCACCACGAGCCCGGTGACCTTGACCAAATTCCGCGCGACGAAGTCGTGATGAGCGTCCAAGATGCCAAACGGCAGCTGCGCGGCGAACGCGAGCCCGACCTGTCCCACGGTGAGCCAATAGGCGATACGCGCCTCAGAGCGCCTGCTCTCGCCGAGGATCTCCCACGCCGCGGATCGCAGATAGGCCTGCTCGAAGAAGAAGGAGAGCGCCGCGCCCACCACGATGGAAAACGCCCCGAGCGCGAGGCACATAGCGAGGCAGGTCGCGATCGCACGATTGACCCCCTCGGTGCTCTTTTTGGCTACCTCCTGCGCGATGAACCGCACGCTCGCCATCGGCACGCCCAAGATGAAGAGCGAGAGCACGCTCGTGAGCGAAGCGATGGTGAGCCATGCTCCATTTGCATCGTCTCCGAGGACCCGTACCTGAATCGGGGTGAGCTGGATCAAGACGACGATCTGAAGGATCGCCAGCGCCCAGTTGGACCCAATGTTCTTGAGCATGGTTTAGGAACGCGCTCGTCACCGAATGGACACGAGCACGAACAAGCCATGAAGGTAACAGCCCACGCTGGGCTTCGTCAATTAGGAATTTTTCCAAATAGGGCCTCTACGAAATCGGAGA
>CAYTJL010000242.1:0-13257 GCA_964437785.1 uncultured Polyangiaceae bacterium
CGCTCGGTGAGCAGCGCGGCCAGCAAAAGGCGGTGACCGGGATGTTGCGCCATCTCTTCATGCGCCACGCGGGGCGCCCACCCACCGACGCGGAGCAACAGGCGCTCTCGGCCCGTGCTCAAACTGGAGACCCGGACGAAATTCAACACCTCGCCTTCTCCCTCGAAGGCGAGCGCCTCATCGCGTGGCTCACGGCTCAAGCAGGCGCGCGAGCCACCCCCGCCCCGTAAATTCAGCTCCGCTCACCGGATCGAATACGTGAGCAGCCGGCACTCGATGTCTCCGTTGTACACCGTGTGCTCGCGGTCAGCCCGGATCTGCATGGCCCGCGCGATGAGGGGCGTGCCCGAGAGGATCGCCACGGTGTGCTTGGATCTGCCGCGGAGCGCGCGCGCCATCCCACGATAAAGGTCCTCGGGCGACGCGAGCCGCTCTCCATAAGGAGGGTTCGTGAGGATGAGCCCGGGGGACGAAGACCGCTCGAGATCCTCCACCCGCCTTCTCGAAAAGATGACGCTCACGCCCGCGCGCTCCGCGTTCTCGGCCGCGATCGCGACGCTCTCGGGATCGGCGTCACGCGCCTCGATCCGCGGCCCGTCGCGGAGGATCGCGTCGCGCGCCTCCGCGCGGAGATCCGCGACCTCACGCGCCTCGCGATCACCGTGGCTCGCCCATCGCTCGAAGCCGAAGCGATCGCGGAGGAGCCCGGGCGCGATGCGCCGCGACCAGAGCGCCGCCTCGATCGCGAACGTGCCCGAGCCGCACATCGGATCAAGGAACGGCAGCGTTCGATCCCACCCCGCGAGCCGGAGCAGCGCCGCCGCGAGGCTCTCCTTGAGCGGCGCCTCCTGCGCCCGCGCGCGGTATCCGCGCTTGTGCATCGACCCGCCCGAGAGGTCCGCGTAGATCGTGGCCTCGTCGCGCACCACGTGAACGAAGATCGCGACGTCGGGATCGTCGAGGCTCACGCTCGGCCGCGCGCCGACGCGATCGCGGATCTGATCGACGATCGCGTCTTTGGTCTTCTGCGCGATGAACTGCGAATGGGTGAGCGCGCTCGACCGGCAAAACGCCCGGATCGCGAGCGTGTGGCGGGGCGTGAGCAGCGGCAGCCAATCGATCGCGCGCGCCCCCTCGTAGAGCGCCTCGCCGCTCGGGCACGCGAACGCGCCGAGCTTCATGAGCACGCGGAGCGGCGTACGAAGCGCGAGGCAGGCGTGAAAGCCCTCGATGAGCGGCCCCTCGAACGACACGCCCCCGCGCTCGGCGCGCACGCCCCGGAAACGCAGGTCGCGCAGCTCGTCCCGGACCGCGCCCTCGGTGCCCCGGGCGGCCGTCGCAAAAAAATTTCGAACCTCGTAACCTTCGTGGGCCATCGGACGTGAGGGCATCAGGAAGGCACAAAACCCATGACCAACGCAACCTCCTCTCGTCCTCCTCATGTGGCCATCGCCGGCGGCGGCGTCGCAGGCCTCGTCGCGGCCGTTCACCTCGGGCGGGCCGGGCTCCGCGTCACCTTGCTCGAAAAGGGCAGCGCGCTCGGCGGCCGGGGCGCGACGCGCGACCGGCAAGGCTTCCATCTCAACATGGGCCCCCACGCGCTCTACGCAGGCGGCGCGGGCAAACGCGTCCTCGACGAGCTCGGCATCCCCGTGAGCGGCCACGCGCCCGGCACCTCGGGCGCCTTCGCGATCCGCGGCGGAGAGCGCCACACCCTGCCTTCGGGCCTGCTCTCGCTCATGACGACAGGGCTCTTCTCGCTCGGCGACAAGGTCGCCACCGGCAAGATGCTCGCGCGCCTCTCCTCGCTCGATCCCAAGCCCCTCGACGGGACGACCGTGGCCGATTGGCTCTCTCGCAATACGCGCTCCCCGGCCGTGAGCGACATGATCTCCGGCCTGATCCGCGTCTCGTCGTACACGGCCGATTTCACGCGGTTCTCGATGGGCGTCGCGGTTCGGCAGGTCCAAACGGCGTTCAAGCACAACGTGCTTTACCTGGACGGAGGGTGGCAGACCATGGTCGACAGCCTCGCGCGCGCGGCAAAAGAAGCCCGCGTCACGATCCAAACCGGGGTCAAGGTCGAGCGCGTGATGGTCGACCGCGGCCGCGCCAAAGGGTTCTTGCTCGCGGACGGCGGCCGGATCGACGCCGACGCCGTGCTCATCGCCAATACGCCGGGCGTCGCCTCATCGCTCGTGCCCGAGAGCGCCGCGCTCGCCGAGGCCGCTCAACGCATGATCCCGGTGCGCGCCGCGTGCCTCGACCTGGCCCTTCGAAAGCTGCCTGATCCCGGCGCCACCTTCGCGCTCGGGCTCGACAGACCGCTTTACATGTCGGTCCACACGCGTTGGGCCAAGCTCGCCCCCGAAGGAGGCGCGGTGATCCACGCCGCGGCGTATCTGCCCACGGGCGAGCACGTCGGCGCCGAGGAGCTCGAAGCGCTCGTGGAGAAGATGCAGCCCGGATACAAAAGCGAGGTCGTCGACAGGCACTTTTTGCCGTCGCTGACGGTGTACAACGCCTTGCCCGAGGCTTCGAACGGCGGGCTCGCGGGCCGGCCCGGCGTCGAGGTGCCGGGCGTCCAAGGCGCTTATCTGGCGGGGGATTGGGTCGGCAATGAGGGATTGCTCGCGGACGCGAGCTTCGCGAGCGCCAAAGCAGCGAGCGTAAAGGTGCTTGAGCAATGCAAACGGATCTCCACGAGCACGAGCGCTTCCTCCGGGGCCTCTGCTATCGCATGACGGGCAGCGCCGCCGACGCGGAGGATCTGGTCCAAGAGACCTTCCTCCGCGCGGTCGAGCGGCCCCCGGCGAGGCTCGATACGCCTCTCCGGCCCTGGCTCGTCCGCGTGGCGGTGAACCTGGCCAAAGACCACCTGCGCAAGCGCAAGCGCCGCGCGTACAAAGGGCCTTGGCTCCCCTCACCCGTCGAGACGTCGTCGGGCGACGAGCCGCCGGCTTACGAGATCGACGAGCCGGGCGCGAGCACCGTCGCCCGTTATGACCTCTTGGAGAGCGTCTCGTTCGCCTTCTTGCTGGCGCTGGAGACGCTCACCCCCTCTCAGCGCGCCGTGCTCCTGCTCCGCGACGTGTTCGATTATTCGGTCAAAGAGACGGCCGAGGCGCTCCACATGTCCGAGCCCAACGTCAAGACGACCCACCACCGCGCGCGGCGCGCGGTCGAGCCTTATGAGAGCGCGCGGACCGTAAAGACCCCTGCGATCGTGGAGCGGTCGAAGATCGCGCTGATGCGCTTTCTGCAAGGGCTCGCCGAACAAGACGTCTCCGCGGTCGAGGCGCTGCTCGCCGAAGACGTCCAATCGCTCTCCGACGGCGGCGGGGTCTACCTGGCCGCGGGCATCCCCATCTTGGGCAAAAAGAAGGTCGCGCGGCTCTGGCTCGGCCTCGTCAAAAAGAACCCTCCCCCGCTCGCGTGGTCCCTCTGCACGCTCAACGGATCTCCTGCCCTCGTGATCGCGCACGCGCAGGTGCACGAGCGGATCGCGCCTTTATCCATCTTCACCGTCGACGTCGATCAAACAGGCAAGATCACGCGCGTGCTCAGCGTGCTCGCGCCCGACAAGCTCTCTCGTATCAAACGTCCAAACGGGACTTGAGCGTCGCGTCGGCGGACCGAAGGTGCCTGTCGAGCTTGCCGCTGATCTCCGAGTGCTTGCGCGCGATGGCCAAGATGGCCCGGTGAACCTCGCCCGGCTCGGGCGAGAGCACGAAGCGCCCGCTCTCGTCGCGCCCGGCGTCGTCGTAGAGCGCCGCGACGACAACGCCGGGATCGTTGACCGTGCCCACGGTCTGATCCGGGCTGAGCCGCTCGCCCATGTAGTCGAGCAGCGCCGTGCGCTCGGCCACGTCGCGCAGCGTGGCGTCGGCGGAGGGAGGACCTGAGCCCGACGACAGAGGCCCGCTCGAAACAGGCACCGCCTCGGAGAGCGGGCCGCTCGAAGGGGGGCCGAGCCCGCGCTTCGTGGAGCGCGCCTCGCCGTACGCCGCGCGCCGCTGCTCTTGGTTGGCGAGCGCTTGCAAGACGAGCATGAGCGAGACGTCGCCCGGCAGCTTGTTGAGCGCCATCGACGAGGGATAGACCTTGCCCTCGCGCACCACGCCGATGAGCACGAAGAGCGATCGCGCGACGTGCCGCGCGACGTCGACGCTCGCCGCCCGCACCCCTGCGCTGTCCGCGATCGAGAGCTTCTTCTGCACGAACACGAGCCAGCGCTGGATGTCGGCGTCGCTCGGCGCGAGCGAGGCCGCGTGCTCGAGCACCGAGAGCGCCGCCTCCAGGTTGCCGCTCGACGCGAGCGCCTGCCCGTAGACAAAGTGCGGGTTCGCGTCGTCGGGGAAGAGCCAACGCGTCTTGATGAGGAGCTTCGACGCGAGATCGAAGCGCTGCCGCGCGAGCGCGAGCGCCGCGAGGTGCGCCTGCGCGTCCCAGCCGCACGGGTGCGTGTGCACGTAGCGCGAGAGCGCCTCGAAGCCGCGCTCGGGATCGTCGCGCGCGAGCGTGAGCGCGGCCTCGAGCTTGCGCGGGTTGGCGTACGTGCCCGAGAGCTTCCAGAGCGAGGTCATCGCGGCGTCGCGGATCTCGCGCGAGGGCTCGGCGCCCGGCTGCGACAGCTCGCGCAGCACCGCGAGGTAGTCGGACGCCGCCTCGATCTCGCGGCTCGGATCGCGCATCAAGATGTTCGCGCGCTGGATGCGCGCCGCGATGTTGCGGGGCTCGATGCGCACGACCTCGTTGAGCCTGCGGAGCGCGCCCTCCTCGTCGTTGAGCTCGCGCAGCTCGTAGACCGCGATGGCCACCTGCGCCTGCGGGAAGCAGTCGCCGCGCACGCCTTCGAAGAGCGGCGCCGCGTGCGCGAAGCCGTGCTCGCGCGCGACCTTCATCGCCGCGTCGAACGCCTCCTGCGACTTCTGCCGCCGCGTCTCGGGCGTGAGCCACGGCGGCACCCACGTGCCGGCGTCGTCCACGTGCACTTCGAAGCGCGCGCGCAGCCCCGCGTCGCGGAGCGCGTAGCGGCGGAGCGTCTGCACGAAGACCTCGGGCGGCAGCGGCGCCTCCTCCGACGGCACGTCGTAGAGCAGGCAGAGGATCACGCCCGGATCGGGCACCTCGCTGATGCGCGTCCCGATCGAGAGGATCTCGCCCGACCACGACGCGACCACCGCGCGGCGCCGCATGTCCTCGTGATCGACGACGCGCGCGGACTTGCCGAAGAGCGCGATCTCCTGCTCGCTCATGCTGTCGAGGATCATGCGCAGCGATCGGTGATCGGGGACGCCCTTGAGCGGCACCGCGGAGGGGAAGAGCTTCCCGCTCCGCAAGAAGCCGATCATCAAGAGAAGGTCACGCGATCCCATGGGAGAGAAGGTCCGAGCATGCACAGACCGCGGCGCGAAAGGAAGGGGGCACGCTCACCGCGCGCACGACGGCTCGTCGCCGAGCAGGCACGCGCGCTCATAGAAACCGCGGGCCTCGCCCCGCTGCGCCTTCCGGTGGAGCAGATCGCCCGCGGCGCGGCACGCGCTCGCGCGATGACGCGAGCAGCCCTTCGCGAACGCCCGCAAATCGAGGGCGTCGCAGCACGCTTCGTCCCCCCGCGAGCAGCCCGCGTCGAGGAGCGCTTCGGCATCGACGAGATCGGCCATCTCGTTTGCAGCGAGGGCGCACGCGTCTCCGTCCCCGAGCGAGCAGCCCCGCGCGAGCAGCGACGCGGCGGTCACGCGATCGTCGTTCTTGCGCGCGCGCATGGCCTCGCCCCAACACGCCTCCTCGCTGAAGAGGGCATAACAACGGAACGCGGGCCACAAAAGCGCTTGTTGCGCGACGACCGAGGCCGCCGCGATCGCGATCACGCGGGCGCGGGGCGCGATCGCGATCGCGCGGACGCCCTCGCGGCCCACGTAGCGCAGCATCGCGATCGCCGCGAGCGGCGCGCCCAACGCCGCGAGCATCACCGGCGGGGGCAGCTCGATCGATGAGCTCCGCAGCGAGCGGTGCAAGGTCTCGAGCCCGATCACCGCGACCACGAACACGAGCAGGCCCAAGAGGAGCGTGCCCACGATGCGCCCGACGAGCCCGGGGTAGCTCGCGACGGGCCCACGAAAGCCGAACCGCACGCCCATGAAGGTGGCGATCGGGAGCGCGAAGAGCGCGAGGAGCCCCTCGGTCATCGAGCGCTCGATGGCCTTCATCTCGCGGAGCGCGAGGAGCGCGGCCCCGATCCACATGGCCGAGCCCGCGCCGATGAGCCCGGCCCAGAGCGGATCGACGATGAGCCGATAGAGGAGCGGGCGCGCGGCCTTGGTCATCGCGGGGATCAATGTTATCCCGAGGGCGCCGCTCCGAGGGTCATGAGCAAAGAAAAAGAGAAACCCGGCGAAAAGCTCATCGCGCGCAACAAGCGCGCGACGTTCGACTACGACCTCGGCGATCGCTTCGAAGCGGGGATCGTGCTCATCGGCACCGAGGTGAAGATGCTGCGCGACGGCAAGGCGGACCTCTCGGACGCATGGTGCTCCATCATCAAAGGCGAGGCCTTCCTCCACGGCGTGAACATCCCCGAGATGCCCGGCGCGGCCTTCGGCCACCTCGCCAAGGGCTCGCGCAAGCTCCTGCTCCACGCCCGCGAGATCCAGACCCTCGAACGCGCCATCTCGCGCGACGGCATGACCGTGGCCGCGACCAAGCTCTACTTCAAGAACGGCCGCGTGAAGGTCGAGATCGCGCTCGCGCGCGGCAAGAAGAAGTACGACCGGCGCGAGGATCTCAAAGAGCGCGACGCCGAGCGCGCGGCGCGCGCCGCGATGTCGCGCGGGCGCGAGGGGAGGCGCCCGTCGTGAGCGCGATCGTGCGCTGGGACAAGGGCGGCGAGGGCGCGTTCGTCGCCATCGACGACGATCGGGTGAGCGTTCGATCGACCAAAGCGTCCGCGCCCGGCTCGCCGATCGCAGGGCAAATCGAGGGCGGACCCAAGGTGCGCATCAAGGTCGCGCGGTGCCGCGCCGAGGATGGCGCCTTCTTGATCGAGGGCCGGCTCATCGACGCGACACGCAAAGATCGCGAGGCGATCGCGGGCCTTTTGTGATCGCCGCCGCGGCCGTCGTCCGCATGTTCGCGGTGACGCACGGCCGCCGCGCCGCCGAGCGCGCGCTGCCGCTCGTGCTCGGGATCTTCATCGTCACGATGGTGCTCGTCGCGGGCAACGGCCTGTCCCCGCGCGACGTGACGAGGCTCGCCGCGCGATCGCCCGCCGCCGCGATCGCGCTCTGGATCACGTGGCTCCTGCTCGCCGCGGCGCCGAGCCGCGCGCTCATCGCCGAACGATCGATCCTGCTCCTGCGATCGCTCCCTCGCACGCGCGCGCCGCTCATCACCGCGACCGCCGCGGGGCTCCTCTTCATCGAGCTGCCGTGGGGCGTCGGGTGGGCCGCGGGGGACGGCATCCTCGCCGGCGTCGCGGCGGCGCTCGTCGGCGCTGCGATCTCGGCCTTCGCCGTCGCGGGCGCGCGCGGCGTCGTCGAGCGCGTCGCGCTCGTCGCGCTCGCCGTGATCGCGATCGCGGTGATCCCGCACGCGCTCCGCCTCGCGCTCGCGATCCCGCTCTTCGCGATCGCGCTCCGCGCCGCGTGGCGCCGAGGCCCGGACGGCGCTTCGCCCATGGATCTCCGCGCGGCGCTCCTCACGCGGCCGAGGTCCCCCGTCGTCGCGATCGCGATCGCGTGCGCGCTGCGCCTCGTGCGCGTGGATCGATCGGGCCTCGTCCGCGGGCTCCTCGCGGCGATCGGCGGAGGCGTCGTCGCGGCGATCGCCTCACGCAACCGGGGCGCCGTCACGCCGGGCGACGTGACGCTCGTCGCGCTCGTCGCGTCCGTGCCTTCGCTCATGGTCGCCGCGAGCGGCGTCGCGGGCCCGGTGCGCATCGCCGAGCGCGAGCTCGCGCCCGTCGTCGCTTCTTCGCCGATCGATCGCCGCGTGGCGTGGCTCGCGGCGCGCGTCGTCCCCGCGCTTTGGATCGGCGCTTGCGGCGCGATCATCGGCCTCGGCTGCGCGATCAGCACGCGTGCGCCCGCGGCGATCGCCTCCGCCGCGGCGTGCTCGGCGCTCGGCGTGCTCCTCGGCGCGGCCGCGTCGATCGCAGCGGCGCGCGCGGATCAAGGCGCGCGCGCGGGCGAGATCGACGGGGGCCTCTTCGTCGCGTCGCTCGTCGCGATCACGATCCTCGCGCTCGCCTCCCTCGGCGCGCTCGGCGCGCTCGGCCTCGCGCCCATCGCGCTCGTCGTCGCCGCCGCGATGATCGCGATGATCACCGGGAAAAATAGGCCTGCCGGGGATGACGGCGATCGCGGCCCCGCGGCGTCGATCCTCGACGTGCGCGGCGTGCGCAAGATGCTCGGCGGGAGGTTCGTGCTCGACGGCGTCCGGCTCGCGATCGACGCGCCGAGCCTCGTGGTGATCGCGGGCGAAAATGGCGCCGGCAAATCCACGCTCCTCCGCGTCGTGGCCGGCGTGACGGAGCCCGACGAGGGCGAGGTGATCCTCGCGGGCGCGTCGCTCGCGCGCGATCGCGATCGCGCGCTCTCGTCCATCGGCTACGTGCCCGACGTGAGCGAGCTGCCGGGGCATCTGGTCGCACGCGAATTGGTCGCGCTCATCGCGTCGCTCAAGCGCGCGAGCATGCCCGGCGACGACATCGTCGACATGCTCTCTGCGAAGGCGATCTTGGGAGAGCGCATCGGCGCGCTCTCGCTCGGCCAAAAGCGGCGCGCGGCGATCCTCGCCGCGCTCACCGGAGATCCCATGTTGCTCGTGCTCGACGAGCCCACGAACGGCTTGGATCGCGACGGCATCGCGACGCTCGCCTCGCTCGTTCAAAGGCGCTTATCGGAGGGCCGCGCGGCGCTCATCGCGACGCACGATCGGGCCTTCGCCGAGGAGATCGGCGCAGAGATCACGACGCTCGAAGGAGGCAAGCTCCGCTGATCACCAACCGCCTTGAGACGCCGCCTCGCAGTGGTCGTATTCGCCGAGGCACTTGCAGAGCGGCCCGTCGTAGCCGGGGCACGCGCTGATGCCCGAGATGCCGCAGCCGCAGCCGCCGGCTTTGGGGACGACCACGCACGCGGAGTTGGTGGCGCACCCACAGAGGTCGAGCCCCTCGCACCCAGCCTCGCACGACGCGGAAGAGACGATGCCTGATCCCATGACGAAGAGCGCGAACACGGGGGCGAGATAACGTTTCATTGCCGGAGCCTCCTCGATCGACCTTCGGGGCCATCGTACCGGCGTGGCGCCGCGCCGAGCTCGGGCGAACGGTCGATTTTGTGCTGCTTCAACGCTCTTGAGAGGTGGTCTCATCGAGGGCCGCACGAGGGCGTTGTCACCGCCGCGAAGGGCGCTATCCTACAATCCTTATGTCGCGGCCCTCGCGCGACACTTCTTCATCACTTGCTTAGGAGCAACACATCATGAAACGACTCTTCTATCGGGCCCTCGCGTTCGCCGTCCTCGCCGCCTTCGGCGCGCTCGACGCCTCGTGCAACTCCTCGTGCTACCCCATCGAATGTGCCGCAGGCCTCACGCTCACGGTCGCTCCCGCGTCGGGTGTGCTCGCCGCGGGCACATACACCATCGCTCTGACCACGCCGGACGGGGAGAGCACATGTGCTGTCGTCGTCGACGGCAGCGCGCAGGTGGCGGACGGCACCACGTGCCTCATGAGCTCCATCGTCCCGTCCAAATTCGTGGTGAGCTTCTACGACTCCCCTCCTTCGTTCTCCGTCACCGTCGGCCTCGACGGCGCCGAGATCGCGAGCCAGAGCTTCACACCGTCGTACGCGGAGTATGACTCCATCAGCGGCGCCTGCGGCGACGACCCGTGCAAGAAGGCGGACGTCCAAATCGACGTCCCCTGAGCTTCGAGCGTCGCGTCAGTCCTTCGGCCCCTCGTTGTACCCGCGCGGCCGGTATTTGGGATCGACGCCTTTGTTCTTCTCATGGTTGTTGAGGGTGTCGATCGCGAGGTACGCGATCCACGTGCCCTCGTGCTTGGCCGCGATGTCGCGCAGCTCCTCCTCGTGGGCCATGAGCTCCTTCTCGTCGTACAAGCACTGAAGCGCGAGCGCGATGAGCGAGAGGTCATTGGGCCCGAGGTGGAAGCCCTCTTTGTAATACGGCCACGCCTCTTTGGAGCGGTTCATCCGGCAGAGCGTGTCGCCCGTGTAGATGTGGGCCATGGGCCATTTGGGCGCGAGCTTGCGCGCGATCTTGCTCTCTTCGAGGCGCGTCTGCATGTCGCGCCGCGCGCCCTTCATGACCGAATAGTTGAGATGCGCTTTGGCGCTGTTCGGGACGGCGCGCTTGGTCGCCTCCCAAAAGTCGAGGTCGTTGCGATAGTCCATGGCGTGCCGGTACGCCTGCACGCCTTGAAAGAGCACGAAGGCGCCGAACACCGCGGGGCCGAGCCAAGGCCTTTGCCGGGCGATCCCCTTTTGGTGGATCAGCGCGAAGACGACCGCGAGGATCAACGTGGTGCCGATCGCAGGGAAATACCAGAACCGCTCGGCGCGCACGGTGGGCAGCACGACAGGGATGTTGGAGTGGGGGAAGTAGCTCACCACGACCCACGTGAAGCCGATGCCCACCAAGATGAGCCCCGATTTGCCGAGCGCGCTCATGCTCGGCGCGGGAAGGCGCGGCAGCCCCTCGACCGTGAGCCCGAGCCCGAGGATGCCGAGCGGGATGCACAACAAGGTCGCGGGCAACGTGCGCCATTCGAGCCTGATCCCGCGCGGGCGCAGCACCCATGTGTCGGCGGCCACGAGGACCAGGGCGAAGAGGGTGAGCGAGAGCCCGTAAATCCTGGTTTGCCTTCGCCGCGGGGTGTCCTCGCTCTTCACCGGGACGGCCGTCGCGTGAACCCGCATCTCGCGATAATGACCAAGGTCGGTGGGCTCGCGCGGGGCGCGCGCCTGCGCCTCTTCCCAGCGCGACCGGCGCTCGCGGACGAGCGCGACGAGCCAGAGCACCAACGATCCGAGCGGCGGAAGGGCCATGAAGGCAGCGCCGAGCACGCTCTCCGGGAAAATGAGCCTGTCCGGCGTGGGCTCTTGAGGATATGAGTAGTCGCCGCTCAACGTCTTGGGGAAGACCACCTGGGTGAGCCCGCGGAAATACACGCGCAGCGCGCCCGCGATGCGATGAGGCGTGTCGGCCTCGGCGAGCGGGTTGTTGAGCGGGTCTTTGGGCAAAGGCGCTTGGTGGAACCACACCAAGAACTCATACGAGGCGCGTTTGAAGAACGACGCGCCCTCGGGCGGAGGCACCTTGAGCTCGGAGGGGAGCGGCGACAAAAACCACTTCTTGCGGAGCTCGACGTACAGGTAAAACGCGGCGCCCGCGCCCACCAGCGCGAGGAAGGTCCGCATCGCCCGCGCCGGCCTCTCCGGGTGCGTGAGCGGCGCGACGAGCAGCGCCGCGAACGGCACGAGCGGCACGCAAACGACCGCGCTCTCTTTGCAGAAGAGGCCGAAGATCACGGCCATGAACACGGCGAACGGCATCGCCCATCCGGGCAGCGACAGCGCGGCGAGCGCGCACAAAGCGCCGAGCCCGCCGAGCACGTCCGCGATCCCCACGATGCCGCTCACCGCCTCGGTGAGCACCGCGCACATCACGAACACGAAGCCCGCGGCGTACGCGAGCTCGCGGCGGCGCGTCCACGCGAACGCGATGCGCCCGAGCACAGCGCCGTTCAACGCGTGAAAGACGACGTTGTAGATGTGATGAATGAACGGGTGGCGGAACAGGCCATCGGACTTTTTGGACAAGCCCCAGAGCGCGCGCCACAAAAAGTCGGGGATGGGGCGGTACGAGCCGACGCTCCTGTCGGCGGGCAGGCCCCAGAAATCGCGGTGGATCGCGTCGATGAACTTGAGCCCTCCCTGCGCGTTCACGTAGGGATTGGCGAGGAGGGCCTCCTGCTCGTCGAAGATGTAATTGGTGGCGGGCGAGCGGGTGAAGAGGATGAGCGAGACGATGAGCAGCGGCCAAAAGAGCGACCCCACCGTGGGATCGCGGCCTGTCACGTAATCGACGACGGTGTCGCGGACGCGCGCGAGGAACCTCCCTTTGGGCGCGAGCACGCTCGCGGGCGGCGCGTAGATCACCTCGGGGAGCGCGGAGGGGGCTTGTGGCGGAGGCTCGGCGCCCCCGGGCGCCGCGTGGGGAGCGGCGTTGGGGCCCAAGGCCGGCGCGCTCGAATCCAAAGGCCCTACCGGCTCGACGGACGCTTGGCCCTGTCCGTCGGACAACGGGCCTTCAGGATCGGCTTCGCCTTCGTTTTGGGGCTTGTCGCGCGAGGGATCATCCATGTTCGCGTCACTTGGTGTCGGGCTCGGGGATGGACCAGATGTCGCCCCAAAGGGGCATGCCGCCGTCGACGCCGTAGACGGCTCCCGTGATGAAATCGTTCTCGCGGCTCGCGAGGAAGAGGATGACCTTCGCGACCTCGTCCGGGGTGCCGAGGCGCTTGATCGGCGTCGCGCGGCGCGCGAGCTCGAGCAGGTCGTCGCCGTATTGGGCGGTGCCGCTCGATCGGATGTTGTTGCCCGGAGCGACGGCGTTCACGCGGATGTTGTGGTGGGCCCACTCGACCGCGAGCGTGCGCGTGAGGTTCTCGACGCCCGCGCGCGCCGCGCCCGTGTGCGACATGCCCGGGAACCCGCGCGCGACCATCGCGGTGACGTTGACGATACGGCCGCGCTTTTGCGGGATCATCGCGCGCACGGCGACCTCGCGCGTCATGAAGAACGTGCCGTTCAAGTTGTTGCGGATCACGGCCTCCCAGCCCCGCGGGCTCAGGCCTTCGGCGGGGCTCGGGAACTGGCCTCCCGCGTTGTTGATGAGCACGTCGATGCGGCCGAAGTGCTCGAGCACTTGGCCCACGTACGCCGCGACCTGATCGGGATCGCGGATGTCGCAGCCGCCGCCGTGGACGCGATCGTCGGTCACGCCGTCGCCGCGGAGCAGCGACCGGGCCGCGTCGATCTTCTCGATTTTCCGGCCGCAGATCGCCACTTTGGCGCCGAGCGACGCCATCTCGCGCGCGCACGCGAGGCCGATGCCGCTGCCGCCGCCCGTGATCAAGGCGACCTGATCCTCGAAGAGATGAGGTGCGAACATGGATCGAATTCGGCTCACGCCCGCGCGTCTACACCGGCGGGCGCTCCGCTGGTAGAG
>CAYTJL010000242.1:13357-14525 GCA_964437785.1 uncultured Polyangiaceae bacterium
GCCCCTCCGAGCCTTCCGCGTGGCGACAGCGCTCGTCGCGATCGCGGATCTCGTCGATCGGGCCGCAGATTTGCGTATTTTTTACACGGACCACGGGCTCCTGCCGCGCGCGTGGATCCATCTCTTCGGGCCCTCGATCCACGCCCTCTCGGGATCGTTCGCCGTTGCGGCGCTGCTCTTCGGCGCGGCCTTCACCGCCGCCGTCGCGCTCGCGCTCGACGTCCGGCCGCGCGTCGCCGCGCTCGCGCTCTTCGTGCTCTCGGTGTCGCTCCAGCACAGGAGCCATCCGCTGCTCGGGGGAGGCGACGTGCTCCTCGCGCACCTCTGCCTCTGGGCGGCCATCGCGGACCAACGCAGGGTGGTGATCGCGAGCGTGGCGGCGCAGCTCGCGGCGCTCCACCTGTTCGCCGGGCTCCACAAGGTCATCGAGAGCCCCGCGTGGCGGGACGGGAGCGCGCTCGGGCTCGCGCTCTCCGACGTCGGCGCAAAGCCCCTTGGGGTTTGGCTCCGCGGCATGCCGGGCGCCTGTCGCGTGATGGGGTATGGTGTCTTGGCGATCGAGCTCGGCGCGCCGCTGCTCTTGATGATGCCTTGGCGAAAGGGCGCTTATCGGCGCGCGGGGGCTTGGGCCATTGCCGCGCTCCACGCCGGTATCTTGATGACGTTGGAGGTCGGGATCTTCCCTTATGTGGTGCTCTCGGCGATCGTGCCCTTGCTGGTGGATAAAGGGGCTGATGGTGAGGGCCAAACGAGCGCGCGCTCCGCGTGGAGGAGGGCTGGGTGGAGCGAGGGGATGGCCGCGATCGTGATGGCGTCGATGCTTTGGCAGAACCTCGGTGGGGTGTGGCCCAAGGCATCTCCGCCCGAGCCCGTGAAGAAGGTGTGGGCCGCGCTCGGGCTCGCGCAGGACTGGTCGATGTACGTCGAGCTCGACGAGCCGAGCGGGTGGTTTACGGTGGTGGGTTTGGAGGAGAGCGGGAAGGTGCGCTATTTCCTGCCCGAGGGCGCCCCGCCGCCCGGCGCGCCGAAGCGTTACGCGGGCCTGCGGTGGCATGGATACATGAGCACCCTCATTCGGCGGCCGGAGCTGCGTCATGCGCTCGCGGCGTGGGTGTGCGACGAGGCCGCGAAGGAGGGCGCGGCGATCGAGCGGGCGGAGATCCGGTTC
>CAYTJL010000243.1:0-14522 GCA_964437785.1 uncultured Polyangiaceae bacterium
GGAGATTTAAGTACCCGCCGTCTTCCTCTGCCGCAGCGCGTCGAACAGCGTTGCAGGTTATCTCCTTATCGTGTCGCCGCGGGGCAGCGGCGGGCTCCTCCCTCTTTGTCGGCGCAAGCGTGTAAGCGCGCGTCGCGAGGGTGTGTCTGTCCGCGGCTCGCGCTCCGGCCGTCTCCCATCGTTCCATCCATCATGTCCAATCTCACTTCGTCTCTCACGTCGTTTACGTCTCTCACGCTCCTCCTCTCCCTCTCTTCCCTCCCCGCGTGCGCTGTCGCTCAAGGCGACGATCCCAGCGAGCAGGAGGATGTCGCGACCGCCGAGCAACAAGAGCGGTGGTCCGCGGACGATGATCCGTCGCTGTTCTCGGCCACCATGGTTCGAGCCATGAGCGCCCTGCCCGACCGCGGCGAGGCCAAGAATATCCCGTGGGCAGGCAGCTATTGGCCCACGGCCGAGGACAGCATCAACGCGCGTTGGGACGGCGCCGCGTCGCAATCGCCGGCCAAAAAGTACGAAGTCGCCTTTGGCAAGAGCGGCGTCGAGGACAAGGTCTCTCAATACCACGGCATCGACTCGATGAGCTCCTCCGCGAGCTGCACCGAAGACGCGCAGTGCGACAAAGACCAAGGCGAGATTTGCAGCAAGCGCGCGGGCGCGAGCAGCGGGCGCTGCATCCCCACGTGGTTTGGCATCTGCCACGCGTGGGCGCCCGCGGCCATCCTCACCCAAGAGCCTAAACACGCCGTCGTCAAGAATGGCGTCACCTTCAAGGTGCAAGACATCAAGGCCCTCGTGTCGCTCGTCCACGACGAGACCACGACCAAGTTCATCTCGCTCCGCTGCGACACGAACGAAAAAGAGATCGCGTTCGACGAATACGGCCGCCCCACGTCGGACTGCCGCGACACCAACGCGGGTACGTACCACCTCATTTTGGCCAATTATCTCGGCCTCCAAAAGGTCTCGTTCGTCGAGGACAGGACCTATGACGATCAGGTGTGGAACCAGCCCATGCGCGGCTACCAGATCCAAGACAAACGCGTCGTCACCGCCGAGGAGGCGAACGCGCTCATCGGCGTGAGGCCCAAAGGCACCTCGAAGACCGCCTCCGGGACCGTCAAAGCCGGCGTGTGGGCGCACCAAACGGCCATCACCGTCAAGCCCGGTGAGCGCTACAACGTGGCGATGAAGGGCACGGGCGACGCGGACCTCTACGTGCGGTTCGGCGCCAAACCCACCTCCAGCACCTATGTTTGCCGGCCTTATCAAGAAGGCTCGGACGAGACGTGCGCGGGCGTGGTGCCCGCGGGGGCGACGGCGATGTACGTGTCCGTCAAAGGGTACGCCGCGTCGTCGACCTACGAGCTCGACATCGCGACAGGGACCGTGCCTTCGGCCTATGTCTTCAACAACGCAGCGGCGTCGCTCATGTACGTGAGGAACAAGGTCTCGTACATCTCGGAGTCCCCCTCCTCCAAAGACGGTAACCTCGCGTCCCAAATCGATCAGTACACCGCGCAGGACGAATACGAATACATCCTCGAGCTCGACGCTTCCGGCGCGATCATCGGCGGCGAATGGGTCGGCGCGAGCAAGCGCAGCCACCCCGACTTTCTGTGGCTCCCGACCGGCGCCGGCGCCGCGAGCGTGGCGGGCGGCCTCATCCGCTACAGCGACGTAAAAGCCCTCCTCGACGCCTCGATCGCTCCTTGATTCGACCGGCGGTGATCGCGCGATCACCCCCGAGAAATCGAGAGATCGTCGCTGTTGACTTTGGATGCCCCTGCGGCGAACATGCCGCCGTCATGGCTCCGCGACACCGCCGCGAAACAATAACCTCTACGCACGGCCGAGCGGCCGTGGCGTGCCTCGCGCTCAGCGCGATCGCCCTCGGGTGCGCCCCCCGCTCCGAGATCCATTGGGTGAACGACACGACGTTCGTCGTGCCGCGGGAGAACATCGCGGACCAGCTCCAAGAGCGTTATGGTCGCTCGCCCACATGGCACCTGCGGGCGACCGCCGCGCTCGATCACAACTGCCCGCTCGATCGCGTCGCGGTCGTCGCGGAGCGCCGCGACGCGGGGGCGCCGGCGTACTTCGTCGTTCGTGCCTGCGATATCGATCACACGTACATGGAGCACGGAGGCGCGTACGTCGTCGTCACGCGCCGCGCCGCCGTGGTTCAAGCCAACGAAAAGAAGGGACCCAACCGATGACCTCTCGACTCCGTATCTTCGCCGCTCCCCTCTTCGCGGCGTGCGTCGCCCTCTGCACCACGGGGTGCGGCCCCACCATCACGCGAGGGGCGCGCGCGATCCTGCCGCAGCAGAGCGCGGACGCGGCCAACGTGTGGGTCTACCTCGACCTCGACGATCACGAGAAGAACGGCGTCTATCGTTGTCGCGACGTGGGCGATCAGGTGGTGTGCGTCAAAGCCAAGTTGGTCACCAAATGAGGAGCGCCCTCATCCTCTTCGGGTTGGTCGCAGGCGCCCTCGCCGCGGGCTGCGGGCCAAACTTATCCCTCCTCCGCGGCCGCGCCGCGCACGATCTCAACTGCGCCGAGGCTCAGCTCATGTTGACGCCGCTCGACGAGAAGGAGCGCACGTGGGGGCTCCGCGGCTGCGGCAAGAGCGCCACCTATTCGTGGACGGATGAGAGCGGGAAGAGCGAGTGGGTGATGACCAAGAAGGTGGAGCAAGATCAGCGTTAACAGCCCCGTTGATTTATCTGCTCGCACCCGCCTGACGCGACAACGTGGGCTTTCGTTGCGCGCGAGGAGCGGCCTCGAGGTGAAGAAGCTCGCCGGATGAGGCGGAGTTGACGGGTGAGATGGCTTCCTGTACGCGACGGAGATGAGCACAAACTCACTCCTGGTTGGTTCTTTGACATCCACGCTCCTCGTCACGGTGATCGGGTGTGGGTCGCCCGAGGCGCCCATCGACGAGACAGCGCAGGTCAACGGCGCCCGCGCGGCGCTGGTGACCGACAAACCGCTGCCCAACTTCCCGCTGCGCTACCGCGGGGCGGGTCGGTTTCGGCACACCGACATCCCTTCTTTCCAGCTCGTCGCCCGGTACACCTTCGACATGGAGCGGGGCGTGAACCGCGAGGTGGCGACCTTCATCGATCACGAGATCGAGATCTTCAACGTCTATGATCTCGACCCCAGCGACGGCACCGATCCCGATCGCGAGTACTTCATCGAGCGTGATCCGGGGACCGGCGAGCTTCATTGCACGTTGAACGAGCCTGCCTTGCCCAACGTGTTCAGCCGCGCGTGGTGGGCCGGCAACAACATGGTCTACACCGGCACGGAGGAGGTGAGCGGCTTTCAGGCCGATTGCTGGGCCGGCGAGGTCCCGGGCGCCGGCATCCCCGTCAAGCTGTGCAGCCGCGCCGATCGCTATCCCGAGCTGTCGCTCCTCCTGAAGAAGCTCGGGCCCTTCGAGTTCTATGACCACTACGGCGTGGCCCTCGACGAGCAGGACACCCCGCCGCCCGCGTATTTCAAGCTGCCGCAGATCTGCAAGCACCTCTGATTCAGAGCGGGATATACGCCCTCGCGCTCACTCGGACCTGGCCGCCGGACGTCGCGCGCGTCGGGCTCTCGTGAAAAAAACGCAAAACCAATCTTGACAGTTTAAACTGTAACGCTTAACAGTGGCGCACCATGCAGCGTCGCCGCGGGGCGTCCGCGCCGCGCGGCCGACGACCGCCTTTGACCAGGAAAAGAGGTCATTCATGCACACTGCACAGCCGGTCGCCTCGCCTTCTACACCGTCGCGCGCCCCGTCGCGCCGCGAAGAGCTCGAGCGCTTCGGCGCTGCGATTGACGCGATCCGGGCCCGCGCGGAGGCGCGCGTGGGCGAAGAGGACGTCGCCCACGTAAAGAGGCTCAACCGCTTCTCCCGCGTGATGGAGGTGATCGGGCGCGTGCTCATCCACGTGAGCCCGGAGCCTTTGAGCTTCGCGCTGGGCGTGGGCGCGCTCTGGATCCACAAGCAACTTCAAGCCACCGAGATCGGGCACACGGCGCTCCACGGCGCGTACGACAAGCTCCCCGGCGCAGAGGGCTTTCGGTCCTCGACCTTCTCGTGGGACGTGCCGATCGACGAGGCGTCGTGGCGTTATGGCCACAACATCCGTCATCATCAATACACCAACGTCGCCGGCCGCGACCCCGACATCCACTTTGGGCACGCGCGGCTCACCGAGCACACGCCGTGGGCGCCCCGCCAACGGACGCAGCTCCCGTTCATGGTGGCGTTTTTGGCGCCGAACTTCGGCTTCTTGATGAACTGGCACTTCACCGGCCTCCACGACGTGTACATCGGCAACGGGCTGCCTTCGGGGCTCGACGTGCTGCCCGACAAATCGTGGAAGAGCATCAAAGAGGCTCACCTCAAGGCCCTTCGCAAGTACGTGCCTTATTACCTGAAGAACTATGTCTTCTTCCCCCTGCTCGCAGGGCCGATGTTCTGGAAGGTCCTCCTCGGCAACTGGCTCGCCGAGACGATGCGCGATTTGTACTCGGCGGCGACGATCTATTGCGGGCACGTGGGCGGCGACGTCGCGGCGTACCCGGAGGGGACACGCGCGCACGGGCGCGGCGAGTGGTACGCGATGCAGATCGAGGCGACCAACAACTTCGAGGTGAGCCGGCCGATCTCCATCCTGTGCGGCGGGCTCGATCTCCAGATCGAGCACCACCTGTTCCCCAAGCTCCCGCCGGAGCGGCTGCGCGAGATCGCGCCCGAGGTGCGCGCCGCCTGCGAGGCGCACGGCGTCCACTACCGGACCGACACGTGGGGCCGCACGCTCGTCAAAGCCCTCAAGCACGTGCGCGCGCTCAGCTTCCGTGACTTCGTCCGCGCGATGGCCTGACATGCAGCACGCACCTTTGGTAGAAAGCGAGCCCGCGATGGGCGACGAGGCGAGAGAGGGCGAATACACCATCGACGAGCTCACCGCCGCGTCGGGCGTGCCGAGCAGGACGATCCGCTTTTACCAGTCGAAGGGCGCGCTCCCGCGGCCCGAGATCAAGGGGCGCGTCGCGTATTACGGCCCGCTCCACGTCGAGCGGCTCAAGCTCATCGCGCAGCTCCAGGACCGAGGGCTCCGCATCGACGCGATCCGCGAGCTCACGGCGCGGATCGACAAAGGCGAGGTCGACGTCAACGAGTGGCTCGGCCTCACCGCGGAGCTCACCGCGCCTTGGGCCGACGACCGGCCGCGCACGGTGACCGAGGCCGAGCTGTTCGAAATCGCCGGGATTAAGCGGCCCGGGCTCCTCGCGGACCTGCTCCGGCTCAAGCTCGCGAAGCGCGCGGGAGACGTGTTCGTGGTGCCGAGCCCCGCGCTCCTTCACGTGGCGGCGCGGCTCGAAGCCGCAGGCGTCGACGTGGAGACGGCGGCCGGCGGCGCGGAGATCCTCAGGAAGCACATGGCGCGCGCGGCCGAGGACCTCTCCGAATACTTCATCAAGCGCGCCCGCGCCGAGGGGCTCGGCAAAGACGGCAACGACGTGACCGCCGCGTTCGAGGCGCTGCGGCCCATGGGGCTCGAAGCCGTGCGGGTCGTGTTCGGACAAGAGATGGAGAGGGTGCTCCGCGGGCTCGTCGACTCGGGCAAGGCGGCGAGCCTGCCCGCGAAGGGAAAGAAGCCCAAGAAGCCTTGAGGCGCCGACATAAGCCATCTGAGCGCCGAACGGCCCTAAAAAAATGCCCCCCAGCGAAGCGCTTCTCCTACGCTATAGTCGCTCCGCTTGACCCCAGCGATCGTAGGCTCCAAGTACCGCGCAGTCCGCCTCCTCGGGCGGGGTGGGATGGGCGCCGTCTACGAGGCGGTCGACGATCGCACGGGGATGCGCGTCGCGGTCAAGCTGCTCCACGCGGGCGTGGTCGGCAGCACCACCGACGACGCCGCGTCGCGCATCGAGCGCTTCCAGCGCGAGGCCAAGGTCGCCGCTTCGATCGACAGCAAGCACGTCGCGAAGGTGATCGACTGGGGGACCGACAACAACGACGGCGGCCCCTTCATGGTGATGGAGCTGCTCGAAGGCGAGGACCTCCAGCGCGTGTTCAAGCGCATCGACGTGCTGCCCCCCGAGGTCGCGCTCCGCATCGCGGCGCAGGCCTGCGAGGGCCTCGTCAAAGCGCACGCCGCGCACATCCTCCACCGCGACATCAAGCCCGCGAACCTCATCCTCGCGCGCCAAGCGCACGGCGAGCTGACGGTGAAGATCTTGGACTTCGGCATCGCCAAGATTAAGCCCGAGATGGAGCGCGGCTCGGAGACGAACGGGCTCACGCGCACGGGCGCGATGTTGGGCTCGCCGCTCTACATGTCGCCCGAGCAGGCGCGCGGCAGCAAGAAGCTCGATTACCGCACGGATCTGTGGTCGCTCGGCGTGGTGCTCTACCGCGCGCTCACCGGCCACCTGCCGCACGAGCAGGCCGAGGCGCTCGGCGACTTCATCGTCGTGCTCTGCTCCGAGCCGCCGCCTCCCGTGCAAGCGGTCGCGCCGTGGGTGCCGCCCGAGATCGCCGCGGTGGTCGATCGCGCGCTCCAAATCAACCGCGATCGCCGCTTCGCCAGCGCCGAAGAGATGCTCGCCGCGATCAAGGCGCTCCTGCCGAACGGCGACGCGATCCGGCCCGAGATGATCGCGCCGCTCGATCCGACCTCGCGCGCGGTCGTCGCGCCCAAGCTCTCGATCCCGCCGCCTTCGCCCATGGCCGACACCACGGGCGACACGTCCGGGCCTCGCCCCGCGCCCGAAGGCCTCTCGACCGTGAGCGGCGCGGTCCACGCGAGCTCGGTCAACACGATGCCCGGCAAGAAGAGCGGCGTCTCCAAGATCGCGCTCGCGGGCGCCGCCGTGATCGCGGTCGGGCTCGGCGTGTTCGGCGTGCTCCGCACCATCGCGCCGAGCGCGCAGGGCACGGACGCGAGCAACACGAGCGCGCCCATCGCCAAACCCGCCGAAAACGAGCGCAAAGTCACGGTCGTGATCCTCCCGGCCGACGCGTCGGTCGAGGTCGCGGGCAAGCCCGTCACCGTGACCGACGGCGTCATCGAGCTGCGCGGAGCGCTCGGCAGCTTGCACCGCGTGGTCCTCACCAAAGGCGCGCAGAAAGCGAAGGTCGAGGTCGTGATCGCCGAAGCCGGCGCGATGCCTCCCAAGGTCGAGCTGCCCGCGATCCCCGAGGACAAGCCCGCCGCGAGCGCCAAGCCCGTCGCGCCGTCACATGGCCCCGGCCCCGCCAAACAAGCGCCGACGAGCAAGCCTTCGGTCACGCCGCGCAAAGACCCGCTCATCCCGGAGCGCTTCGAGTGAAGCGCCATCGCTCCGCGGTCGACGTTGGTCGCGACTCCGCGTCCGCGGGTCGCTCGATCGCGATCGCGCTCTCCTTGATCCTCTCCACGCCCCCCGCGATCGCGGACGAGCCCGCGAACGCGACGCAATCGATCGACACGAAGAAAGCCGAAGCGCGCGCGCACTTCGAAAAAGCGCGCGCGCTCTCGCAGAGCGGCGCGTGGTCCGCCGCGCTCGCCGAGTACCTCGCGTCGCGCGACCTGTACGCGACGTGGGGCAACACGCTCGGCGCCGCGTCGAGCCTGCGCAAGCTCGAGCGCTACGACGAGTCGCTCGATCTCTTCGAAGTCTTGCTCCGCGATTTTTCGGGCGCGCTGCCGCCCGACGCGCGCGCCGCCGCGCAGCGCGAGATCGTGGAGCTGCGCGATCTGGTGGGCACGATCGAGATCGAAGGCGCCGAGATCGGCGCCGCGATCACCGTCGACGGCAGGAGCCGCGGCGAGCACCCCGCGCCGAGCCCGCTGCGCATCGCCGCGGGATCGCACGTGGTGCGCGTGTCCAAAGAGGGCTTCGAAACCTTCGAGCGCAGGCTCGACGTCGCGGGCAAACAGACCGCGCGCGTCAACGCGAAGATGCGCGCGCTCGCCGCGAGCGGGCGCCTGCGCATCGCGGAGCAAGGCGGCGGCGCGCTCGACGTGATCGTCGACGGCGACCTCGTCGGCAAGACTCCTTGGGAGGGCAGGCTCTCGCTCGGCGATCACGTGGTGATCCTCCGCGGCGAAGGCGACCTGGGCACGCTGCCCGTCTCGGTCGCGGTCAAGCGCAACGAGACCACGCGCCTCACGCTCGCCGCCGAGAAGCTCGAAGCGCTCGTGCGCATCGAGCCCACGCCGCCCGTCGCGAGCCTCGCGATCGACTCGGTGCCGATCGGACAAGGCATCTGGGAGGGCCGCCTCCGCACGGGCAAACACAAGATCGAGGCCGCGGCGCCGGGCTTCACCACCAACGTGCGCGAGGTGACGCTCGGCCGCGAGGGCCGCGCGGTCGTGACGATCCCGCTCGCGCGCGATCCGAGCTCGCCGTTCTGGCGCAAGCCCCCGCGCCCTTCGCATGGGATGATCGAGCTCACCGCGGGCGTGCCGATCGTGCCGAGCTTCGGCGGCGATCTCGCGGGCGGCTGCGCAGGATCGTGCAGCGCCGCGCCGGGCGTGGGCGCGTTCGCGTCGCTGCGCGGCGGCTACGAGCTTCAATCCGGCTTCTCGTTCGGCCTCTCCGCGGGCTACCTCTTCGTGCAAGAGGGCATCACGGGCAGGCCCGCGTCGATCGCGCCCGTCGGCGTCAGCGCCGACGCGAAGGGCACGCTCGATCACACCGTCGCGATCCGGCGCGGCGTGCTCGGCGGCGCGTGGCTCGGCTTCGCGTTCGGCGATCGCTTCCCGGTGCGGCTGCGGGTCGGCGGCGGCGCGCTCCTCGCGTGGGTCTCGGACACGCGATCAGGCATCTTCGATCCGGTGCACGACGGGCCTAATTTCTCGGTCGGTCCGCTCACCCAAACGAGCTTCGTGCCCATGGCCTACGCCGCGCCCGATCTGCGCGTGGGCTTCCGCATCGGGCCTCGCTTCGAGATCGACGTCGGCGTCGACGCGCTCGTGATGATCGCGCTCTCCGAGCCCACGTGGGACAAAGCGAGGGCCATCAACGCAGGCGCCGACGGCATCGGGACGTTCCCCGCCGAGCGCATCATGGGCAAGGTGCTCTTCGCGATCGCGCCCGGCTTTGGGCTCCGCTACGATTTCCTCTGATCATGGCCCGCATCGCGCTCGCCCCGCTGATCCTCGCGACGCTCGCGCTCGCGTGCGCGCGGCCCGCGGAGCCCGTCGAGCGCGTGCGATCCGAAGGGCTCGCCGAGAGCGCCGCGCTCCGCGACGCGTGGACCGAGACCGACGCGATGAGCGTCGCGCGCCACAGCTTCACGATCACGCGCCTCGTCGGCAACAACCTGCTCATCACCGGCGGGCAGAAGCTCGGCGCGTTCGACACGGGCGACGTCTATTTTCAAAGCACCGAGACGTACAAGCCCGCCATCGGCATCTTCACGCCGGCGAGCGACATGGTCTCGCGGCGCGTCGCGCACACGGCCGAGCTGCTCCCGAACGGAGACGTGATCGTCATCGGCGGCGCCGCGGGCGGCGAGACCACCTCCGAGATCTACGACATCGCGACCAAGACCTTTGGAGCTTCTCCCCTGCCCCTCAACCACCCTCGCGTCGCGGCGGCGTCCGTCGCGCTCACCGACGGTCGCGTGATGGTGATGGGCGGTGACACCGACTCTGCGCTGGGGACCGCCGAGATCTACGATCACACGACAGGCGTTTGGACCCTGGTCGCGCCCATGGCGAGCCAGCGCCGCCGCCACACCGCGACGGTGCTCGACGATGGTCGTGTGCTCGTGACAGGCGGTTACACGTATGGCCCCGACGGCGGCGCGACAGGCGTGCTCACGAGCGTCGAGATCTATGATCCGATGGTGGATCAATGGGCCTCGGCGGCGCCGCTCTCGGTGCCTCGTCAAGCCCACACGGCGACCGTGCTCACGGGCGGGCGCTTGCTCGTCGCGGGCGGCGGGACCGACACCACGATCACCGCCTCCGCCGAGATGTTCGACATCACCGCGGGCACGTGGACGACCGTCGGCCCCATGTCGGGCGCGCGCGCGATCCACACCGCGACGGCGCTCGGCAACGGCGCGGTGCTCGTCGCGGGCGGCATCGACCCCACGAGCTCGGTCCTCCGAACCGCGGAGATCTTCGACCCCTCCGCGCTCCAATGGGTCGTGATCGGCCCGTTGATCCACGGGCGTTATTCGCACTCCGCGGCGCCGCTCGCGAACGGCGCGGTGCTCGTCGCGGGCGGCGAGAACCAAGCGACGGCCGAGATTTACAGGCCGGGCAAGGATGGTGAGCCCTGCAACGTAGGATACGAGTGCGAGAGCCAGTTTTGCTCGGATGGAGTGTGCTGCAACCAAGCGTGCAACAGCACGTGCACCACGTGCCGGCAGACGCTCGGCAAGTGCGAGAAGGTCATCGCGGGCACGGATCCCAGGCTCGAATGCGGCTCGGGCGCGGCGTGTGACGCCGTGTGCGGCGAAGACGCCAAGTGCCATGGCCGCGAGGGACAGGCGTGCGCCGAGCCCGCGTGTGATCAAGACGGCAAGGTGATAGAGCCCCTCGCGTGCACGGCCGCAGGTGGGGAGTGCCCGATGACGACCGTCTCGTGCGCGCCTTACCGCTGTGGTCCTTTGGCGACGTCGTTTGGATGCCTCACCCAATGTCGCTCCGTGGACGACTGCGCGGCGGGCTATGCGTGCAGCCAGGAGGGCGCTTGTGTCGAGCCGCCCGACGCCGCCGATCGCACGAGCGGGTGCGCGGTCGGCCGCGACGAGCCCCGCGACGACATTTCCTCATGGGCGCTCTTCGCCGCGATTGGCACGTTCGCGGCGGCGCGGAGGAGGCGGCGGCGATGAAGCGCTCTCTCGTAGGAGCAGCCTTGTTGGGGCTCATGACGCTCGCCCCCGCGCTCGCGCGCGCGACAGCGCCGATGAAGCGGGTGCGCTGGCTCCACACGGCGGTCAAGCTCAACGACGGTCGCGTGCTCGTGGCGGGCGGATTTCCGGGTGGATCGGACACGACGGCGGAGATTTACGACGTCGCGACGGACAGTTGGACCGACACCCCGACACCGATGCTCTACAATCACATCTGGCATTTGTCGGCTACGCTGTGCGACGGCCGGGTGCTGGTCGCAGGGCAGTTCGACTCGGGCTCGCGCAAGGCCGAGGTCTACGACCCCATCGCGGGGACGTGGGCGGCCACGGGCAACACCCTTTATTCGCACATCTATGGCGCCGTCGTGCCGCTCGGCGCGCCCGACTGCCGCATCGCGCTCGTGGGCGGCTACTCGGGCAATTATTGGTTCGACCTCTACGACCCCGTTCAAAACAAGTTCAAGGACGGGGGCGATCAGATGACCTTCGAGCGCTTCTTCCACGCGGTCACGCGCCTTCAGGACGGCCGTATCCTGGTCACGGGCGGCGGCGTCAACGCGGGAGGGACGTGGACCACCAAACGAGATGTCGAGATCTATGACCCGGTGGCGCGCAAGGTCACCAAGGTCAAATCGATGAAGGACGCGCGGCGCGGCCACACCGCGACGCTCCTCAAAGACGGCCGCGTGATCGTCGCGGGAGGCACCATCGGCGGCGGCGGAAACAACTTTGGGTTCCAGGTCGAGACCACGGAGATCTACGACCCTGTCGCCGACACGTGGGCTTATGGCCCTTCGCTCCAAACGCCGCGCACGCTGCACTCCGCGGCGCTCCTGCCGAGCGGAACCGTGCTGCTCCTCGGCGGGCTCGACGCCTCGGGCTCGGCCACGAGGAACGTTGAAGGGTACCTCGACGGAGAGATGGTCAAAGCTCCTCCGCTCGAGGCCGATCGCTTCTTGCACGCCGCGGTGCTGCTCGACGACGGCGGGGTGATGCTCACCGGCGGTGTTCACCAAGCCTCGGCCGAGATTTACCGGACGAGCCCGCTCGGCGCCGCGTGCGAGCGCGGCGTCACGTGCGGGAGCGGCTTTTGCGTGCAGGGCCTCTGTTGTGACAGCGCGTGCGCGGGCGGCTGCGCGCGCTGCGATTTGCCCGGTCGCGAAGGCACGTGCGCGACGCCGTGCGCGGGCGCGTCACACGTGCTCGGTTGTCCGGGCGGCGGGAGCACCTGCGCGCCGGACGCGTGTTTGCCTATCGGCTGCGCGCCCTACGCGTGTGACGGCGAAGCAGGCGCGTGCAGGGCCCAATGCACGACCGTAGACGACTGCGCGTCCGGCTACGCGTGCGACGCCGACGGAGCGTGCGTGGCGCCGCCCGGCGTGACCGACGGAGAGGGGTCGTGTACGGTCGAGGCCTCTCCGCGCGAAGGTGGTTATTGGACCTGGGCCATCGCGCTCTTCGGGGCGATCGGGCTCGGCGCCCGGCGCCGCCGTCACGTTTGGGGGGACCTCCCCCCAAGATGAGCTTCCGCGCGTTCTTTCAACCGGGCAGCGATCCGGCGCGGGACGTGCTCGGCGCGGCGTCGGCGCTCGAAGCGGGGGAGTCCGCGGGCGAGGTCACGAAGCCATGGCTCTTCACGGCGCCCGATGAGCCGCCCGAGGACGTCACGCGATCGACGGCTCCCGAGGAGCAGAACATGTTTCACCGCTTGGCGCCGTTCCCGGGAGGTGCCTTGTGCGAGCGCATCTTCGGGCCCATCGGATCGCCCGAGCGAAAGACGCGCACAGGCCACATCCACGTCAAGAGCGGCGTCGTTCATCCGGCCTTGAGCCCCGAGGTCACGGTGCACGTGATCCCGGTGCTCCCGCCGGGCGATCGCCCGCTCGTCGTCGAAGACGGCGACGTGATCGCGGGGCCGGTCAACGTAGCCTATCAACGGTTGCTCCGGGCCAAATACCTGCTCGATCTCTCCGATCGTTATGGAGCGCCCGGCGACCAGCGCGCCGATTACCAACGTCAGCTCCAAGCCGCGTTCGAGGTGCTCTGCCGGGCGATCAACGGTGATGCGAGCGTCGATGCCTGGGAGCCCTGCGAAGATCCCTCCCCCGCGCCGCCGGCGGAGCCTGGGATGCCGACGCTCACGGATCTGCGGCTGGACGAGGAGCCCTCGCGGCTCACCGGCGTGGCGATCGCGGGTCCAAAGAGCCTTCTTTTGACGTTCTCCCAAAGGACCCTTCATCTCCGTCGCAGCGACGGCGCGGCGCTCGGCGTCATCGACGCTCCATCGGCCTCGGTCGCCTACGTCGACGGCGCGGGCAAGCGGGCTGTCCTCGCCGGTTGGAGGGTGGTGCGCGAGGGTGATTGGGTCGCCGCGACGACCGATTTCTTCGCGCTCGACCTGCAGAAGCACGCCCTCGGAGGCCCGCTGCCAAACGACATGGTCCCGGCGTATTTCAATGAGGTCATGGAGCAGTCGTGGCTCGTCGACGCCGCGGCGGGGCGCTCGCTCCGGCTCTTGGAGGTGGCGGATTACCCGGTCTTCCAAGCCTTTACGCCCGATCATCGGTATGTGTGGGCGGAGGACAAAGAGCGGAGCGGCGGTGTTTATCACACGAAGAGCGGCGCGCTCCACGCCATGATGAGCGACGCCCGCGAGAGCGGCGAAGCGCCTTTGCTCCGCCCCGACGGCCGTTTGATCGCCGCGGACGATTACGACCCAGACGACCTCGACGAGGAGCTCGAGGAGCAGCGGAGGCGCGTGGATCGCGCGCCGACCGCGATCGTGCGCCTCTCGAACGGGGTCTTTCGCACCTTCCACGAAGGGGTGGTGGCCGATGATGGCAAAGCGCTCTTCTGCGTCGGGTGGGTGCCTTGGTATGCGGCGTTCTCGCGCAAGGGCAACGAGCTTTGCCTCGCTGATAATCGGGAGTTGATCACCGTGTCCGTCCGCGGGCGACCGAAGATCATCGAGCGGTTCGCGCTGAACGGCCTCATGGATCCCGAGGGCTTGGAGAAGCTCGAACGGTTGGAGGTGGGATGAGACGCGCTCGAACGACGTTGGTCTCTGCGCTCGCCGCCTCGGCGATCACGCTGGCGGCGCCACGCGCGCACGCGATGACCGAGGGGCTCATCGATCTCATGAGCGGCAATGCCGGGTTGGCGCAGGCGGGGCTCGCGGTGCTGCTCGTGATGCCGATCGCGGCGACCGCGGATCTGCTCGCGGAGGTGGGGTATGCGAATGCCGGGCGGAGCCACTTCTTCGTCTTCGAGAAAGAGCTCGACTTCGTGGTCAAGACGTGGAGCCCGCGCCACAGCTTGACGGTGTTCGTGACGCCGCAGGTGCTCCTCAACACGACCCTCAAGAACATGCACCGGCTCAAGCTGCGGGCCGGGATCCATCAAGAGGTGCTCTTTGGCCCGGTCACCGAGGGTCCGCGCGATCCGCGAGGGCGCTTTGGCATGACGGCGGGGCTCGGCGTGTCGGGCGGCGGGCAATTTCACCGGGGAGGGCTCTTCGCGGCGGGGCCTGATTTCAAGCTCTTTTATCACTTCAAGGCGATGCGCTTCACGCGGGTCGTGCTCGGCGGCCGGCTCGAATATGGCAATTTGGGCCGCGAGGTGAACCTCTTCGCCGGGCTCACCTTGATGTTTTGAG
>CAYTJL010000244.1:0-14489 GCA_964437785.1 uncultured Polyangiaceae bacterium
CCCATCCCCCGACGATACGCGAGCGCGCTGCGCTCGGCAACAGCCGAGCGCGAGGCGTCGAGGATCGCGGGGACGGTGTACCCGGATCGAGGTCAGTTGCAGAGGCCGGTCGCGATCGTGCACGTCGTCCCCGCGCCGGCGGTCACGCAATCGTTGTTGCTGACGCATTGGCACTTCTTGGGGGAAACGAAACCGCATTTGTTGCTCGCGCACCCAGCATCGTTGACGCAGACTTGGTCGTAACCCAAGAGGCAAGCCGCCGCGCCGTTCGCTCCGCCCTTGCACGCGTTGATCGGAGCGATGCAGAGGGCACCGTCCGAGAGCCCTTCGACCACGTTGCCGCAGGTGCCATTCGCGCCGGTCCCTTTGAGCGCGGCCGTGCACGCCTGGCACGTCGAGTTGCAAGCGGTGTCGCAACATACGCTGTCCACGCAGTGCGTGCTGGAGCATTGGTTGCTGCCGGTGCACGCTACGCCGTTGGCCAGTTGTGCGACGCACTGATTGGCACCATTGCAGTAATTGCCCGTGGTGCAGTCCGTATCGAGCGTGCATGTCGTCAAACACGCGGTCCCCAGCATGTTGCACTCATAGTTCCCGCAGCTCGTGGTGCCGCCGTCGATGCACAACCCGGTTCCGTTGCACGTATCCGCGTCTTGTTGCACGGCCATGCTGCACGATTGGGCGAGGCAAACCGTGCCGGTGATGTAGAGCTGGCAGGCACCCATGCCGTTGCAAGCCCCGGTTTGATCGCAGGTGGAGACGGGATCGGTCGCGCAGTTGTTATGGGGGTCTTGGCCCGCCGCCGCGTTTCCGCACGTGCCGTCCGAGCCGGTGCCTTTGAGCGCCGCGGTGCACGCTTGGCACGTCCCGTTGCAGGCCGTGTTGCAGCACACGTTGTCGACGCAGTTGGCGCTCTGGCACTGCGAGGCTTGCGTGCACGCCGTGCCGTTCGGAGACTCGCACGCGCCCATGCCGTTGCACTCGCCGCCCGCACACTCGGCGTCGGGATCGGTGTTGACCGTCACGTTGCCGCACGTGCCGTCCACGCCGCCGGTCTTGGCCGCGGTGCACGCCAAGCACGTCGTGTTGCACGCCGTGTTGCAGCAGACGCCGTCCACGCAGTTGCCGCTCGTGCACTGGTTGCCGCCGCCGCAGGCCGTGCCATTGGGCTTCTTGGGGACACAGTTGGGATTGGAGCAGTAGAACCCGGATGCGCAGTTCGCGTCCACCGTGCACGACGTGAGGCACGCCGTCGCGCCACACACGTACGGTGAGCACGTCACCGTGCCTTGATCCACGCAGGTGCCGGTGCCATTGCACGTGTCCGCGATCTGGCCCATGCCCGCCGAGCACGACGCCGCCACGCACACCGTGCCCGCGACGTAAAGCTGGCACGCGCCCGCGCCGTTGCACGAACCGTTCTGATCGCAGCTCAACACAGGATCCGTCGCACACTCGTTGTCCGGGTCCGTGCCCACCGCGATGTTACCGCAAGAGCCGTTTTGACCGCCGCCCTTCTTGGCCGCGGAGCACGCTTGGCAAAGGCCGTTGCACGCCGTGTCGCAACAGAAGCCGTCGACGCAGAAGTTGCTCGAACAATCAGAGTTGGCCAAACACGTCTTGCCCTGGCCGCAGCGCGTCGGGCAGTTCGCCACCGGACCGCCGCAGTCCACGTCCGTCTCGCCGCCGTTCTTCGTGTTGGTGTTGCAGTTGAGCGGCTGGTTGCACGTGTCTTGGAAGACCGTAATGATGCCGCACGTCTGCGGGGGAGCGAGCTGCGCGCACGTCTTTTGCGTGCAGCCGCACACCTGCGCCGTTCCGCCGCCGCCGCACGTGCTGGGCAACGTGCAGTCTTGATTGCCTTGGCAGCCGCAGTCGCCGACCGCGTTGCACATGAACATCATGCCCGGACCGCACGGCGTGCCCGCGGGCACGGCCGGGTTCGACGGCGTGCCGTTCGTGCAAATGTTGTTCGTACACTCCTTGTTGTCGACCGGCAGGTCCGAGTTGAGCGCTACGCTCATAAACACGTTCGACACGCCGTCACACTGCAGCTCTTGACAGTCGCCGGCCGGTTGGAGCCCAGCGCTGAGCGGCGTCCCGGCCGCCGTAAACGTCACCACACACGCGAAGTTGGTGCACGTAGTCAATTGACACTCGTTGTCGCTCGCCTTCGTCGGACACTCGCTGGCTTTGGAGCACTGCGAGCAAGTGCCCGCTCCATCACAGAACCCCATCCCGCCCATGAACGAAGCGCAGTTCGTCCCAAGGGCGTTGTCCGTGAACTGCGTCGCCCCGTTGACGCACGCGTCCGTCGTGCAATCGTTGTTGTCGTCCGGGATGTCCGTGTCGTCCGGCGTGGCGTCGACGAGGCCGTCGAGGCAAATGGCGGTGCTGCAATCGCCCGTGGTCTGGTTCATCAGCGGGGTGCCGTCAGGCAGCTTGGTCTGGATGCACGTGCCCGTCGCCACGTCACACACGTAGCTCGAGCACTCGGTGCTCGCCGGGCAATCCGCGTCCTTCTGGCACGCGAAGACGCACTTGCCCGCTTGGCACGTGCCGGGCTCACCCATCATGGTGGTGCAATTCGTGTCGTCGGTCTTGGCCGTGTGGAACACCGAGCCGCTCTGACACGTGTCGATGGTGCAATCTTCGTTGTCGTCGGGGAAGTCGTTGTCGTCGTTGACTTGCTCGCTGACGCCGTTTTGACAGAGCACCTGTTTGCAATCATCCGCGGTCTGCTGCTCCGCAGGAGCCGGCCCGTCCGGCAGTTTCGCGTACCTGCACGTGCCGTCGGGGCAGGTGTCGATGGTGCACGGCTCGTTGTCGTCACACTGATCGTCGCTGGAGCACGGATCCGACCCCCCGTCTTTGCCCCCCTCGCTGCCCTGCCCCTCGGTCGTGAACGGGCAACCCCCCACCGACACGGCGATGATCGCGACGAGCGCGATCAACGTTGAAACTACGAACCACGAACGACGGCGCGTATTCGGCGAAGTCATCGAAGCATGCTCTCCGTTTGAGGCGGTGCGAGGCCGCGTCTCTCCCTACCGATGGGCGGCACCGGGCCGCCCCAAGAATGCCATCGCGACCATAATCGCCGATTCTCGATAGATGGGGAGCGATTTTTTTGAGGGCGGATCGACTTTCAGAATCAAGGCGAAGCCGCTGTCGCCATGGCGCTCAAGATCCCGCCGTTCGTCACCACGAGCTTGGTCACGCCCTGGTGCGCCTTTCGCTCGATCACCACGCGACCTTCTTCGATCGCGAACCCGATGAACGCGACCTCGCCTCGATCTTGCTCGACGTGGCGCGCGATTTTCTTGAGCTGCCCGTCGAGCGTCGCGAGCACGATCGAAAACGGCGCGAGCGCGTCCGGGCCCTCGGGCACGATCGCCGCCGCCGCGCCCGCCCCCGCGACGCGGTACGCGATCGCGCCGGGCACCGCGATCATGCGGTAATTGCCCTGCCCCGCGGCCGACGGAGAGCGCACCACGAACCTGCAGCTCGACCCCGACGCGCACGCGAGATGAAACCCCAACGTGCCGTCGCTCGACATGGTCGTCGCGACCACGTCCTCGGGATCCGCCGGGAAAGCCCCTTCGATCGCGAGCGATCCGTCCGCCTGCGCGGCCGCCGCGAGCATCTCGCTGCGCCGCGCGCAGACGAGCACCGAGAGCCCGCCGCCCGTGTAGAGCACCTTGGGCGCGCACCCCTCGGGCATCTCGGCGAGCGTCGCGCGCCCCACCGATCGATCCAAGATCGCGAGGTGAGGAGGCTGCGTGAACGCGCTGCACGCGCCGCCTCTTTGCGACGCCACGCCGCAGACGCCATCGTGCAAAAATTCTCCTTTGGTCCGCGTCTCTTCGGGCTTGGGGCCGTGCGATCCGGCGAGGCACGCGACGCCCTTGCACCCCCCGATCACGCCGCCGAGGATTCTGCCGGCGATGCCGCCCCATTGGCCGCCCCCCTTCAAGCCGAGCCCGCCCACGCCGTACATGTTCGCGAGCCCTTTTTTGCAGGCGGCCGGCGAGACGATCTTCGACGGAGGCGCTGGCTCGTCGATGCGGATCCGCTTGCCCCCTTGCTGCGAGATGGGCCTGTCGCCGACGTCGAACGCGCGATCCCATTTGCCTTCGCGCACCCAGCGATCGGCCTGCATGTCCTCGCTCAACGTCCACGAGCGACCGTCCTTGGCGAGCACCGTCGGGCACGCGTAGCTCCCGTCCCAAATCAACGCGCCGTTGCGCTGGACGCCGGCCGGCGCCTGCGGCGACAGCGACCACGATTTACCGTGGTTGGGCGACACGAAGACCTCGATCTTGGCCTTCGCGCCCGCGCCCGGCTCGCCGCTCACCGCGACGATCGCGCCGTCGTACCGCGCGAAGACCTTCGCGATCGTCACGCCCTTGCGCGGCACCGTGTGGGCGAAGCTCTGCCCGCCGTTCGTCGAGACGAGCACCTCGGCGCCGTGCGCCGCGACGATCATCCCGGGCGCGAGATCCCACGCGGTCGCCGCGCCCACGTTGTTGATCTTCTGGAAGGCCGATGGATTCTTGGCGCCTTCGAGGCTCTGCGCGACCCACAGGTCGCCCGTGAGCGACGCCGCGAAGATGCGATCGCCCTCGTCGATCGCGGCCCACAGGAGCGGCTCGATCGGGATCGCGAGCGGCCCAATCGCGCCGCGCTCCTCGTGCACCGCGAACGATTGACCCCAGCGCGTCTTGAAGAGCGCCGCGTGAACGCCGGCCGAGGTGAGCGTCGGCTTGTCGCTGCGGAACGCCTCGCGCGGAGCCGCGACGCCGTACTCCCTCCAGGGCGCGCGATCGCTGTCGGGGAGCACGAGCGGCGCCGCCGGATCGAGCGAGGGCCCGTCGTCGCGCGCGGCGATCGGCGCCTGGGGGATCACCATGATGGGCGCGGGCGAAGGCGAAGGACCGCACGCCATCAGCACAGAGAAGCCGGACAGCAGGATCAATCTGCGCATCGGCCCTCGTATATCGCATCTCGTGGGCAGGCGCGCGTCGCTATGGCGATCGCTCGGCCCGTGCGCGTATGCTCGCTCCGCGCGATGGAACAAGCCACACAAGCCGCCTCGCAAACCAGCCCGAAGCCGCCGCTCCGCGTGCGCGTGGACGCGCTCGGCGTCACGATCGTCCGCTCGCTGCCGAACGGCGCGCGCATGGAGATCCGGCCTCCCTCCGTGATCACCGCGGCCAGCGATCTCACGCTGCCGCTCTTCGAGGGGTGGGCGCCGAGCGCCGAGCTCGTCGTCGCCGCCTCGGGCATCACCGAGAAGCCCTTCACCGCGGCGCTCGAGGTGAACGGCGTCGCCTACGGAGCTCCGATCAACGTCAACGCGACGGGCGCCGGCGCCGCGCTCGATTTCGACGTCTCGCTCGCCGTGCCGCTCCGCGCGCTCGTCTCGTTCGCGGGCACCCCCGTCGCGCTCACGCTCGCGATCGTGCCCGCGGGCGCGCCGATGAGCGCCGCGCGTCGCATCGCGCTCCTCAAGCTCACGCTCGCGGGCATCGCCGGCCACGGCCCGAGCCTCACCGCGATCGACCTCTTGGAGTCGACGGACTCGGTCCTCTTCGACGCGCCCGAGCGCAGGCTCTTCGACCTCCAAAACCCGGAGGAGGGGCTCTACATCGGCACGGGCAAGTGGCGCCTGCGCCTCTTCGCGGACTGGGCCAAGAGCGAGGGCGAGGCCTTCACGCTCGACACCAAGCCGGCGAGCGTCACGCACCGCTTCTCGACCAAAGCCGCGCAGGGCGACGCGGTCGTCGTCGAGGACGCGACGAGGCGCGCGGGCGGGCGGCGCACGTACACCGAGATGGTGCTCGACACCTCGCACGCGGACGTCGGCGCCGTGCCCGAAGAGGGGCTCGATTTGCCGCTCGATCTCGAGGTCGAGCACGCGCTCGGCTACGGCAAGCAGACGGCCACGTGCGCGTGGTACGCGGCGCTGCCGGTGCGCCTGCGCGACCCCAAGCCGCTCCTCAAGACGTTCCAGCGCCTCTCGGCCGTGGGCATCGATTTCGGCACCACGGCGACCGTCGCCGCGTTGTACCAAAAAGGGTACAGAGCGCTCATGCGCCTCGGCGGCTCGGCCTCGGGATCGGGAAAGCCCGCCGAGAACCCGACCTCGCTCCTCATCGAAGACCACGAGCGGCTCTGGACCGAGATGGCGCGCGCCCTCGCGACCGGCGAGCGCTTCCCCAATTTGCTGCGCGTCGTGCGCGGCAGCTACGCCGCGCAGGAGGCGCTCGCGGACTCGCCGAGCGCGGTCGTGGGCGAGCTCAAGAGCTTGCCCGAGCGCGTGATCGGCCTCGATCAATCGCCGCAGCTCCGCGACCGCGAGCGCCGCCGCGATTTTCTCCTCGACGAGGCGCGCGTGCGCGTGCTCGTCCGCACGTACGCCTACCTGCTCGGCCGCGCGATCAACCGGCCGGGCCAAGACGTGTACCTGCACTACAGGCTCACGCACCCCGCCAAGTTCGACGACAAATCGCGCAAGCTCCTCGAAGAAGAGCTCAAGAACGGCCTGCTCCTCAGCATCCCGAACGGCATCGCCGCGAGCGAGATCTCCGTCGAGATGAGCGCGAGCGAGCCCGAGGCGTTCGCGGCCGAGGTGTGCCCCGAGCTCGCCGCGCACCCCGCGCTCGAGCCCATCGTGTCGAAGTACGGCGAGCTGCGCTTCGCGGTGTTCGACTTCGGCGGCGGCACGCTCGACGTCGCGTGCGGGCGCTTCCGGCCTTCGACCACCGAAGAGCAGGAGGAGTTCGGCACCGCGACCGTGATCGAGACCTTGCAAGTGAGCGGCGACGATCACCTGGGCGGCGACTACCTCACGCACGAGCTCGTGTGGCTCACGCACCAGCACCCCTCGTTCCTGCCCGAGCTGGAGGACAAAGAGGTGCCGATGATGCGGCCGCAGACCGTGCCGCAGAACCACCTCGCGAACAAGCCGCACCTCTACAAACGGAGCCTCGCCGCGCGCCAAAATCGCTTCCGCTTCGAACGCGAGCTCGGCTTGGAGCAGGTCAAGTTCGGCCCCGCGCACGAGCCCAAGCGCCCGCACGATCTCTCCGCCGCGCGCCTCGACGGCACCGAGGTCCGCGTCGAGTCGATCGCCGCCGACCTGCCCGGCTTGCACCACGCGCTCAAGGAGCACCTCTCCGCGCGCATCCGCGACGGCGTGAAGCTCATGAAGAGCATGCTCTCGATCAGCACGTGGGGCTCGGGCGACAGCGGCGAGAGCAAGGACTTCCGCGACGCGGGCGTGGTCATCTTGCTCGCGGGCAACTCGTCGCGCAGCGAGTTCGTCGAGGAGGCGCTCGCGGCCGAGCTCGGCGTCCCCGATCTCAAGGTGTGGCGGCCCGATGGTCCTGAAGGCGCGCCGTTCACGAACGTGGTGCGATGGGAGACGCCGCCCCGCGTGGAGCGCGGCGTCGCGATCGTCGGCGTCACGCCCAAGACCGCGGTCGCGCTCGGCGCGCTCAAGATCGCGAACCACGAGGTTCACCTCGTCCGCAGGACGCAGGGCTTCAGCTACTTCCTCGGCGATCTGCGCGGCTTCCCGCCCAAGTTCACCGCGCTCATCCCGATGGGCGCGCCCGTCGCGGACCCGAGCGTGCTCGGCCCGCACTACGTGGATTTCGGCCGCTGGGACGCGAAGACGCCGCTGCGCGTCGCGCGCGAGTACACGCCGGGCAAGATGACCTCGAACGATCCGCGCATCACGCTCGTGCCCACGGGCCTGCCCGCGGGCGCCGTCGGCCGCTTGTCGGTGTGCGTGTCCGCGCCCGACGCGGTCACCGTCGTGCTCCAACGCGAGGGGCAAGACCCGCTCGCCGCGACGATCAACTTGAGCAAGCTCGTGTGGTGACGCGAGGGGAGAGGCGGTGAGCGTGGAGTCGTTCCGAGATGCGCTGCGCGCCGAGATCGAAGCCGTCGTCGCGCGCTGGGAGGTGCTCGCGGCGGCGCGCGCCGAGATCGCCGCGCTCGCCCCGAGCAGGGAGATCGAGGCCGTCAAGGCCGAGCGCGGCGCGCTCGCGGCCGAGCTCGAGCAAAGGCGATCGGCGCTCGCCGAGGCCGAGGCCGCGAACGTCGCCCTGCGCGCACGGGTCGCGGATCTGGAGCGCGCGCTGAGGGACGCGAACGAGCGCAACGCGCAGCTCGAAGAGCAGAACCGCGCGGCGATGGAGACGACGGTCGAGCTCGAGCAGCAGTTCTCGGCCGAGCGCCGCTTCGTGATCGCGTGCCGCGGCCTCGCGAGCACCATGCTCGGCGACGCGCTCAAGTCCGCGGCGGGCCGCGACGTCGACGCGACGAGCGCCACGTACGGCGCGCTCAAGGCCAAGGGGCTCGAGGTCGTGATCGCGCAGACCTTCAAGGAGCGCGGCCGCAACGTCGCGCAGGCGCCCCTGCTCGACAAAGAGCGGAGCGCGCTCGCGGGCATCGCCGAGGCCGCGGGGTGCGAGCTCGTCGAGCCCGCGCCGGGCACGCGCTTCTCGGGCGCGTCGATGGATCGCGCGGGCACGCGATCCGATCCGGCCGAGGAGGGCAACGTGATCGAGTGCTTGATGCCGGGGGTTCGAAGGGCCGGGACCGAAGGCGCGCTCGTCCTCCCGCGGGTCATCGTCGCGAGCGGGTGACGCATGAACAAGGGGGTCATCGTCGTCGTCGCCGCGCTCGCGATCGGCTGCTCCGATCGATCGAGCAAGTATTTCGGCTCGACCACGCGCAGGAGCGCGGAGGGCACGATCGTCATCAACAACGCGAGCGAGCCCGAGCACATCGATCCGGGCAAGTGCCACGACGCGACCGGGGTCGTGATCGCGAGCCAGCTCTTCGAAGGGCTCACCGCGTACGACCCGCGCGACGGCCACCCGATCCAAGGCGTGGCCACGCGCTGGGACGTGTCGCGCGACGGCCGGCGCTACCGGTTCCACCTCCGCGACGACGCGCGATGGTCCGATGGAAAGCCTGTCGTCGCCGAGGATTTTGCGTATGCATGGAGGCGCGTCCTCAAGCCCAAGACAGGCGCGCGCGGCGCGCCCAATTTGTATCCGCTCGTGAACGCCGAGCTCTACAACCGCGGCCTGCTCCTCGCGCTCGCCGAGGACACGGACCTCCTCGCCGAGCCTGGAGGAGCGAAAGGCGCGCGGCTCGGCAAGGGCACGGCCGTCAAGATCATCGAGAAGAAGACCCTCGGCAAAGAGCCTTGGGCCTTGGTCGAGCGGCACGACGATCTGCCCTCGTTCGGCGCTTCGCGCGCCAAGCCCGAGGGCCCGCCCATCAAGGGGTTCGTGCGCGTGCGCGCGCTCGTCGAGGACGACACGCTCGTCGGCGTGCGCGCGACCGACGCGCGCACGCTCGACGTGGAGCTGCGCGAGGCGACGCCGTACTTCACCGACCTGACGAGCTACGTGGTGCTCGCGCCCGTGCGCCGCGACGTGGTCGAGCGCTTCGAGCGCGAGGGGGAGGAGGAGCTGTGGGTGCGGCCGGGGAGCATCGTGTCGAACGGCGCGTACGTCATGGACTCATGGCGCTTTCAATACGCGATCACGATGCGCGAGAACCCTCATTACTGGGCGCGCGACAAGCTCAAGATAAAGCGCATCGAGTGGCTCGAAGTGTCCGAGTACCGCGCCGCGATGAACCTCTACAAGACCGCCGAGATGGACTACCTCGGCGACAACACCGCGCCCCCGGCCGAATACTTGCCCATCGTCGAGAAGAAGGCCGACTTTTGGCGCACCAAATACCTCTCGGTCTACTTCTACGAGCTCAACACCAAGAAGCCTCCGCTCGACAAGCTCGGCGTGCGCCGCGCGCTCTCGCTCGCGATCGATCGCCGTGAGCTCATCGATCGCGTGGTGCGCGGCGGCCAAGACCCGGCCACGCACATGGTGCCCGACTACACCGGGCTCGGGTACGAAGAGCAGGTGGCGCGCGAGCGCCGCGAGGGCCGCGATCGCTTCGCCGACCCGCCGAACGGCTTTGATCCCGAGCGGGCGCGCGCGCTCATGAAGGACGCCGGATATCCGATCGTCGAAGAGAGCGGCGTGCGGCGCGCGGAGGGCTTCCCGCCCATCGAGCTCCTCTACAACACCGCGGAGACACACCGCACGATCGCCGTCGCCGTCCAAGCCATGTGGAAGCGGCATTTGGGGGTGAGCATCACGCTCCGCAACGAGGAGTGGAAGGTGATGCTCGCCAACTACAACGGTCGCAAATTCGATATCGTGCGCGTCGGGATGATCGGGGAGTACAACCACCCTCACACCTTCCTCGACATGTTCCGCAGCACGAGCCTCTCCAACAACACGGGCTGGAGCGACCCGAAGTTCGACGCCGCCCTCCGCGCCGCCGCGATGGAGCAAGATCGCCAAAAGAGCATGGAGCTCTATCGCGACGCCGAACAGATCGCGGTCTCGGCGACCGTGCGTATCCCCATCTACTTTTATACGCGCCAGCACCTCGTCAAGCCGTGGGTCAAGGGCTTTTGGGGCACGCGCCGCAACCCGCACATCGTGCAGTTCTTGTGGATCGATCCGGCGTGGGAGAGCCGGCCCGAGGGCACCAACGAGCCTGCGTATCCGCCTCCCGAGGCGCCGCCCCCGGGGGTCCTTCCATGATCGGCTTCATCCTCAAGCGCCTCGCGGCGATCCCGCCCACGCTCTTCGTGGTCGCGTCGCTCGTGTTCCTGATGGTGCGCCTCGCGCCGGGCGGCCCGTTCGACGACGAGCGCGCGGTCCCGCCCGAGATCAAGGCGCAGATCGAGGCGCGGTATCACCTCCGCGATCCGCTCCTCAAACAATACAAAGATTGGATCGTGCCTGTCGTCACCAAGGGTGATTTCGGGCCCACGTTCAAATACCCGAACCGCACGGTCACGGAGATCATCGCGTTATCCTTGCCTGTCTCGATGAAGCTCGGCGCGCTCGCGCTGATCCTCGCGCTCGGGGTCGGTGTGCCGCTCGGGGTCGCGGGCGCGGCGCGGCGCAACACGTGGATCGACACGGTGTCGATGGGCGCGGCGATGATCGGCATCTCGGTGCCGCGCTTCGTGCTCGCGCCGCTCCTCGTGCTGGTCTTTGCGCTTGGGCTCGGGTGGCTACCGCCCGCGCGCTGGGAGACGTGGCGTCATTTGATCTTGCCCGTGGTGAGCGCCGGGCTCCCGCTCGCCGCCGTCATCGCGCGCCTCACGCGCGCGGGCATGCTCGACGTGCTCGGCTCGGACTACATCCGCACGGCGCGCGCCAAAGGGCTCCCCGAGCGGACGATCCTCTTCAAGCACGCTCTCCGCGGCGGCCTGCTCCCGCTCGTGAGCTACCTCGGCCCGGCGGCGAGCGGCGTGCTCGTCGGCTCGGTCGTCGTCGAGAAGATCTTCAACATCCCCGGGCTCGGCCGCTACTTCATCGAAGCTGCGTTGAACCGCGAATACAACCTCTTGCCCGCGGTCGCGTTCATCTACGGCGCTGTCTTGATGACGCTCAACGCGCTCGTCGACGTCGCGTATCGCTGGCTCGATCCGCGCGTGGAGCTGCGTTGATGAGCGCGCTCCGACGCCTCGCCGAGAACCGCGCCGCGGTCGTGTCGGCCGTGCTGCTCGTGCTGCTCGTGCTCGGCTGCGTCTTCGTGCCGATGCTCTCGCATTATCGTTATGATCAAACCGATCTCAAGCTCGGCCCCGTCCCGCCCTCGGCCGCGCACTGGATGGGCACGGACACGCTCGGCCGCGATTTGATGGCGCGCCTCTTCTTCGGCGGACGCATCTCGTTCACGGTGGGCGTCGTGGCGACGTTCGTGAGCATCGTGATTGGCACTTTGTGGGGGGCCGTCGCCGGGTACGCGGGCGGCAAGCTCGACGCCCTCATGATGCGCGCCGTCGACGTGCTCTATGCCTTTCCATTCTTGATCTTCGTCATCTTGCTCAAGGTCTTCTTCGCCAACGACAAGACCGTCTTTTATCGCATGTTCAAGGCGGTGCTCCGCGTCGTCTCCGCGCACCCGGACGACCCGAGCCACGCGCCCGTCTTTCAGATCGTGTTCGTGTTCTTCGCGCTCGGCGCGGTCTCGTGGCTCACGACGGCGCGCATCGTGCGCGGCCAGGTGATCGCGCTCCGAAGCTCGCCGTTCGTCGAGGCGTCGCGATCCATCGGCGCGGGCCACGCGTGGATCATCCTGCGGCATCTCGTGCCCAACGCGGCGGGGCCGGTCATCGCGTACGCGACGCTCACCATCCCCGAGGTCATGATGACCGAAGCATTCTTGAGCTTCTTGGGCCTCGGCACGCAGGAGCCTTTGTCGAGCTGGGGCCTGCTCGCGGCGCTCGGCGCCGAGACCATGGACCTGTATCCATGGCAGCTCATCTTCCCGGCGCTCGCGCTCGCGGTGACGCTCCTCGCCTTCAATTACCTCGGCGATGGGCTGCGCGACGCGCTCGACCCCACGATGCAAAAGAGGGGCGCATGACCTTGCTCGACGTCCGCGCGCTGTCGATCGACATCCGCTCTCGCAACGAGCGTGTCCGCGTGGTCGATCGGGCGTCGTTCACCGTCGGGCGCGGCGAGATCGTGGCGCTCGTGGGCGAGTCCGGCTCGGGCAAGACGCTGACGGGCCTCTCGATTTTGGGCCTCTTGCCCGAGGCGGCGGAGCGCGCGGGCGGGGTCATCGCGTTTCAAAAGGACGATGCCAAGGAGCCTTTGGACCTCGCCTCCCTCGGAGAAAAAGGGCTCCAGCGCATCCGCGGCGACCGGATCGCGATGGTGTTCCAAGATCCGATGACGTCGCTGAATCCATATCTGACCATCGGGGATCAGCTCGGCGAGGTGCTCATCCTTCACCGCGGGCTCTCAGCCAAGGACGCGCGCGAGCGCTCGATCGCGGCGCTCAAGAGCGTTCACATCGCCGACCCCGCGCGGCGCGTCGACGAGTATCCTCATCAGCTCTCGGGCGGGATGCGCCAGCGGGTGATGATCGCGATGGCGCTCCTCTGCGATCCTCTCTTGATCATCGCGGACGAGCCCACGACGGCGCTGGATCCGACCATCGAGGCGTCGATCCTCGATCTGTTCGTGGAGCACAAGGAGGGCGTCGCGGTGCTGCTGATCACGCACGATCTCGGCGTGGTCGAGCGGGTCGCCGAGCGCGCGCTCGTCATGTACGCGGGCCGCATCGTGGAGCAAGGCAAGGTGGGTGATTTGTTCGAGCGCCCCGCGCACCCCTACACGCGCGGCCTCCTCCGGTCGATCCCCACGCTCGACAGCCCCAAGGGTCATAAGCTCACCGCCATCTCGGGCGCTCCTCCGCTCCTTGGCAAGCTGCCCTCGGGCTGCCCGTTCCACCCGCGTTGCGACGCGGCCAAGGTGAGCGCGTGCAGCGAGTCGTTCCCCGAGGAGCGGAGCGCCGGTGAAGGTCACCTCGTGTGTTGTCACGTCAAGGAGGAGGCATGAGCGAAGGGCCCCTCCTCACGGTGCGCGATCTCGGGGTCCACTACCCTATTTATAAAGGGCTCTTGCAGCGCGCGGCCGGCACGGTCAAAGCCGTTGACGGCGTGTCGTTCGAAGTGCGCGCGGGCGAGACGCTCGGGCTCGTGGGCGAGTCGGGGTGCGGCAAATCCACGACGGCGCGGGCGATCGTGCGGCTCGCGCCGATCACGCGCGGCGACGTCACGCTCCTCGGCAAACCGATCTCGCGTTTGGAGGGCGAAGAGCTCCGGCGCGCGCGGCGTCACGTGCAGATGATCTTCCAAGACCCTTATGCGAGCCTCGACCCGCGGATGAGCTTGCGCGACGTCATCGCGGAGCCGCTCATGGTTCACGAGGTGGTCGAGGGGAAGAGCGCCGTCGACGACAAGGTCCGATCGCTCATGAGCGACGTCGGGCTCGACGCCTCGATGATGGCGCGGTATCCGCACGAGCTCTCGGGCGGGCAGCGGCAGCGGGCGGGCATCGCGCGCGCCTTGGCGCTCGGCCCCGCGCTGGTCATCGCCGATGAGCCGGTGAGCGCGCTCGACGTGTCCATCCGCGCGCAGATCGTGAATCTGCTCGCGGATCTGCAAGAGAAGAAGGGCGTCGCGTACCTCTTCATCGCGCACGATCTCGCGGTGGTGCGGCATTTGTCGCACGACGTCGCGGTCATGTATCTGGGCAAGATCGTCGAGCGCGCGCGCGCCGAGGTGATCTTCGACAAGCCGCTCCACCCTTATACGCACCTGCTCGCGGCGCCGGCGCGGCGGAGAGGCGAGAAGAGGAGCTTGCCTGTGGTGGAGCCCGCGAGCCCGCGGAGCCCGCCGAGCGGCTGCGCGTTTCACCCGCGGTGCGAGCACACGATGGATGTGTGCAAGAAGGAGGCGCCCGCGCTCACGGAGCGGGCGCCCGGGCACTTTGTAGCGTGCCATTGGAAGGGTGATTGACCCGGCCTACGGCGAGAAGGCCATCTGGAGCAGGAGCACGATGGGGTGGTAATGGAACACC
>CAYTJL010000245.1:0-14455 GCA_964437785.1 uncultured Polyangiaceae bacterium
TCCCGCCTCCGCGGGCGCCGCGGTTGATTAAGCCACGATTAAGCCCCCCGACGTCCGAGCGAGCATTAAAGGTGCTCCCGAGGCGCTGAGGAGGTCTCGATGGTACGTCTCAATCGCACGTCGTGGATGGTGGTTTGGGGGGCTCTGTCGCTCGGGTGCACGAGCGTCGAGGTCCCTGTCGCGCACATCGAAGGCGCGGGGCCGGCCACGTGCGCGCTCCGCGCGGACGGCGCCGTCTCGTGTTGGGGAGACACCTTTGGAGACGTCCCCACCAACGTACCTGGGCTCCAAGGAGCGAGCGCCCTCTCGATGGGCACCTTCGCGGTGTGCGTGATTCGACAGGACCGCAGCGTCACGTGCCTTCGCGCCATGGGCGGAGCGAGCATGGGGACCCCCGCGGCCGTCGGGATCGACGCCGCGTCGCAGATCTCGGTCGGCGCGGGCCACGCGTGCGCGCTCCGGCCCAATGGCCACGTGGCTTGTTGGGGCCAAAACATGTTTGGCCAGCTCGGGGATGGGTCGTTCGCCGACAGCGACGTGCCCGTCGAGGTCGCAGGCCTCTCCGGCGTCGTGGAGGTGAGCGCCGGTGAATTCTCCTCCTGCGCGCGGCTCTCCGACGGATCGGCGCGGTGTTGGGGCCGCGGGCTCGCGGGGCAGCTCGGCGACGGCGACGGCGATCACGTCCCCTGCGTAGAAGGTGAAGCGTGCGCGCCTACGCCCGTGACCGTCCTCGGCGTGGACGGCGCGCGCGACATCGCCGCCGGGCTCAACGGCGCTGTCGCGCTCGCGGGCGACGGAGCGGTGATGTCGTGGGGATGGACGCGCGGGGACGGAGATGAAGAGAGCGCCGACACCCCCTCCCCCGTCGAGGTCGAAGGGGTCTATGGCGCCGCGCGCGTCTATTCTGGATACGAGCGCAAATGCGCCGTGCTCGGGGGCGGAGACCTCGTTTGTTGGGGCGCCGGCGTGAGCGCGGACGTGTCCATTCCGGCCCAAACCAAGCCGCTCGCGTCGAGGGTCGATGGGCTGAGCGACGTCGTCGAGGTGACGGGAGGTTGGTATCACCTCTGCGCGCTCCTGCGGAGCGGAGAGGTCAAGTGTTGGGGGAACAATGACTGGTCGCAGCTCGGGAACGGGAGCGGAGAGGGCCAATCCGCGCCCACGTTGGTCGAAGGGTTGTAAGCTCACCCGCGCTCGCCGCCATCGCCCGAGCGGGCGGGTTACAAGCGGCCGGCCCTCGGAGGGTTGATGGTCTCGGGGTGCAGGGCCTTCTTGGCACGTTGATCGTTCAAGATGGTCTCGAGCTCTTCGCGCGCGGCGCGCGACTCCCGATCACCTCGCCCGCGATGGGCCAAATTGGTGCTCTCGGAGGGATCGTCCTCCAGGTTGTAGAGCTCGTACTCCGAAGGATCGCGGCCGCGCCGGCCCGCGCTGCCGATCTGGCTGACGGTGTAGGAGCGCGCGTATTTCCACAGCTTGGGGCCTTTGCCGCCGTCCACGCGGGCCACCACCGCCTCGACCTTGGCGGGCTCCTCCACCGCCTCGTACGAGAGGCCAATGACGCTCGTCTGATTCAACCCCTCGGACACCTCATCTTCGGTCATGAAGTAAATGGGATCTTCGGCGCCGGCGCCCCCCTTGAGCACGCCCGAGAGGTCGCGGCCGACGAGCGGCTGAGCCTCGGTGAAGAGCGGAGCGAGCTTGTCGCGCCGGACGGCCTCGCCGTCGATGCCCGCGAGCCCGAGCAGCGTTGGGAGGATGTCGACGTGGCTGGTAGGGAGAGAGAGGGTCGAGCCCGGCGTGAGCCCAGGACCGCTGATGACGAACGGCACGTGGATGCTCTCCTCGTACGCGTTGTACCACTTTTGGTGCATCCCGCCGTGGGCGCCCAACATGTCGCCGTGATCGGAGGTGAGGACGACGATGGTGCTCTGCGCGAACCGCGAGGCCTGGAGGCGCGCATAGACGCGCTGGATGAACTGGTCCGCGAGCTTGTGGAGGTAATAATAAAAGCGGCGGTAGATGGGGATCTGCGGCTGCGGCAAGAAGACGCGGCCATACTTCTTGACGTAGTCCGCCTGGCACGAGGGCTTTTGATCGAGCGACTCGTCCTCGGTGGGGGATTTAGGCACCCTCGGGACGGTGTCGTCTTGGAAATCATACCCCCACACGAGCCAGGGGAGGCCGAAGAGCGCGATGTCGTGCGGGTTGAGGAACGACGCGACCGCGAGGAACGGTGTTTGATCGTCGCCCTTGTCGAGCGCGTCGAACAAGGCGTCGAGCTGGTTCATGGTGATGGGGTCGCGCACGACGCCCGCGTTGGCCTGCGCGGTGCCGTGCGGCTCGGGCCCGACCCACCCCTCGAAGCCATAAGGGGACAAGCGATTCCGCGCCTCGTACAAGCCATACACCGGCTCGATGAGGCTCCCATCATCGTTGTTGGAGAGGAGCGAGTCGCGCGTGTCGGGCGTCACGAGATCCGCGTGGGACACGTGCCACTTGCCCTTGTAGAACGTCCGATACCCGGCCCCGCGAAAGTAGTGCCCCATCGTGGGGACGCTATACGGCTCCAGCCAGAACATATTCGGGTCGTACGCGGTCTTGGCCGCGCCGTCGGTGGCGCGCACGCCGTGGAGCGTCGGGTAATGGCCTGTGTAGATCGAGGCGCGGCTCGGCGCGCAAGCGGTGGAGGCGGCGTAGTGGCGCTCGAGCGAGACGCCGTTCTTCTTGATGGCCTCGCGGCCGGTGAGCTGGGTGCGGCGAAATTCGCGGAGGGCCTCGTCCTCGTAATAAGGGGGATAGCGCTCTTCGTCGGTGGTGATGATGAGGATGTTCGGACGCTCGGTCTGCATGAGACCTCCTTTTTTCGCGGCGAGGTCGCCGCCCGTCCCTGAGGGTCGAGGACATCGGATGAATCCCCTCCTGTCAAGCGCTTTGGCGGAGAGGGGAGACGGGCCGGAACAAAGCGGAACGAGGGCGCACACATCCGCGCCTCTTGCAAGCGCCTCCTCATCTGGTGCATGGTCCTGTAGCCATGCCGCGCTCGTTCAACATCGCTGGTCCGTGCATCGCCCGCGAGCACTACATGCTCCCGCCGGAGCGCAGGCTCGGCGAGGTGATGGCGCTCCTCGACGATCACAGGTATTTCACGCTCGCCGCCGGGCGGCAAACGGGCAAGACCACGAGCGCCAAGTGGCTCGTCGAGCACTACAATAGCGGCGATCGCTTTCGCGCTCTCTGGGTGGACGTGCAAACCGCGCGCGAGGAGCCGGATCCGCGTACGGCGTTCGATGCTGTGCTTCAAAAGCTCGACGACAGCCTCGCGCGATCGTTCCCAGACATGGCGCTCCCCAACGATCGCGATCGCCTGCTCGACACGCCCTCCACCGCGGTGCTGCGGTATCTGCGGGACGTGAGCGGGCGCTCCCCCCGCCCGCTCGTGGTCTTCTTCGATGAGGCCGATTGTTTGATCGGCAAGGCCATGGTCTCGTTCTTGACCCAGCTCCGGGACGGCTACATCGATCGTGACAAAACACCGTTCCCGAGCTCCATCGTGCTCGTGGGAGCGCGCGCGATCCGCGACTATGCGCTCGAAGAGAAGGACCGCCGCGCCGTCGCGTGGCTCGGTTCGAGCTCACCGTTCAACATTCAGACCGAGGCGAAGACCCTCGCGGCGTTCACTCCCGAGGAGGTGGCGGAGCTCGTCGCGCAACACACCCGGGAGACAGGCCAACGCTTCGAGCCCGCGAGCGTCGAACGCATCGTTTATCTCTCACAGGGCCATCCCTGGCTCGTCTGCGCCCTCGCCGATCAAATCGTCCGGCGCGACGTCCAAGACCGCTCTGTCACCATCACCGCCGATCACGTGGAGGCCGCCAAAGAGACGATCATCCTGGAGCGGAGGACCCATATCGACTCCTTGGTCCGCAAGCTCCGTGAGCCGCGGGTCATGCGCATTTTGGATCCGATGATCTCGGGCGAGCGCATCGCAGCGGAGACCTTCGATGACGATCTCGCCTATGTCATCGGTTTAGGCATCGTTCGTGTCGAGCAGGGCCAGGCCGTCGTCGCCAATCCAATCTACCGTGAGGTGCTCCCGCGCGCGCTCAGCTACGGTCAACAAATCCAGATCACGGCGAGCCAGGCCGTGTTCGTTCGCGCCGACGGCGGGCTCGACATGCCCAAGCTGATGGCCGCATGGCAGGTGTTTTGGCGCGAGGACGGCCATCTCGCCGCCGAGGGCTTGCGCTACAAAGAGAGCGGCCCGCACTTGATGCTCATGGCCTTTCTCCAACGCGCGGTGAACGGCGGCGGCCGCATCGATCGCGAATATGGCTTGGGCCGCGGCGCGCTCGATCTCTTGATCACGTGGAAGGGAGAGCGCCACGCCGTCGAGGTGAAGCTCCGCCGCGACACCCAGACCGAGGCGCGCGCGCTCGAACAAGTCGCGCGTTACCTCGATCACGCGGGGCTCTCCGAGGGCTATCTCGTGATGTTCGATCTGCGCGCTACGACTCCTTGGGACGATCGGCTCACGACTCGCGCTGTCGAGGCTCACCACAAGCGGATTCACATCGTCGGGTGCTGACGCGCGATGGACCGGCCAGGGAGGTGTTGATATACTCCCGGCATGCGAAGCTTCTACTTTCCTATCGGCTTGCTCTTTGGCCTCGGTCTCGCGCTCGCCGCCTCCACGTCCGCGTGTGACGGCGGCTCGGGCGGCTCCACCTCTTCGTCGAGCTCGTCCAGCTCGGGCGAGCCGCCGATGTGCTCGCCCGCGTGCCACGATGAGAACCCGTGCACCGACGACGTCTGCGTCGAGGGCGACACGTGCACGTTCACGAAGCGCCCGGACGGCCCCGCCCCGGACAACGAGCAGAGCGCCGGTGAGTGCAAGCGCATCGACTGCCAGGACGGACAGCCCATCATCGTCAACGACGACATCTTCATCCCCGACGATCACGAGAGCTGCACCGCCGACACGTGCGTCTCCGGCACGGCCAATCACGAGCCCAAACCGGACGACACGCCGTGTATCTTCATGGGTGAAGGGGGCAAGTGCAGCGCGGGAGTCTGCACGCCCGGCGAGTGCTCGTTCGCCCCCTGCCCGGACCCCGGCCCCTGCGCCATCCCGTTCTGCGATCAAAACACCGGCGACTGCGTGCCCCTCCCCCTCGAAGACGGCACGCCCACGCCCGGCGTGCAGATCGACAGCCAAGACTGCGTTAAAGATGTCTGCATGGGAGGCCAAAGCACGCTCATCCCCAACGACCTCGAGGTCCCGCTGAGCGACAATGACATGTGCACCGACGACCTCTGCATCGACGGCATGGCCGTGTATCAACCCATCACGCCCTGCCCTTGACGCTCGGCCGCGCGCGCGTGGCGCCTGCGCCAATACGGCATCTCTGGAAAACGGCGCTCGCTCCCATAGATGCGGAGCGCCTCCTCTTCGTAGCGCGCGAACGCCCACGCGAGCTTGTCCCCATATCGCTCGAACGCCCCCCGATCGCCGCGCGCGCACGCGAGGACGGCCTCGGCGCCGTCGATGCCGGTCGCGAGCGCGAGCGTCAATCCATGGGCCGAGATGGGATCATAGGCCATGGCCGCGTCGCCGACGGCCACCCACCCGTCCCCGTGACACGCGGACATCCTCACGCTGCCCGCGCCGACGAAGCGGGCGGGTCCCTCGAAGACAGCATCGTGCGCGCGCAGGCGAGCGAGCGTGTGCGCGGCGCCGGCGAGAGGGCTTTGAACGTCGCGAGGGCGCGACGCGACGTCCGTAAAGAGCGCGACCGCAAAGCGCCCACCGGGGACCGAGGGTGTGGGGGCAGAGGGCCCGCCCGCGGGACCCGAGCCCCCACCGGGAACCGGCGCTGAGTACCAAAAGCCCTCCGGCACCGCCTCGATCAACGTGTGCGCTTCGACGATGGGACGGCCGGCGCGCGCGAACGCGACGAGCGCCACTTGATCCCATGAGGCGATCCGCACGGCGCCCCGGCTGCGCGCAAACGACGCTGCGCGCCCCGAGGCGTCGACCACGAAGCGCGCCGAGAACGAGGGACAACGCCCCTCGCCCGCCGCCGCAAACAGACCTCCTCCCCGCGTGATGACGCGCGGGGCCTCGGCCTCGATCACCATGGCTCCCGCCTCGGCGGCGCGCTCGCGGAGCATCCGCTCGAACAAGGCACGATCCAAATGATACGAAGGCCCGCGCGGGTCACGCATGGAGTCGCGCCACACGAGCTCGGCGCTCCCCCAGAGAGAGGCGCTCGCGGAGCACACGAGATGACCGTCCGCGAGGAACCGCTCCCGCACACCGAGCTTGCCGAGGAGCGCGGGCGCCGCGGGAGAGAGGCTCTCTCCCGCGCGGTCGCCCACGGGCGCGCGCCCCACCATCGCGACGCGGAGCCCCGCGGATCCGAGCGCGATCGCGGCCGCGGAGCCCGAAGGCCCCGCGCCGAGGATGAGCGCGTCCACGTCGATCAAAGGGCCTCGTCAACGCGTGAAGCGGACACGGATCGCAAAGAACTCCTCGAACTGCTCTTGGCTCTCCCACCCTGCTCGCTCGATGTGGGCAGGGACCTTGGGGGGCTCCGCGACCTCCGCGGCCGCCATGAGCCGCCTCTCGTGCGCTTCGAGGTGCTCGGGAGGGACGCTCTCGACGAAGATCACGGGCGGGAAATCTGGATCTCCCATGACGCCGGGCCGCTCCTCGACGATGCCCATGGCCGCGAAGCCCGCGATCATCTGCTTCATTTGCTGAGGGGCCGAGCCGGTCAGCGTGCGCGTCCAGAAGGAGCGGCGGTTGTACGCGGCGATGCGCTGATCGCGGGGAGCTTCCTTATCCACCACGATGCGATAATCGTTCTCCGTGAGCACCTGATTCGGCACCCTCGCCGGCCAGAAGCTCGGCAGATAAGGGTCGTACGCGGGGTTGTACCCGGAGCGGCAAAACGCGGTGTCCCCCTGCCAGGGGATCGCCATCCACCGCGTGAGATCGCCGGGCCCCTGCGCGTAGAGCGGACCGCCGGGCGCGAGCGCGATCCCCTGCGTCAGCTTGGTGCCGTAGTCCGGCTCGGTCACCCCAGGCGCCCGATGACGGATGCGATAAGGCTTCTCGTACATCGACGCATGACGCATGGGCCACGTCACCTCGCACCCGGGGTGGAACGCGTCCGACAAACAGAAGTGGAGCGCGGCCTTGTCGAGCATCGCGGGTTGATCCGCGAGCGGCACCTTGTCGATGGAGCGAGCGACGATCGCGTCAGGATCCCAATCGTCGAGGAAGTCGCCGTTGGCCCAACGCCGGATCACCGACTCTTGGACCGAGGGGAGCGGCAGCCCGTTGAGCGGCGAGTCCTCGGAGAACGAGCCGAACGCGTCGCCGTAGAGCCACGGCCACACGCGCGGCTCGTTCACCTTCGTCCTGGAGGGCCGGAACGAATTCAAGATCTGCCGGCGGAGCTCTCGATACGGATCATCTTTGGTGGTGGGGTTGGGCGTCTTCGAGAGCTTGGCGAGCAGCTCGGGATCGTCGAAGTCCATGGGGCGCCCGCGGCCGAACATCCCTGCGAAGCCCGCGTTGACCCATTGAAGGTTGGAGAGGCGACGGAGGAACGGGAGCACGTCGTTCGAGAACGAGATGGTCTTGGGGAACGGGATCCACCCGCTCTCCACATAAACATCGGTGAGCATATCGTAGAGCGTGCGCCACCCGATCACGTTGGGCGCGTAGTTGGGCGGCCCCACGATCACCCACGCTCCGTCCACCGGCACCGCGCGGCCGCCGATGGACACCGTCGCGGTCACGGGGCCGTCCGACGTGTCGTCCCACCAGTCGTTCGCGTTGTTGAAGCTGTCCGGGTCGGCGGGGTTGTAGACGGGCGCGTCCGACGGAGAGCCGGATTTGCCGTGCCCGCCGAGCACGATGAGCCTGCCCGCCTCATCGGTCCTGATCTCGCCGAGCGGGACCACCACCGAGCCTTTGCCGCTGTCGAACGTGCCTGTGTCAAACGCGTGCTCGGGCCCGCCCGAGACCGATTTCCCGGCGATGCTGCGGGGCCCGGGATCGACGGCGAGCGCGGCCCGATTCGCCGAATTCTTGTTGCGTTGCTCGCACGTCATGGCCACGGCGTCGGGGATGTCGAGCGCGGCAAGGAATCGATACCACTGCGCCTTTCGGTTCGCGAGGTGAACGGTCCAACGGATCTCGGCGCTGTCGGGCGTGAGCTCGGCCACGACCTTGCCTGCCGCGTTGTACCCGTAGATACGGAATTTGGCGGCTTGACGCTTGAGCGCTTGGGACGGGTCGCGATAAAACCCGGGCTGCTCGGGCGGAGGATCGGTGACCTCAGGGCCGATGAAGAATTCGTCTTTGCTGTCGCCGACGCGGGCGACGCCGATACCCGGGTGGATGGCGGCGCGCACGATCACCCGATCCACAGGCGCCGCGTGCGGCACCTCGGGCTTGGGGTGGTCGGGCTCGCCGGTGGGGACGCCGTTGACGTCGCGGCGGAGCTCGGCCGAAGCCGCGTAGACCGCGCGGCGCGCCTCGGCGATGGAGCCTTGCGGCGTGTGCTCCTCGGTGACGCGCCAAACGTTCCACGAGAGGTTCTCGCCGTACGCGGGCTGCCCGCGCGCCGAGATATCTTGTTTGGGCAAGATGAGATCGGCGACGTGGACAGGCGGGCTCGCCTCTTCGCTCCACGTGACCGTGGCCATGTCGAGCGGCATCTTCTGCGGATCGGTGCGGAGCTGGACGCACAGGCGAAAGACCACCTCGGATTGGGCGAGGCGCTCCGCCAGATCCGCGGCGAGGTAGGTGGGATCGACGGGCGCCCCGCTGGGCGGAGGCACGATGAGGGTCGGCTCCAGCTTGTACTTGACGTATTGATGGGCCCCGAACGAGAAGGGGATACAGCTCCAATACGGCGACGCTAGCAAGCTCCCCACGGGCTTCGCCATCTCGTCGAGGATCTTCTTGGTCTTGGGGTGCTTGCGGAGGTAGCCGTCATAGTCCCGATCGACCACGCCCGCGCGGGTGAAGGCGCACATGTCCGAAGCGGTGTTGACGAAGAAGCGCTCGTTGTTCTGAAGGATGATGTCGAACGTTTTGTCGTGCGGATCACCGAAAATTTTCGCGCCCGGCACGTCGAAGAGCTTGATGCCGACGCCGAGGGTCGAGGTGTAGTCGGGCGACGTAGGCAGCGTATCCGACGAGAAGCGCACCCACGCCGGATACTCCTTGCCTTGGAAGACGCCCACGCGGAGCGACTCGGGCAAATCGTCTTTGACGCGCAGCGTCCCGTGAACGACGCCGTGGGGCTTCAGGAACACAGGGCGCAGCGCTGGACATTGGCCCGCCGCGATGCGCCTCGCCTGCACCATCCCGACGAACATTTGGACGAGCGACCCGACCGGATCCTCGGCGCAATCGATCTTCTTCGAAGTGTCGTGTTTGGACGAGGAGACACCCTCCCCCTCGAGATGCTTGACCATCTTGGACCTCCCTTATGAAGAGCAAGGAGAGCGCCCAAAACGCGGACATGTCAATCGCAAAACGACCTACCGATACGGCACGTGCCGGCGATAGAGACTTACGTGCTCTATGCCGCAGACGGACGCAGCGTTGACGCTGCGCGATATCGACGTACGGGCTACGGGCAGGCCGTGCCGAGCGGCGCGGGCGCGGGGACCACGGCCTTGCCCTTCCGCGCTGTCTCCAGGAAGCACCCATATTGATACTTGACCGCGTCGAGCTGTGAATAGATGGCGTGCGGGTCATACACCCCATCGCCCATGTATTGCACCACGACGCCGGTGTACTTGGTGCCGTCCTCGCTCGTCGCGTCGTCGGAGACGGGATACCCGAGGAGGCCGTCGAGCCCCTTTTGCGCGAGCGAGGCCTGCATGGTGGGCCAGACCTCGTCGCCGGCTTGTTTGTGCGCGTACGCCGTGGCCATCGCGTCGTAGGTCACGGTCGGAAAATACGAGTCTCCCATCCCGACGGGCTCATAGATGGACCGCACCGGGTGCCCGGGCAAAGGCCGCTGCGCGAGGCGCACCATCGACACCATCGGATCGACCGCCTCCCACGCCGTCTGGAACACCTGGAGCGCAGGGTGCATGAAGGTGAGCTCCGCGTTCGTGCCGAGCAGGATGGTGCCCACCGTGCTCGCCGCGTTGGGCACGAGCGTGGTGACCAAGATAAAGTGGCTCCAATACCCCCCTGCGCCCGTGGGCACCGCCGCCGCGATGGTCGGCTCGACCGCGCCGATGAGGTTCGTGTACATACCCCCCATGGATTGGCCCTGCGCGTAGACCACATCCGTCTTGAAGTGATAGCTCGTCTCGCCCGCGGGCAAGGTGAGCCCGCACGCGGCGACCGTCGCGGGATCGATGGTGAGCCCCTGGAGGGCCTTCAAAAAGAGGCGCTGCTCGATCACTCCTTGCCGGAACGTGTCGCGGCCGGCGGCGAGGTTGTTGAAGTTGAGATACGCTGTCTCCTCGGCGCCGGGCAGGCGCTCCGGGTTCACGGGGAGCGCGCTCGCCGCCATGGCAAAGCCGTGCGGCGCGAGCACGTGCGCGGGCCCCTCCCCCTTTTTGTTGCACCCCATCACGCCCTCCCACGCATCGGTGGTGCCCTCCGGGCACTGCGAAGGATCGTTCGTGGGCGCCCACGTGCCGCGATCGGCGATGGCCGACGAGAGCCCGCCCGACCCGTGGAAATAGAGCACCAGCGGATAACCCCCTTGGGGCATCTGCCCGAGCGGGAGCGTGAGGGTGACGGGCGCCTCCTCGTCACGCTGTTTGATGGGCAGTCCATCCGTGCCAAACTCGAAGAGGCCCTCGGCGTCGTAGGGCGGCGTCCCCTTTTGGAACTGGGGATACGTCACCTTGGCCAAGAGCTCACAATACCGCGGGTGCGCGGCGCCGTCGTCCGGGTCCACCTGCACATCGGTGATGGTGACCGAATACGAAGCGAGGATGGCGTCCGAGAGCTTGGCCGTCTCCTCGACCACGTCGCCGGTCGTGAAGACCGTCGCCGCGGCCACGTCGTTCGCGTCGATGCCGGCGATTTGGAGGGCGGGCCAAAGCGGTTTGTAGAGCGACGCGAGCGCGGGCCCTTGATCGCTCTCGGGCGTGCCGCCTTGACGCAGCTCGTCGAAGAGCGCAGGCACGCCCAGCAAATCGCCGTTCGCGTCGCCGAGATCGCGCTTGACGATGAACGCATAGCGGCGCTTCGGCTGGAGCACGAAGCCCGGATAAGGCGCCGCGGCGAGGAGGTTCTCGACGACGTACGTGTCGAGCGGGGGCAACGTGGCGACCGTGGGGATGAGCTGTCCGCGGGTCGGCGACGCCTCGTCGATATCCATGAGCAGGATGGGAGAGCTCGCTTGGGCGGGGATCGCGGCCTTCGCGTCGAGCGCGGGCAGCGGCGCCGAGAACGCGAAATACGCGACCGGCACCGTGGGGAAGCCCGGGTGATCCATGGCCGCTTTGCGGATGCCGCCGAACATGACGAGGAAGCTCGGATAAGGCAGCCCGCGCAGATCCGGGGTGCCGCGGTCCGAGAGGCGCGCGTCCGAGGGATACGGGAACGCATAAAACTGCTCGAACGCGGTGAGGTCCGCGGCCGGATCAAAGGCGAATTGAGTGCCCGAGACGCCGTAGACCTTGGGCTCGGGCGTGGGATCGCCGGAGCAGCCGGGGAGGAAGAGGAGCGATGAGGCGAAGACGGAGGCGAAGATCGTTCGGCGCATCCTCCGCTTATACCATGGGTCCGTTTCTGATAGGGTGTCGTTCCGATATCCCTTCCCGCTCCCGTTCCCGACCAGCATGACGAAGGCGACCACGATGACGACCGCGAAGACGACAGCGACCACGAAGGCGACCGCGATCGCCTCGTTCACTGCGTTTGTCTCGTTCACCCTCACCGGCTGCGCGGATCTCGTGTCGCCGCCTGCCCCGCCGCCCGCCTCGCTCACCGCGGGCGCCTATGCGATCACCGTCGATCCGGGCGCCGAGGGCGGCGGCCAAATCACGCTCCTTCGCGGCGACGCGCTCGTCACCTTGCCGGCGTCGGGCTTCGTCCTCGGCACGCGCGACGCGGTCACCGACGATGAGAACTACGACCCTCATCCGCTCGTGGTCCCGAGCGTGCTTTACCCCGTGCCGGCCGATCTCGCGTGGGACGAGGGCGCGCGGCTCGACGTCACCGATCGATCCGAGACGTTGATCCGCGCGAGCGTCACCACCGCCGCGGGCGCGCGCGCGGGGCTCACCATCGAGGTCTCGGGCGAGGGCCGGTTTCAGCTCCGCTTCACGCCCGACGCCGAGCAGCCCAGATCGGTCGCGTATCTGCGCGTCGCGCCCCGCGTCGACGCCGCCGAGGGCCTTTATGGCTTGGGCGAGCACTTCGACGACGTGAACCAAAGGGGTCACGTGCGCGCCATGCAGATCGAGGTCGACGGCGCGATCGAGAGCAGCTACAACGAGGTTCATTATCCCATCCCGCTGCTCATCGGGACGCGCGGGTGGGGCCTCTTCGTGGAGAGCCCGTATCCCGGCGTCTTCGAGGTCGCGACCGCGAGCGACGACCGGGTGGACGCGACGTTCGGCACCGGGACAGCCTCGTTCGAGGGCCTCACGTTCCATCTGTATGCGGCCGATCACCCGCTCGACGTGACCCGCCGTTATTACGACACCACGGGCGACCCGGCGGTGCCCGCGCGATGGGCGTTTGGGCCGTGGGTGTGGCGCAACGAGAACGAGGACCAAGCCGAGGTGCTCTCGGATCTCCAAGCGATGCGCGATTTGGACCTCGCGGCGACGGCGTATTGGATCGACCGGCCCTACGCGACCGGCGTCAACACGTTCGACTACGATCCTGCCAAGTTCCCGGACTCCCAGGCCATGATCGATCAGATGCACGCGCTCGGCTTTCGGACCGCGCTCTGGCACGCTCCTTACCTCGACGAGGCCGACCCCTCCACGGCCGCGCTCCGCGCCGAGGCGGAGGAGAATGGCTATTACCCGCTTCAAAACGGCGTCCTCTTGAACAAGTGGGGAAAGCCCATCGATCTGACGCGGCCCGAGGCGTTCGCGTGGTGGCAAGACCTCATCCGGCGTTATGATTCGATGGGGGTCGAGGGCTACAAGCTCGACTATGGAGAGGACGTGATCGTCGGGCCCACGCCCGGGCGCAACGTGTGGCGCTTCGCGGACGGGAGCGACGAGCGCACGATGCACCAGCGCTTTCAGCGCTTTTATCACCGCGCCTACGCCGAGACGCTGCCCGCGAGCGGAGGATTCTTGATCTGCCGCCATGGCACCTACGGGGATCAAACGAGCGTGTCGGTGGTTTGGCCGGGCGATCTCGACGCCTCGTTCGCCAAGCACCGTGAGGCGGTGACCGAAGGCGACGACACGTACAACGCGGTGGGCGGGTTGCCTGCGTCCGTGGTCGCGGCGCTCTCGCTCGGCCCCTCCGGCTATCCCTTCTTCGCCTCGGACACGGGCGGTTATCGGCACGGCCCGCCCGACAAAGAGCTCTTTACGCGGTGGTTCCAGCAGACCGCGTTTTCGGCCGTGATGCAGGTCGGCAACGCGAACAGCACGGTCGCGTGGGAGCCCGACGCCGCGACCGGCTACGACGCCGAGATGCTCGGCTGGTACCGCCGTTACACGCGCCTGCACCTGCGGTTGATGCCGTATTTGTGGACGCTCGCCCAACGCCTCTCCGACGACGGCCGGCCCATCATGAGGCCGCTCGGGCTCGCGTATCCCGAGCTCGGCGCGCACCCCAACGACGAATACATGCTCGGCGATGATCTCTTGGTGGCGCCGGTGGTGGAGCGCGGGGCGACCTCGCGTGAGGTGTTGTTCCCGCCCGGGCGATGGCTCGATTTCTGGACGGGGGAGGTCATCGAGGGTGGCGTGGCGCAGACGGTGGACGCGCCGCTCGACACGATCCCTGTATATCTTCGCGAGGGCGGGATCGTGCCGCTCCTCCGGCCTACCATCGACACCATCGCTCCTGTGGGCTCACCCGATCTCATCGACTCGTACGCGACCACGCCCGGGCGGCTCCACGCGATGGTGGCGCCCTCCGCCGCGCTCGCCACGTTCACGCTCTTCGACGGATCGCTCGTCAGCGCGAAGCGCGAGGGGGGCGTGATCACCCTCGCGACGGCGGACGGCAGCGAGCTGCGGTATGGGGTCACGCTCGAGATCATCGGGTTTGGGGCGGCTCCCCCGCTCTCGGTGATCGACGGCGCAAAGCCCTTGATGGAGCTGCCGGACGAGGCGTCGCTCGACGGGGTTGAAGCGGGCTTTGCGCTCGCGGGCGACACCGGCGGGAGGCTCGTCATCAAGCTGGCGAGCGGGCAACATCACGTCACGGTGGAGTGACTCGACATCCGCACGTAAGGCGTTGTCTTTGGCAGAGAGC
>CAYTJL010000246.1:0-9225 GCA_964437785.1 uncultured Polyangiaceae bacterium
TGCCCCTCGGCGTCTCCCCCGTCCACCGCCGGTGCGCCCGCACGAGCCCAGCCGCGCCCGCGTAGCCGAGCAGCGAAGCCACCTCATCGAGCTTCAATGCCTTGTCGCCCACGTACGACGTCGATAAATCCGCGCGCACCGAGTCGAGCACCGAGCGGAACGTCGCGCCGTCCTCATGGAGCCTGCGTTGCAGCGTCCGCGCGCTCACCCCACAGGCGCGCGCCACCTCCTCGACCGAAGGCGCCCCGCTCGGGATGAGCTCGATCACCGCCCTTCGAACGCGCGCCGCAAAAGGCCCTTCGCCCTTCCGTCGCGCGAGCTTGCCCTGCGCATACCGATCGATGTGCGCGACGAGGGCCGGGTTCGCCGTCACGAGCTTCGCGTCGAGCACCCGTGACGAGAGCGAAATCCCCACGGAATCGCGGCCAAACGCGATGCGCTCCGTGCCAATCACCCGCGCGAGCTCCCGCACGTCCCCCCTCCGCGGCGCCGCGTGCGCAAACCACACCTCGTCCGGCAGGCAAGGAGCGCCCGAGAGCCCCCGCGCTTGGAGCAGGAGCGACGTCACCCAGTATTCGTTCCCATGCCGGCCGAGCCCGAGCGGCTCGCCCGTGATGCGCATGTGAATGGCGCACCGCCCCGCCGACTCGTCGCTCGTGACCTCCAATCGATCGTTGATCATCGTCACGTAGTGGAAGCACCGCGCGAGCGCGCTCCGCAGATCGGGCGCGCCCCGGCACGCGAACGCCACCAAGTTGGGCTCGTCGCAGAGACGCGCCACGTTCACGCCGAGGAGCGTGTCGCCGGTCTCGCGCTCCGCCGCGTCGAGCAGCGCGTAGAGCCGCGCGACGGGCATGAGCACCATCGGATCCGACTCGACGCTCGGGGGCAAACCGAACGCCGCGCGCAGCTTGCCCGCGTCGCCTTTGGCAGACGCGCGCACGTACGCGAGCACCCGCGCGACGAGCTGCGTCGGCATCTCAGAGGAGTCGGTCAGCGCCATACGCAGAGGAGCATAGAGAGGACAAGAGCGCGAGATCAACAGGCGATCCAAACGCGCCAAAGGATTGCCATAGCGCGCCAACCGTGGAGATTCGGCCGTCGCCTGCCGTAGAAGGGGTGGTATGGGCGCGGGCAACGACGATCCTATCACCGAGCGCGCCAAGGCGCGCATCGGCATGGTCCTCCGCAACAAATGGAGGATCGATCACCTGATCGGCGTGGGCGGCATGGCGGCCGTCTACGCGGGGACCCACCGAAACGGCAAGCGCGGCGCCATCAAGCTCCTTCACCTGGAGCTGTCGCTCGACGAGGACGCCAAGCGGCGCTTCCTCCAAGAGGGTTATGCCGCGAACCGCGTCGATCACCCGGGCGTGGTCTCGGTGCTCGACGACGACGTCGCCGAAGACGGCTCCATCTTCGTCGTCATGGAGCTGCTCGAAGGCCGGAGCGTCGAGGCGGTCGCCGAGGCGCAGCCCGATCGGAGGCTCGATCTCTCGACCGCGCTCAACGTCGCCGATCAGGTGCTCGACGTGCTCGCCGCCGCGCACGACAAAGGCATCGTCCACCGCGACATCAAGCCCGAGAACCTCTTTTTGACGAGCGGAGGCACGATTAAGCTGCTCGACTTCGGCATCGCGCGGCTCCACGAGCACAAGAGCGGCGCGAGCGCGACGCGCACCGGATCGGCCATGGGAACACCCGCGTTCATGGCCCCGGAACAAGCGCTCGGCAATTGGAGCGAGGTCGACGGGCGCACCGATCTTTGGGCCCTCGCCGCGTCGCTCTACACGCTCCTCACCGGCAGGCTCGTCCACGAAGCCGTCAACGTGCAACAGATCATGCTCGCGGCCATGACCAAACACGCGCAGCCGATCCGCGCGATCGCGCCCGAAATCCCCGAGCCTGTCGCGAACGTGATCGATCGTGCGCTCGCCTTCGAACGGGGCGCGCGCTTCCCCGACGCACGCGCGATGGCGCGCGCGCTGCGCGAGGCGGGCGCAGGGATCTCCGGCTTCCCCGCGCGATCCATCGTGTCGATCGAGCCGCCCGTGGGGGCTTATCGCGTCGCGGGCATCTCGACACCGAGCCTCCTCGGCGCGACCATCACGGCCAATCCCAAGCCCAAGAGCAGGGCGCGCGCCCTCCTCGGCGCAGGCGCGCTCGCGAGCGTCGCGGCGTTGGGGATCGCCCTCCTGCTCCTCCGGCCTTGGTCCAAACCTGCCTTGTCGGCGCAGAGCGCAGGGGCCCGGGGCCCGCAGGAGATGCCCGCCGCGAGCGCGCCTTTGGTCACGGCAGGCGTCACGGCAGGCGTCACGGCAGGCGTCACGGCCGACGTCGCGAGCGCGCCTCTCCCGAGCGTGCCAGTCGCGAGCGCGAGCGCCGTCTCCCCGCCCGCCGCGAGCGCGGCTCACCCGCTGTCCAAAGGCATCTCCAAGCCTGGCGCGCAGCCCGCGCCCAAACCGACCTCCGCCAACGATCCGTTTGGACAATGGAAATGAGATCCCCCGCTCACCGCGCTTTGCTCGCTCCGATCGCGATCGGCGTCGCCGCCGGCGCGCTCCTCATGGCTCCTTTGCGCGCCTCGGCCGACCAAGCGGAGGGCCCCACCGACAAGCAAAAAGAGGCCGCCGAGAAGCTCTTCATCGAGGGGCGCGACGCGCTCGCGCGCGGCGAGCACGAGCTCGCGTGCGCCAAATTCAGGAGCAGCCTCGTGCTCGCGAGCGTCGCCTCCACGCTCGCCAACGTGGCGCAATGTGACGAGCGCGAGGGCCATTTCCTCGAAGCGTTCAACGCCTGGCAACGCGTCCTCACCATGCTCCCTCCAGGCGACGCCCGCATCGACGCCGCCAAACAACGAATCTCGGCGCTCGATCAAAAGGTGCCCAAGCTCACCCTGTCTCTGCCCAAAGAGCTCGGCGCCGAGGCTACCGTCGTGGTCGACGGCGCGCGCGTGGACCGCGCCGCGCTCGGCGCCTCGCTCCGCTTGCCGCCCGGCGAGCACACCATCGTCGTCGGCGCGCCCGGCGAGGACGAGCAGCGTTTGAAGGTGACGCTCGCGCCCGGCGATCGCAAGGAGATCACCATCGTGATCGGCAAAGAGGCGCGCAAGCCCCCTCCGCTCCACACCATCCCTCCTCCCCCTCCCCTCCCCCCTCCGCCCAACAACACCCGACGCGCCTTGGGGATCTCGTTCGCGAGCGCCGGGCTCGCCGGGGTCATCATGGCCGGGCTCACGGGCGGTCTCATCATCTCCAAAGACGCGACCATCAAACGACTCTGCCCCAACAAAGTGTGCTCGCCCGAGGGGCGCGAAGCGATTGAGTCCCTGCCTCCGCTCATGGCCGCGAACGCCGTGGGGTTCGTGCTGGCCACGGTCGGTGTCGGCGGGACCGCGGGGCTCTTGATCGCCTCCGCGATCTCGCCCAAGCCACGTTCGGGGAAGGCTTTGTTCATCGTGCCTTTGGGCGCGGGCGCCGCGCTCGGAGGGGTGTTTTGACCATGATGCGTCACGTCCTCTCGCTCGGCGCGATCGCGCTCCTCTCCGGGGGCTGCGCGCTCGTCTATTCGTATGGTGATTATCGCGACGAGACAACGACCGGCGCGACGAGCAGCAGCGGCTCGGGCGGAGGCTCGGCGTCGAGCAGCAGCAGCGGCGGCACCGGCGGCGCGACCAGCAGCAGCGGCGCCGGCGGCGCCGATGGGGGCGGCGCAGGGCCCGTGTTCGGCGTCGATTGGGCGCTCCGGGCAGGAGATGCCCAATCGCAGCTCCAAGCCTTCAACCAAGCCCTGATCACGCCCTCGGGCGACGTGATCGTCGCGGGGAGCTACGTCGGCAGCGTGGACGTGGGGGGCACGACGATCGCGAGCCCCGACGTCGATGTCGTCGTGGCCAAGCTCCACGGCGCGACGGGAGCGCCGGTGTGGGTCAAAGGCAACATCACCACCATGCCCACGGGCGGCAGCAAGCTCCCTCGTTACAACACGTCCGTCGCCTTGGGCAATGGAGGAGAGGTGATCGTCGCGGGGTCGATCACCACCCTCGCGAGCGCGACCGACGGCTTCTTGCTCGGGCTCTCGCCGGACGGCGTGGAGCAATATCTCAAGACCTTCGACGACGGCGCCGTCGACGCGAGGAGCGCGGTCGCCGCGGGCGGCCCGAACAACCGTATTTGGCTCTTGAGCGAGGCGGTCAATGGGCAGATCCGATTTGCGACCGAGCAAGTCCAGGCCGGCCCCACCTCGCTCCGCGACTTCGCGCTCGCGTCGTGCGACGTTACGGGCTGCGCCAATCCCGTGGTCCAATCGTTCGGCGGCCCGGACGACGACTTCCCCGAGGCGATCGCGATGGCGCCGGATGGCAGCGTGTTTATCACGGGGAGCTACAAAAGCCCCTTCGCCGGCTTGCCCGACGCGGGGACCATCCATGGGATCTACGTCGCCAAATTCGATATGTCGGGAGCGCTCGTGTGGGCCAAGGGCTTCCCCAAGACGCAGGCGGGCGTGTGCGCGGGGATGGGGGTCGATCGCCCGCGCGGCAAGGCCCTCGCGGTGCTCAACAACGGTGATGTGGTCGTGGCGGGGACGAGCTGCGGGGAGACCATGGCGGGGAGCGTCACCGTCGCGGGGAGCGGCGCGGCGGACGCCTTCGTCGCCAAGCTCGCCGGGCTCGACGGCAACGTGCTTTGGGCGCGCGCCTTCGGCGACGGCGCCCAGCAGGTGGCGACCGGCGTCGCGGCCGACGCGAGCGGCACGGTCTTCGTGACAGGCACCTTCGCCGGGACCCTGGATTTCGGGCCCGGCAAGGTCCTTGTCGCAGGGAGCGGGACACAACGTATCTTCCTCGCCAAGCTGGGAGGCCTCTCGGGCGATCCGGTCGAGGTCGCGGCGTACGGCGCGGGTGATCCGCTGCAATCACGGCTCATCAGCGTGGCCGCGGCGCCGGGCGCGCTGGTGATCGCCGGAGCGTGGGAGGGAGATCTCGACTTTGGGGATGGCAAGGTGCTCTCCGCCCAAGGCGGGCTCGACGCGTTCGTCGCGCACCTCAGCCCGTGATCAGGGGATGACCTTGACGGCCGACGCGGCGAACGTCGCGTCGACGTGGATGGCGTCGGCGCACCCGGCCGACGCCGGGGAGTTGTTGGCGAAGCACCAGTTGCCAAAGTCGAGGCTCTTGCACCGCGTGATGGGCACGCCCGCGTCGCCGTACTTCACCGGATCGCCCGAGAGGATCACGCAGAGCGATTGAGCGAGCGGGCCTACGTCGATGTCGTCGGCCTCGGCCAGCGAGATCACGTAGTCGAGCGCGCCGTCATTGACGTACGCAGGGTGCGCGCTGTCGGGCATGCAGCCATTGGCGGGGTCGAGGCCGGCGCCGTTGAAGTGGCCAATGCAGTTGTAGTCGGCGGAGATCACGCCCGACACGCGCAGCTCGTGGATGGGCACGAGCACGGTGCTGGAAGGGTCGAGGGAGACCGGCACCGTGAGATCCGCGCCCATCGGAGCGCTGAAATCGCCGTTCGCGCCGAGGCTCATCGCCATGACGGCGGGGGAGACCTGCGTCGTGCCGATCACCTGATTGATGAAGGAGAACCCGGTGAGCGGATCCATCATGGGCTTGGCCGTGCCCACCGAGAGCGTGCTCGCGGCGAGGTCGAGCTGGAGCAGCCAATGGTTCGTGCCCATCTGGCTCACGTCGCACGTCGCCATCGTCACGGTGTTGAAGAGCAGGTTGTAGGCGCCGGTGCTGGTGCTGCTCGTGATCTGCGCGATGCGCAGCCCAGGCGCCGCGACGCTCGCGTTGTCGGTGAGGCTCAAGCACGTGTGGCCGAGCGTGCATGAGGAGCCGGGATCACATGGGCTGCCGCCGCCCCCGCCCGCCGCCCCCGTTCCCCCCGTTCCGCCCGAGCCGCTCGACGTTGGCCCCGAAGGCGTGTTGCCGCCTCCGCACGCCCCGAGCGCGAGCGCAAAGCACGCTCCCAAGGTCCCGAGCGCCATGGTCTTCTTACGCATGTTGTCTCCTTCAAAAGCAAGTGGGTCAACGACCCGGTCCCGCCCCCGCCCCGGCGTCGCGCCGGAGCGGGGCTCTTCAAGCGAGCGGAGCGCGAAGATCCGCGAGGATCTGGCCCAAGCTCCCGACCTCTTCTTCGTGCGCGCGATCGCGGTAGGGCTCTTTGAGCGCGTCCTCGTACCAGCGCACCATCGACGAGAGCGCGCGGAGGCGCGCGGCGTAGTCGAGCGCGGCGGGGCTCAGCGAGAGGCCATACGTCATGATCCGAAACGCGACCGGCGCATAAAACGCGTCCACCGCGGTGAAGCTCGATCCCGCCAAGAAAGGCCCGCCGAAGCGCGTGAGCCCCTCGCTCCACAGCTCGTCGACGCGCGCGACGTCTTTGACGAGGGCCTCGGGCATCTCATGGAGCTTCACCCGGACACCGCAGCTCATCGAGCACCGCGCGCGCAGGGCGCCGAACCCGGCGTGCATCTCGGCCGCGGCGCACCGGGCAAAGGCGCGGGCGCGCGCGTCCTTCGGCCAAACCCCCTCGTGGCGCTCGGCCAGGTATTCGGCGATGGCCAGCGAGTCCCACACGGCGAGATCACCATCCACCAAACAAGGCACCTTGCCGGACGGCGAGAAGCGCTTGAATTTGTCGTAGCTCGACCCCTCCTCGAACGTGACGAAGCGCTCCTCGAAGGGGATCTGGCGCTCGCGCATCAGCACCCACGGGCGCAGCGACCACGAGGAGTAATTCTTGTTTCCGATGTAAAGCGCGTACGTGCTCATGCAAGCTCCGCCGGTTGCGAGGGGGCCTTCTTCTTCTTCTTTTTCTTGAGCTTCTTTTTGTTGTCCTTGGCGTGCATCTTGGCGAGCTCGCGGCGGAAGCCGGCCGCGGCGCGATAATGCTCCTCGGCGGTCTTCACCTCGCCCGCGACGCTGCCTCTGCACTTCTCGCACTCTTCGGCGTCACTCGGGAGCGGCGCGCGACACGAGGGCTCGGAGCATACCGAGTAGGTCCACGCGCGCCCGACGAGGAGCCCGACGAGCGGCGCGGCCAACGACGCGAGCCCGACGAACGTCGCGAGATCGGCTTGTTTGGGGCCGAGCCCGGTGGACACGATGCCTCCGAGCACGGCGATCATCACACCGAGGAAGAGGCCCATTCCGAGGTGGGTGCGGCGGAGCGCGAACACCGGGCGAGGGTCGTCCTCCAAGAGAGGTGTCATGGCTTTGGGACCGGCCTTCGGGTCGTCCCACACGTTGCCGCAGCGGTGGCAATACCAGCGCTTTTTGGAGACCAACCTGCTGAAGATGGCGATGAGCACCGCCGGGACGGCGGTGAACGACGTGGGCGGCGGCTGGCCATAAAAGCAATAGGCCAGCTCGCACTCCGGGCATCGGACAACGTCGTCGCCCTCGGCGTCGTCGGTGATGTGATGCCGATCGTCGGCCGCGAGGATCGCCCGCGCCCGGATGAGATCGCGCTCGCCCACCAAGAGCCGCGAGCCGCCCGCGAGATCGTTGATGATCGGGTTGTAGCTCGCCGACTCCACGGCGAACGCGCGGATGCCCGAGCCTTCGAGCCTGGCGCGCGCGAGCTCGGCCTCGGTCCCGTTCAAGTACGTTCGGACGGTGACCAGATCACCTGACGATGTTGTCTCTTCTTTGCTCCTGTACACGTCCCCTCCCGCGCCCCTCAATCACCACGCGTACGCCTCGGGCGCGGCGCCGCCGGGCCCGGGGAAGATCTCGTCGATTTGCTTCAACGTGGCTTCGTCGAGCGTGATCTCGAGCGCGCGGAGCGAGCCTTCGAGCTGATCCATCGTGCGAGGACCGATGAGGACGGAGGGGACCGCGGGGTTCTGGAGCACCCACGCGAGCGCCATGTCGGCCGGGCTCTCGCCGCGCTCCTTGCAGAGGGCGTCCCACCGGACGAGCTTGTCGTGGTACTTTTGGATCGAGCGCTGCGCGAGATCGCCTGTCCTGCGCCCCTCGGCCGCCTTGGCGAGCCCAGCCAACACACCTGCCTTGAGCGGGCTCCACGGGATGACGCCGAGGCCGTACGCTTGGCACGCGGGGATGACCTCGAGCTCGATGGTGCGGTCGATGAGGTTATAAAGGCTCTGCTCCGAGACCAGGCCCAAACCGTGCCTCGCCCTCGCCGCCTCGCTCGCCTGCGCGATGTGCCACCCCGCGAAGTTGGACGAGCCCGTGTAAATGACCTTGCCCTGCTGGACGAGCACGCCCAACGCCTGCCACACCTCGTCCCAAGGCGCCGCGCGATCGACGTGGTGCATCTGATAAAGATCGATGTGGTCGACGCCGAGCCGCTTGAGCGAGCCCTCGCACGCTTGACGGATGTGGAGCGCGGAGAGGTGCTTTTGATTGGGCCAGTCGCCCATGATGCCATAAACCTTGGTCGCGAGGACCACCTTCTCGCGCCGCCCGCCGCCTTGGGCGAGCCACCGGCCGATGATCTGCTCCGTCCATCCTTCACCGCGCTTCCATCCATAGACGTTGGCGGTGTCGAAGAAGTTGATACCCAGCTCGAGCGCCCGGTCCATGATACGGAACGAGTCGTTTTCGCTCGTGTGCGGGCCGAAGTTCATGGTGCCGAGGCAGAGGCGGCTGACGTTGAGCGCGGAGCGGCCGAGGCGGGCGTATTTCATGGCGGGCGAGGTTAACCCAAGCGCGCCCGTTACGAAACACCTTTATCGTCGCGCTCGTCCGGCTCAGCACGAAAAAAAGCGCCCTCCGGCTTCCCTCCCGAGCGCGGCTGTGCGAAGGGGGAGCGTGCTTTCTGCGGAGCTGACGGACGTTGGCATCTTTGGCTCGATGGAGCGCTTTGGCGACCTGTGCATCCACGTGGTGATCGACGTGCGCCGCGCGTTCTCGCGAGAGGCGCTGGAGCGCGCCGCCGCCGCGGCGATCGAGGCGTTCCCGGTGCTCGGGTGTCGTTACGAGCCGGGGTTCTTTCGCGATCGTTGGATGCCTGTCAGCGACCCTGTCTCGTCGATGGTGCACGTGGTCGAGGGCGCGACGGACGTGGAGGCCGAGACGTTTGCCTGGATCGCTCAGGAGATCCCGCTCACCCGGGCTCGTCCTTTTCGGATGGTGAGCGTCTCGTTTGGGGGGACCTCCCAAGAGGGGTCGCGGCTGCTCCTGAGCATCAGTCATTTGGCCGTGGACGGCGCGGGCATCGCCGCGGTGGGCCACGTGATCGGCGC
>CAYTJL010000246.1:9325-14196 GCA_964437785.1 uncultured Polyangiaceae bacterium
GTCATTTGGCCGTGGACGGCGCGGGCATCGCCGCGGTGGGCCACGTGATCGGCGCGTCGCTCTATGGGTTTGCGCCCGGCTTGCCCCCCGACGCGCGCCGGAGCCTCCGCTCTACGTTGGGCGGGTTGCGTCTTTGGCACTTGCCCGTCCTCGCGCGCGACCTGGCCGAGCAGTTGATTCAACCGTTCATCAACATGGGCGCCGCCACGCGCGAGCGGCCTTATCCCATCAGCACCTCCGAGCGCCCGAGCGTGCGTCGTGTGGTGGTCGGCAAACGCGATCTCGCGGCGCTCAAGGAGTCGCTCAGCGAGCACGGCGCGAGCGTCAACGACATCCTCATCGCCGCGCTGGCGCGCGTCTCCGCGGCGCGCTCGCGCACGTCTCCGCGGCCCGTGGTGGTGCTCTATACGATGGATCTCCGCAGGTACGCGGGCGAGCCCAAGCTCCGCGCGGCCAACATCTCGAGCATCCTTACCGCGGTCGTCCCGCGCGAGGCGACGGCCGACTTGGCCTCTGCGGCGCGGGCCGTGTCGCGCGTGACCGCCCGTCACCGGAGGAGCCTCGCGGGGCCCGCCTTCTTGATGTTGCCCAAGCTGATGGCGCTCGGGCTCCCGCACGGCCTCGTCCGGCGGATGACGGCGCCGATGCACGCGATCGCCATCGATTTACCCCTCGATCGCGGCCTCCTCATGACCAACGTGGGCAAGCTCGACGACGGGCTCCGCGCCTTCGGCGGCGACCTCGTCGATCTACGCATCATCGGCCCCAACGTCCGCTCCGTGAGCGTGCCTCTCATGGTGGCCTATGGCCTCCAAGGCGAGCTTCATTTGGAGCTGTTCGCGCCGCCCGGGCTCGCCGAAGAGGCCGTGATCGATCTGGAGCGCGAGATCCTTTTGGCGTTGGGCCTTTGAGCTGGGCGTAAACAACCGGGCTTCGCGCGGCGCTGGGCGCGCCCCCCACCACGAAGGTTGGTGGCCTCTTTTTGCAAGTGCGGGGGTTCCGAGCCACGGGCCTTGTGGTACTCTCCCGCCATGCTCCTCGAAGCTGAAGGAACGGCGCTCCGCCGGATGACGCTCGATACGTGGGCGGACCTCGACGAAGACGAGCGCGGAGAGCTCGTCGACGGCGTCTTGATGGAGGAAGAAGTGCCGACACTCGTGCACGAATGGCTCATCGGGTTCTTGATCGGGCTCCTGCGATCGTGGGCTCGCCCCAAGCCGATGATGGTCGGTGGCTCGGAGGGCAAGTTCGCCGTCGCCCCGAAGAAAGGCCGCAAGCCTGACCTCTTCGCGTATCTGCCCGGCTCGAAGCGCCCTCCGATGAACGCGAGCCTGAGCCGCCTCCCGCCCGACATCGTCGTCGAGGTCGTGAGTGAGCGTCCCCGCGACGTGAGGCGCGATCGGGTCGACAAGCTCGCCGAATATGCGGCGTTCGGCGTGAGGACGTATTGGATCATCGATCCTGTCGCGCGCACGTTCGAGATCCTGCTCCTCGGCGCCGACGGCCATTATGTTCACCGCGTGTCGGCGACCGCTGGGCGGATCGAGGAGGTGCCGCTGTGCGAAGGGCTCATCATCGATCTGGACGCCATGTGGACCGAGCTGGATGAGCTCGCGGCGGAGAGTGGCAGTGGCAGCGACGACGTCGAGCCTTGACGGGCATCATGGGTCCTCGGCCACGCGCCCGATGAGCGAGGCGTCATAAGGGATCTCCAGCCGGGTGACGGGCAGCCCGCGCGCGACCCAGGACGCAAATCGATCGTACCACGCTTTGGCGCATAAGCGTCGTGTGGAGCCAACCGTGCATGAACGATCTGCGCCACGTCGCGGTGAGCGTGGATCGTGTCTTTGTCTTCAGCGTGCTCCCCCGGTGACGAGCGGGAGCAAGCGTCGATCGAACCAACTCGGATCGTTCGTGGGGATGAGGCGCGGGATCGCGAGTGGGGGCTCGGGTCCCGCGAGCGGGCCCTCCGCCCCCACCCCCCCGGTCCGGGGTGGGAGCGCGACGCGGCGAGAGGCCGCTTTGGGCGAACGCAGATGACCCCGGGGCGGCTGCCGATCGCGGTCGCCAGGACCTTGGTTCAGCGGTATGCGTCGGAGCGGGCCAAAGGCGCCATCTGGCCCGATCGCGCCGCGGAGAACGCGCGCGTGCGACAGGCGCTCTCCGAATATTATTATGATCTGTCGCGCGCCCACGAGGACGCGGCGCCCGTGGGCTCGGGCGCTCCCCTCACGCGGGGCGGCAACACGCTCGTGCTCAACCCTGGTGTGCTCGGCGCGATCCCCAACCTCGCTCCTGTCCTCGGGGGCCTTGGTTGATTGACGAGCAACAAAGCGAAGAGCTCATTGCAAGCCGCGCACGATCTCTTCGGTCAAAGTCCAGAGGCGCTCGCCGAGCGCCTCGTCGCGGGAGGCTTTGCTCGACTTTGCCACGTTGCAGTCTGCAAAGTACTCTCCCGAGACGCCTTCGACCGACGGGTGCACCGCTACGTAACACTGTGTCGCGGCCCCTTGGTGGACGTCCTTCAAGGCGATGACGTTCGCGATGGGCATGACGATGCGGAGCCCGAGGGGCATGTGGCGCCCGAGGTTGGTCGCGATGACGCCGGGGTGAACGGCGTTGGCTGTCTTCGTCGTGCCTTGGAAGCGGCGGGCGAGCGCGCGCGCGAAGAGGAGGTTCGCGAGCTTGGATTGGCCATACGCCTGGTTGGGTTTGTAGCCGCGCTCGAAGGTGAGGTCGTCGAGCTGGATCCCGCCGGGCGGCGCCCAGCCGTGCGCGCCGCTCGACAGCATCACCACGCGTCCGCGCTCGGAGAGCGAAGGCAAGAGGCCTGTCACCAACATGAAGTGGCCAATGTGGTTGGTGAGAAACTGCATCTCTTGGCCGTGGTGAATCGTGCGCTCGGGCAGCGCCATGATACCCGCGTTGCAGAGGAGGACGTCGAGGGTGAGGCCGAGCTTCTGGACCTCCTCCACGCACGCGCGCACCGAGCTCGGCTCCGAGAGCTCGCACGCGAGCGGGACCGCATCGGCGAGGTCGCGGCAAGCCTCGGTCGCCTTCTCCTTGGTGCGCGCGGCGCCCAGGATCCGCGCTCCGCGCAGCGCGAGCACGCGCGCGCTCTCGGCGCCCAAGCCTGAGTTGACGCCTGTGATGAGGATGGTCTTGCCGCGGAGATCGACGCCCTCCGTGACCTCTTCTGCGGTCGACGCATAGCCGAAACCGCTCGCGCCGCGCTTGCCTTTGATGAGCGAAAACAAACTCATGGCGCCGAGTAGACCGCACCAGGGCCGCCGAGACAAGTCTTTCGGCTCACCATCAACCAACCGGAGGCATGCTCTGCGTGAGCTCGGCCAGGTTGTTGCGGATGGTCGCCGTTGTTGGATGATCAGCACCAATGGCCGTTTCAGCAATGCTCAGGGCGCGCTCGAGCAAAGGACGAGCCTTATCGGGCTCCCCAAGGTATTGGTACATCAAAGCCAGGTTTGAGAGATACCGTGCGACGTTGGGATGATCCGGGCCAAGGGCATTTTCATCGATGCGAAGAGCACGTTCGAGCAGCGGGCGAGCCTTGTCGGGCTCCCCAAGGGCCTGATACGCGCTCGCCAGGTTCGAGAGGCGAATCGCCACGTTGGAATGATCGATGCCAAGAATCTTTTCATCGATGTTAAGAGCACGTTGGAGCAGGGGTGGAGCCTTGTCGGGCTCCCCAAGGGCCAGATGCACGCTCGCCAGGTTCGAGAGACAAATGGCCACCCTTGTATCGTTGGGACCAAAGGTCATTTCAGCGATGTTGACAGCCCTTTTGAGGAGGGGTAGAGCCTTGTCGGGCTCCCCAAGTTCCTGATGCACCAAAGCCAAGTTCGAGAGATCTCTCGCGACATTGTGATGCCCATACCAAAACACCTTTTCATCAAATGCCAGCACCCGCTCGAACCAAGCTCGCGCTTGTTGATAATGAGCCAAATACTGGAGATGACGACCCAGCATGGTGGCCATTCTGCTCCATGCGTCGTCTTCCCCAAGTTTCTCTGCCCACAGGAGCGCTTCGTCGACATGCGCCCTCCGAGCCTCGACCTCATCCATCGCGGCTCGGGTTGGCCCAACTTCGCTGCTGATCCAGTCCTTTACCTCGATAGCCGCTCGCCGCGCCATCTCCTCCCAAGGGGCGGGCTCAGCCAAGGCCCTCACGCGGCCGTGAACCAACCGATGCACGCTTACGACGCGCGGCGAATCCGCGTTATCCACCTTGATCAACCCAAGCCCAAGAAGCTCCCCCAAACCTTCCTGCGCTTCAATCCCCTCGGGGTTCATCTCGGCCACGGCGTAGACCCATTCCAAAGGCACCGCGTCCGGCGCAAACGCGGCCGTGGCATCGAGCAACGTACGCGCGATCGCGCCTGCTTTGCCGATCGAGAGGTCGAGCGCCGCAAAGACCCCGCGCGGATAATTTTCGCTCCGAAACTGCTCTGCATCGATCGCACCGCTCGAGTCACCAAGAAGCTCCTCGTACGCGGCCCACCCATCGACCCAACGCCGGACCGCATTGGCCGCGACCTCCACGGCCACGGCCAGCGATCCGAGCGCGCCCACAACCACCCGTTGCATCGCGGCGCGCTCTTGTTCGTTTCGAGGAAGGCCCGCGATCCGGGCCGCGAGCGAGAGCGCATCCGCTTCATCGAGCACGTCGAGCGCAATGGGGGCCCCCACCGCGACCGCTGCTTTTCGCGTGGTGACGAGCACATGAACCTGGCCGCCCGGCAACAACGGGGTGAGCGCCTCCTCCACGTTATCGAGGACCACCAAGCTCGGCTGCGCCTGCTCCTCCAACCGTCTCCGCGTGGCCGAGACAAGCTCGTCCGCAGGTAAATCAA
>CAYTJL010000247.1:0-14084 GCA_964437785.1 uncultured Polyangiaceae bacterium
CCCACGGAGCCCGTAAGGCGATGACCCCCTTCACCATCTCCGCGCGAGCCCCTCTGGCCTGCCCCTCCACAAAGCCCCTTTCCGCCGGCTCGTCGCAACGCTAAGGAACCCGGATGCCTTTGCTCGGATACACCTGCCCGCGCTGCGGGGCCGAAATCGGCCCTGTCGCCGTCGTGTATCGCTGCGCGCGCTGCGATGGGAACCTCGACGTGCGCGTGGATCTCGCCAACATCTCGCGCGAATCCATCACAAAAAGCCGCGATCCCTCGCACTGGCGCTACGCCTCGCTCTTGCCCGTGAGCGCCCCGCCCGACGACGCGGGGCCGCTCCGGTACGTCGGCGGCACGCCGCTTTATGACGCTCCGAAGGCTGCAAAAAAGCTCGGTGTCAAGAGGCTTTGGCTCAAGGACGATGGGCGTCTCCCGACCGGATCGCTCAAAGATCGCGCGAGCTCGGTCGTGGTGCAGCGCGCAAAGGAGCTCGGCAAGAGCCCGATCATCACGGCGTCCACCGGCAACGCGGGCGTTGCGCTCGCGGCGATGGCGCCGTGCGCGGGGATCGAGGCGGTGATCCTCGTGCCCGCGAGCGCGCCGCCCGCCAAGATCGCGCAGCTCAAAATCTTCGGGGCCACGCTCGTGCTGGTGCGCGGCACCTACGACGACGCGTTCGCCCTCTCCGAGATCGCCGCGCGCGAGCTTGGGTGGTATTGCCGCAACACCGGCTCAAACCCCTTTACGACCGAAGGCAAAAAGACGGTCGCCTTCGAGATCGCCGAGCAGCTCGGCTTTCGCGCGCCCGATCGCGTGGTCGTCTCGGTCGGCGACGGCAACATCTTGATGGGTGTTTATAAAGGCTTTCGCGATCTCTGCGACGCCGGCCTCATCGAGCGTATGCCGAAGATCACCGGCGTTCAGGCGCAAGGCTCATCGCCCATCGCGCGCGCCTTCCTCGCCGGGTCAACCACCATCGAGCCTTGCACCACAAGCACCCTCGCCGACAGCATCGCCGCCGGAAAGCCCTCAGACGGCGATCGCGCGCTCCGCGCCGTCAAGGCGACCCACGGCACCTTCGAGATCGTCTCCGACGACGCCATCCTCGCTGCGATTGCCACCCTCGGCGCGACAAGCTCGGTGTTCGCGGAGCCCGCCGCGTCCGCTTCGCTCGCAGGGCTCGAAGCCGGCATCCAACGAGGATCCATCGATCCCAACGAAGAGATCGCCGTGATCATCACCGGCAATGGGCTCAAAGACGTCGCCGCCGCGACGCGCGCTGCGGGCCGCGAGCCGCCCACCATCGACCCTTCCATCGAGGCGCTCCGCGCCGTTCTCCCCTCTTCATCGTCATCCAACGAGGCAAAACCGTGATCGATCTGACCATTCATCCTGAAGGCTTGGAGAAGGCCGTCAAGCGCGCCCGCGAGCGCAACATCATCATCCCCACCTTCGCGCAGCAGATCGATCCCACGAAAATCCCCGCGCACATCACGGCCAAGCTCCGCGACGTGGGCCTCTGGGACGTGAACCCGGTCAACCTCTTTCGCATCACGTGGCACAACGAGCCGACGCCGCGCGGAGGTGGCTTTGGGCCCGTCAACTTCATCGAGCTGCCGCCGGCGCTCACGGGCGTCGAGGCGCGCATCATGGCCGTGGTGGGCAAATGGTTCCCGACCGGCGCGCACAAGGTCGGCGCCGCGTTTGGGTGCTTGGCGCCGAGGCTCGTCACCGGCCAATTCGACCCGACGACGCAAAAGGCCGTGTGGCCGTCGACCGGCAATTACTGCCGCGGCGGCGCGTACGACTCGGCCCTCCTCGGCTGCGAGTCCATCGCCATCTTGCCCGAGGGCATGAGCCGCGAGCGGTTCGAGTGGCTGTCGAGCGTGGCCGGCGAGGTCATCAAGACGCCGGGGACCGAGAGCAACGTCAAAGAGATCTTCGACAAATGCTGGGAGCTTCGGCGGAGCGGCCAATCGCTCATGATCTTCAACCAGTTCGAGGAGCTCGGCAATTACCTCTGGCACCATGAGGTCACGGGCCGCGCCATGGCCGAGGTCATCGATCGTGAGCTCGGGCCCAACGGCAGGTTCGCGGGGCTCGCCGTCACCACCGGATCCGCGGGCACCATCGCCGCGGGCGACTTCCTCAAGAAGCGTTATCCCGGCAGCAAGATCACCGCGAGCGAAGCCGCGCAGTGCCCGACGCTCCTCATGAACGGCTTCGGCGAGCACCGGATCGAGGGCATCGGCGACAAACATGTGCCCTGGATCCACAACGTCAAGAACACCGATCTCGTCACCGCCATCGACGACGAGGCCGCGATCGCGGCGATTCGGCTCTTCAACGAGCCTGAGGGCAAAGCCTACTTGGCGTCCCGCGGCGTCGCCGAGGGCGTGATCCAGAGGCTCCCGCTCTTCGGCATCTCGGGCTGCGCCAACCTGCTCTCCGCCATCAAGATGGCCAAATGGTACGAGCTCGGCCGCGAGAGCATCGTCATGACCGTGCTCACCGACTCCATCGACATGTACAAGAGCCGCCTCGACGAGCTGAACCACGAACGCGGCGCGTTTTCAGCCACGGACGCCGCGGTCGCCCACCAAAGGCACGTCTTGGGGGTCGGCACCGACATGATGGAAGAGCTCACGTTCCCCGCCCGAAAGCGCGTTCACAACCTCAAATATTACACGTGGGTCGAGCAGCAGGGCAGGACCCACGCCGAGATCGTCGAGCAGTGGAAGAACGACGCGTATTGGACCTCGATCCCGAGCACGCTCGAAAAGCTCGACGCGCTCATCGACGAGTTCAACGCGCGCGTCGGCCTCCTCAAAGGTGCATCATGAGCCAAGGGACCGAAGGGATCGCCATCACCCTCAACGGCGAGAAGCGCCGCCTCGAAACGGTGCAAGGCGAGACGCTGCTCGACGCGCTCCGTGATCGCTGCGGCGTCCGCTCCACCAAAGATGGTTGCCAGCCCCAAGGCCAGTGCGGTTGTTGCTTGGCGCTCGTCGACGGTCAGCCCAAGACCACCTGCGCCATCCCCGCCGAAAAGGCCAATGGCAAAGAGGTCATCACGCTCGAAGGGCTCCCCCAGGCCGATCGCGACATGCTCGCCAAAGCCTTCGTGGTAGCGGGCGGGCTCCAATGCGGCTTCTGCATCCCCGGCATCGCCCTCCGCGCCAAACACTTGCTCGACAAATCCAAGAACCCGAGCCGCGACGAGATCGCCAAAGCCATCGACGGCCATCTTTGCCGCTGCACAGGCTACGTCAAGATCGTCGACGCCATCGAGGTCTACGCCAAAGCGAGGCGCGGTGAGCCCATCCCCGAGCCCACGGACGACGCGCGCGTCGGCAAAGCGTACCCCCGGTATCGCAGCCACGCGCTCACCCTCGGCGACCAACCGTACGTGGCCGACATGACCCGTGACGGCCTCTTGCACGGCGCGCTCACGCTCTCTCCGCATCCGCGCGCGAAGGTCCTCGCCATCAACACCGACAAGGCCAAAGCGCTCCCCGGCGTGGTCGCGGTCGCGACGGCGGCCGACGTGCCGGGCGACAGGTGGTATGGGCTCCTCTACAACGATTGGCCCGGTCTCGTGGCCATCGGTGAGGAGGTGCGGTGTGTGGGCGACGTGGTCGCCGCTGTGGCCGCAGAAGACGAGCACATCGCGCGCGCGGCCGCCGCGCTGGTCGAGGTCACGTATGAGGTGCTCCCGGCCGTGCTCTCGCCCGAGGCTTCGATCGCCGAGGGAGCGCCGCGGGTGAACCCCGCGCACGACAACATCCTCGGCCGATCCATCATCAAACGTGGTGACGCCGACGCCGCTTTGGCCAAAGCCGCCCACGTGGTGAGCGGCACGTGGAAGACTCAGCGCATCGAGCACATGTATCTTGAGCCCGAGGCGGCGCTCGCCGAGCCGCTGCCCGACGGCAAGCTCGCGCTCTACACGCAGGGTCAAGGCGTGTTCGACGACAGGCGCCAAGTCGCGCGGTTCTTGGGCGTCCCCGAGGAGTCCATCTATGTCGAGCTCGTGCCCAACGGCGGCGCGTTCGGCGGCAAAGAGGACATGAGCGTCCAGTCGCAAACCGCGCTCCTCGCCAAGCTCACGGGCCGCCCCGTGCGCATCGAGCTGCGGCGCGAAGAGTCGATTCGCCTCCACCCGAAGCGCCACCCCATCACTATGCACTACACGGTCGGCTGCGACGAAGAGGGCAAGATCGTCGCGGTCAAGGCCCGTATGCTCGGCGACTCGGGCGCGTATGCTTCGGTGGGCGGAAAGGTCTTGGAGCGCGCCGCGGGCCACTCGTGCGGGCCTTATCGCGTGCCCAACGTCGACGTCGAGTCCATCGCGGCCTACACCAACAACCCCCCTTGCGGCGCGATGCGCGGCTTCGGCGCCAACCAAGCCTCGTTCGCCATCGAAGGGTGTTTGGACCTCCTCGCCAAGAAGGCTGGCATCGACGGCTATCAGATCCGCGAGCGCAACATCGTCCACTTGGGCGACATGTTCTCGACGGGCCAAGTGCTCGACAAGTCGGTGGGTATCGGCCGCACGCTCGCCGCCGTCAAAGACGTGTATTACGAGGCCAAGCGCGCGGGCAAGGCCGTGGGCATCGGCTGCGGCATCAAGAACTCGGGCATCGGCAACGGCGTCGCCGAGTGGGGCAAGTGCCGTTTGGTCGTCGAGGACGACGGCACCATCTCGCTCTATAACGGATACACCGAGATGGGCCAAGGGCTCTTGACCATCCTCATCCAATTCGCCGTCGAGGTCACGGGCCTCCCGGGCAGCGTGTTCCGGCCCAAGGTCGACTCCACGTACGCGCTCGGCTGCGGCCAGACCACCGGATCGCGCGCCACGTTGTTCTCCGGGAACGCCGTAAAATCGGCCGCGGACAAGCTCAAAGCCGATCTCGACAAGGGCCTTGCCATCGCCGATCTCAAAGGCAAGGTGTACCCGGCCGACGTCGTCATCACCGACACGACGCCGCTCGGCGCCAAGGTCGACAAGGTGAAGACGCACACCGCGTTCGGCTACGCCACGCACGTCTGCATCTTGGACGAGAAAGGCAAGCTGGAGCGCTTCGTCGCCGCGCACGACGTGGGCCGTGTGGTGAACCCCGCGCTCTGCTCGGGGCAAATCGAGGGCTCGATCCACATGGGGTTGGGATATGCCCTCTCCGAAGAGCTGCCGTGTGAGAACGGGATGCCCGTCACGTTCAAGCTGCGCGACATCGGCGTGCTCCGCGCGCGCGACATGCCCGCGCTCGACGTCATCTTGATCGAAGAGCACGAGCCCGAAGGCCCGTTCGGCGCCAAAGGGGTCGGCGAGATCGGGCTCGTGCCCACGGCGGGCGCGGTCGCCGCGGCGCTCGAAGCCTTCGACGGCATTCGAAGGTATGAATTGCCCATGAAGGACTCCCCCGCTGCCAAAGCCGTGAGCGTCGGTCGCATCAAAGGAGATCGCGCCGCGTGGAGGTGACGGACTCCGGCGCGGTCAACGCGCACACCCACCTTTACAGCGGGCTCGCCTCGCTGGGGATGCCACAACCCAGCGCGCCGCCCGAAAACTTCGTTCAGATCCTGGAGCGTGTTTGGTGGAGGCTCGATCGCGCGCTCGATCGCGCCTCGCTCCGCGCGTCGGCCCGGCTCTACGTCGCCGAGTCGCTGCTCCTCGGCACGACCACGCTCATCGATCATCACGAGTCGCCGAACTTCATCGAGGGCTCGCTCGACGTGCTGGCCGAGGCGGCGTTGGAGCTGGGGATCCGGCTCATCACCTGTTATGGCGCCACGTGCCGCAACTTCGGAGACGAGGAGGGGTGTCGCGGGATCGACGAGTGCGGCCGGTTCATCCGCCGTTACAAGGATCACCCGCGCGTTCGTGGGATGGTGGGGCTCCACGCGTCCTTCACCGTCTCGGACGACGTTGTCCGCAGAGCCGGCAACCTCTGCCGGGACATCGGCGCCAAGCTCCACGTCCACATGGCCGAGGACGGCGCCGACGTCGAGGACGCCAAGCGCCGCGGCTACCAAGGCCCGCTCCAAAGGCTCTTTGCGCTCAATGCTCTGCCCGAGGGATCCATCTTGGCGCACGGCGTTCACCTCACCGAAGACGAGGTGAAGAGCGCCTACGATCGCGGCCTTTGGCTCGTGCAAAACCCGAGGTCCAACGCGAACAACAACGTCGGTTATGCGCGCTCCCTCTCGGCATCTCCTAGGGTCGCGCTCGGCACCGACGGGTTTCCTGCGAACATGGTCGAGGAGCGGGAGGCGCTCGCGATCGAATCGGAGAAGGCGGGCTACCCCCTCGCGGGCCCTTCGATCGCGCAGCGTTTCGAGAACAGCCGCGCTCTCGCGGCGGAGGCGTTCGGCGGCTCCCTCGCCGACGACAAGGCCGTTTGGAACGAAGGTGAGCGCCGGCCGGCCAAGGTGGTTGTCGCGGGGCAAACCGTGGTCGAGGGGGGCAAGCTCACCCGCGCGGACATCGACGAGATCCGCGCGGACGCCGCTGCGCAGGCGAAGGAGCTTTGGGCTCGTATGCGCGCCATCCCCGAGTAGGAGGCCTTTTTTCTCATGGCGGAGCGGGAACGAATCTCCATCGACGGCAAACGCCTCTACGACGCGCTCGCGGCGCTCGGCGCGATCGGGGCCTATCAGGACGCGCGGACAGGGCTCATGGGGGTGAACCGATTGGCGCTCACCAGCGCCGACGGCGAGGGACGAAGGCACGTCGTCGAGCGCATGCGCGCGCTCGGCCTCGCGATCTCCATCGATAGGATCGGCAACGTGTATGGCCGGCGTGAAGGGAAGAACCCGAGCCTCGCGCCGGTGATGATGGGATCCCACATCGATTCGGTCGAGACGGCGGGCCGGTTCGATGGGTGCTTGGGCGTGCTCGGAGGCTTGGAGATCCTTCAAACGCTGGACGATCGTGGCGTCGTGACGCAAAGGCCCCTCGTGGTCGGCTTCTTCACGGACGAAGAGGGCGCGCGGTTCGGCACCGACATGCTCGGGAGCGCCGTCGCGACAGGCCGGCTGCCGCTGGAGAGCGCCTATGCGCTCCGCGACAAAAAAGGCATCTCGGTGCGCGAAGAGCTGGTCCGACTGGGCTTCTTGGGCGAGGCGCCGGAGCGCCTCTCCGAGCCGTATGCGTACGTCGAGTGTCACGTCGAACAAGGCCCCATCCTCCGCGCGCACGACCAAGACATCGGCGTCGTGACCGGGGTCCAGTCGATTAGCTGGCACGAGCTGACCATCTCGGGGAAGAGCGCGCACGCGGGCACGACGCCCATCGAGCTCCGCGCGGATCCGGGCCTCGCCGCCGCGCGCATCAACGTGGCGTTGCGCGAGATGGCCACCTCGGGCCGCTACGGCGATGGGATGCGCGCCACCATGGGGGCTTTTTCGGTGCGGCCCGGGCTCGTCAACGTGGTCCCGAACGAGGTTGTCTGTTCGGTCGATCTGCGGAACCCCGACGACGCGTTGATGCGAAAGGCCGAGGCCGACGTGATCGCCCTTTATCGCGAGGTCGAGCAAAGAGACAAAGTGCAAATCGCGTGGCGGCAGACCGCGCGGACCGAGACCGTGCGCTTCTCGAACGACGTAGTCGACAGGGTGGCGTCGTTCGCCTCCGCGCGCGGCTTTCGGACCGAGCGCATCGTCTCGGGCGCAGGCCACGACGCGCAGGAGATGGCCCGCCTCTGCCGCACGGGCATGGTGTTCGTGCCGGGCGAATACGATGGCATCAGCCACAACCCACGTGAGCTGTCCACGCCCGAGCAATGTGCGAACGGCGTCAACGTGATGCTCGACGTCGTCCTCTCGTTCGCCGAGGAGGCTTGATCCATGAGCGCTGACCGCGTCGTCCGTGTAGCCTTGACCGAGACCCAAAACGCCTATCGCGACATGCCCGAGACGAGGGGAGAGCTCTCGTCGCTCGCGCAAAAGCTCGACGCGATCCGCGCCGCCAACGTGGATCACCACATCGCGCTGATGCGCGAGGCCAAGGCCATGGGCGTCGGGATCATCGGCTTTGGCGAGCTGTTTACGGGCCCTTATTTCGCGCTCGGCAAAGACCCCATGTGGTTCGGGATGGCCGAGGACGCGACCAAAGGCCCTACGGTGACGGCGCTCTCGGCCGCGGCGCGCGCGCTGTCGATGATCGTGGTCGCGCCGATCTATGAGATCGCGCCCTCGGGGCAGCGCTTCAACACCGCGGTGGTGATCAGCGAGGAGGGCGAGGTCTTGGGCCGCTACCGCAAGACCCACATCCCGCATGGCCAAAACGAGCAAGGCTCGTTCGACGAGCCCTTTTATTACGACCGGAGCGACGGCGAGAACGGCAAAGGGCCCACGAACATCTCGAACAACCCTTATTTCCCCGTGTTCGAGACGTCGAGGGGCCGAGTCGGGGTGGCCATCTGCTACGACCGGCACTTCGAAGGGGTGATGGCCTCGCTCGCGGCCGAGGGCGCCGAGATCGTCTTTTCGCCCGCGGTCACGTTCGGCCAAAAGAGCCTTCGGATGTGGCGAATGGAGTTCCAGGTCGACGCGGCACGGCACAACCTCTTCATCGCCGGGTCGAACCGGCGGGGGGCCGAGAAGCCGTGGGGGCAGCCCTACTTCGGCGAGAGCCACGTCGCGGGCCCGAACGGCGTGCTCCCCAATGTGAGCGCCCATGCGGACATCATCGTGTCCGAGGTGGACTTGGGCGAGCTCACCCGGCCCGATCCCTCGGGATGGAACCTCCCGCGCGACATCCGGTACGACATTTATCGGAAGAGGACTTGATGCCGCACGGCCGCGGGGTCATAAAGGGGGCCGGTAAAACTTTCTTCTCTCTTCACCACCATAGCGGGCATCGAGGCAAAGCCATGGTCTCTCATCGGCAAAGTCGTTGGATCTGGATCGGCGCATTCGCCGGAGCAGCGGCGTTCCCCGTGTCGTTCGCGTGCTCTCCGAGCAGCTCGACCGGCACGTTCACCACGTCGTCGGGCTCGGGCGGCACCGGCGCCGGGCCGACCACGGGCGGCAGCGGGACGGGCGGCGACTCGTTCATCGACTCGGGCCCTCCCGTGACGCCGGTCACCATCTCACCACAGCTCCCCACCATGAAGGTCGAGCTGCCGCTCACGGGGCAGTCGCTCCAATTCAACTGTCTCGACTCCAACACGCAGATGCCGGCGCCGAACGCCGCATGGTCGCTCGACTCCATCGCGCTCGGCACCATCTCGCAGTCCGGCCTCTTTACGCCCAACGGCAAGGGCACCGGCAAGGTCAAGGTGACGTGCGCCTCGGGCGGCTACACGGCCTCCACCACCATCACCATCCTCATCCACGCGCTCGACGACGGGGCCGGCTTCACGCAGACGCAAAAGGACACGCTCACGGGCCCGCCCGGCCTGCCCGACGCGCAATGGAAGTTCCTCTATCCTTATAACAACACGGTGTTCCCGCGCGGCATCCTCGCGCCGGAGATCCATCTCGCGCCCGGCCTCACGCCCTCCACCTCGTATTACGTTCACATCCTCTCCAATCAATACGAATACGAAGGCTTCTTCAACGTCTCGGCCAACCAAACGCAGCTCCAGATGTCGCAGGCCGCGTGGGACGCGCTCACGGTCGCGGCGGCCGGCGGCAAGGTGCAAGTCGAGGTCTCGAAGCTCTACAACGGTCAAAAGGTCGGCCCCATCTACGAGACGTGGACGCTCGCGGCCGGCAGCCTCCACGGCACCGTGTATTACAACACGTATGACTCGCCGCTCGCGAGCAACGGCGCCATGATGCGCATCAAGGGCAACTCCCCCACGCCCGAGGTGCTCGTCGGCAACTGCACGGTTTGCCACTCCATCGGGAGCGACGGCTCGACCGCGGCGGCCGCCAATCACAACGGGCCTGGTGGCATCTTCGATTTGACCGGCGGTATGTTGAATCCGCCGCTCGTCTGGCAAGATCCCGAGATCACCGCGTTCGCCGCCGTCTTCCCCAAGAATGGTCAGTTCTTCGTGACCAACGGCGCGCCCGGGCCCAACACGCCTGGCACCGGCGGCTTCTACTCGAGCTCGCTCTACACCAAGAACGGTATGGTCATCGCGAACAGCGGGATCGAGGCGTTCTACGCGCAGAGCCCGGTGTTCTCGCACGACGGCACCAAGATCGCGTTCAACGACCGGTCGCCCAACTACCAGAACGGGTGGTATCCGAGCGTGCTCGCGATGATGGACTTCGACCCTCTCACCAAGAAGTTCTCCAACTATCAAGTGCTCGCGACGCCGCAGCCGGGCCGGCAGCTCTCGTGGCCTGCGTTCACGCCCGACGGCAAATACGTCGTCTATCAAGACGGCACGGGCGAGGACCTCGCGACTTGGTCGGGCAACACGGGCAAGATCTTCGCGGTCGACACGGTGACCAAACAGATCATCTTCCTCGCGGAGCTGAACGGCGACGGCTACATGCCGCAGGGCCCGCGCGACGAGAACAAGAACTATGAGCCGACCATCGCGCCCATCGCGTCGGGCGGTTATTTCTGGATCATGTTCACGTCGCGGCGCACGTACGGCAACAAGCTCACGGGCTCGGAGTACGAGACCAAGAGGCTTTGGGTCTCCGCCGTCGACGTCAACATGGCCTCGACGGACGCCACCCACCCTGCCTTCTACATCGCGGGTCAAGAGCTCACCTCGGGCAACAGCCGCGGCTTCTGGGCGCTCGATCCGTGCAAGTCCGACGGGCAGAGCTGCGCCACCGGCGACGAGTGCTGCAACGGTTATTGCAACCCCACGAACGATCCCACGATGTTCGTGTGCGGGCCGCCCAACGGCATGTGCTCGGACGAGTTCGAGCCGTGCGTGACCTCGGCCGATTGCTGCAACGCCAACTTGCAGTGCATCGGCGGCAAGTGCTCGCAGATCCCGCCCAACTGACCCTCTCCGCACGCCGCTGCAAGAGGCCGCGAACCCTTTTGCAGCGGCGCGGCTCTCACGCCGGGAAAGAGGAGATCGAACATGTGCCGGAGAGTCGATTGCGCGAAGTGCGGGCGGCCTACGTTTGCGGGCTGCGGCGCCCACATCGAGCAGGTGCTCGGAGACGTGCCCAAGAACGAGCGCTGCCGCTGCCGTGAGGAGCAGAGCGCGGAGAAAAGCGCTCCAAAGCCACAACGCGAAGAGGCCTCTTGGCTCGGCCGCTTCTTCGGCAAATCCTCGTAGAAATCCGTAACAATCAGCGCGCGGCGATCGCGAGCACCAGCACCGCGAGCACCAGATAGGCGACCGCGGGCGCCGTGCGCTTGACCCAACCGCGCGCCCCGACCTCGAGCGCCATCATCCTACGGAGCACCACGAGCGACGCGCGCCCCGCGAGGCCGCCGAGGAGCCCCGACGCGAGGAGCGCCGTCGCGAGCGTGATCGGCAGCTTGTCGTTCGTGTGGAGCGGGCCCCACGCGTGGAGCGTGCCGCGCGCGGCGCCGAGCGCGAGCATCAACGCGACGAGCGCAACCGCCATGAACGAGCCTGCGCGTTCCGCCGCGCGCGCGCCCTTCGCGCCGTCCGCCGCGCGCGCCGCGATCCGCTGCGCCGCGAGCCACCCTGCGCCGAGCGCGAGCGCGCCCAAGAGGATCCGCTCGATCAGGGGCCTCCCAAGCCCGCTCGGGATCGCCGAGAACAACGCCGCGAGCCCGATCGCCGCGACGGCGATCGAGGCGCGCTCTTTGGAGAGAGGCGAAGAGACGGGCGCGTGCGTCATGGATCCACGATGAGCATGGTGAAGGTGAACGCGTGCCAGAACGGCCCGGGCTGCACGCTTGGATAACCGCCGATCGCGACGAGCACGAAGTTCTTGCCGTTGATGAAGTCCGTGTCCGCGAGCCCACCGTTCGCGATCACCTGCGCGAGAGGCGTCGCCGAGGTGGTGAACATGCTGTTCGGCAGAGAGGTCTTCACGTACGCGCTCGCGATCGTCCCGTACTCTACCGCGGCGAGCCCTGCAAACGGAGGATTCGGCGCGATCGCGCCGAGCGTGAAAGGCCCGCCGATCCTCACGTCCATCGCGCCGTCGAAGCCGGGCGTCACCGACACGTCGCTCGACGGCATGGCCGCCGACAGATCCGCGACCTGAAGGTTGACCCGCGCAGGATCGCGCGTGCGCGACATCGGCAGCGCCGCGAGCGTGACGGTCGGGTTCGACGGCGTGTAGCTCTGCCCGCAGCCGAGCGTGGCCGTCGGCCCGTCGTGACCGGGCCCGCCCAAACACCCCGCCGCCGCGAGCATCAGCGCTTTGTGGCTGTCGAACGTGATCGCCGGGATCACCGCGAGCGCCGTCGCGACGAGGCTCATGGTCGGATCCGACTCCGCCATGGTGATCGCCTCGTCGCACGTCTTGCCCGCGATCTGCGACAAATCCCCCGCGATGACCCACGTGCGCACGTCGGTGCCCGAAGGGATCGGGCCCGTGATGGGATCGAGGATCTGCGCCTTGCCGAACGCGAGCCCCGCGGGCGACGAGGGATACGGCACGGCCGCGGGATCGCCCGCGGGGTACGGGAGAAAGCAGAACCTCACGGCGTCGTAGTCGTTGACGGCGTTGACCAGCGTGAGCGTCGTTGGACCGGGTGGCCCACTGTCCGCGCCGCCGTCACCGCCGGAGCCGCTCGACGACGACGTTGACCCGGAGGTGCTCGATGACGTGGTCCCTGCGCCGCCGTCGCCGCCCGCGCCGCTCGACGAGCTCGATGAGGTGCTCACGCCGAGGTTGTGATCGCGCCCGCAGCCGTACGACGTCGCGCCCGCGCTCGCGAGGAGGAGCGCGAGCGGCACGGCGCGGAGGGGCGCAGAAAGGAAGCCTTTGAGCATGCGGAGAGCTTACCGTGTTAAAGGCGAAGGATGCGGCTCAAGCTCAAAAAGACCGCGGCCGCGGCGGTCCACCGCGGGCATCCGTGGGTGTTCCGCGAGGGCCTCGTGCGACGGCCCGACGATCACGCGCTCGCGTCGGGCGCGGCCGTCGAGCTGTTGGATGACGGCGGCGCGCTCCTCGCGCGCGGCCTCTACGACGAGGGATCGCCCATCGCCGTGCGCGTCTTCGACCGCGCTCCGCGCGCGGGATCGTTCGCGCGGCCGCTCGACGATCGCGCGCTCGCGTCGCGCATCGAGCAAGCCATCGCGCGGCGCGACGCGCTCTTCGACGACGGCACCAACGCCTATCGGCTCTGCAACGGCGAGGGCGATCGCGCGCCCGGCTTCATCCTCGATCGCTACGGCGACGTCGCGGTGATCCGGCTCGACGGAGGCCTCTGGGCGCCGCACCTCGACGCTGTCGTCGCGCTCATCCGCGCGCCGCTCGTCGCGCGCGGCGTCGCGACGATCACGCTCCGCCTCGCGCGCGCCGAGCAACGAGGGCCCGAGGGGCAAAAGCATCGCGTGCTCGCCGGCGCCGAGCCGCCCGCGCGCGTGTGGGTGATGGAGCGCGGCGTGCGCCTGGAGGTCGATCTCGCCGAAGGCCAAAAGACAGGCGCGTTCCTCGATCAACGCGACAACCGTGCGCGCGTCCGCGCCGCGGCCAAGGGCGTTCGGAGGGCGCTCAACCTCTTCAGTTACACGGGCGGCTTCTCGATCGCGGCGGCGCTCGGGGGCGCGGCGCACGTGACGTCCGTCGACGTGGCGAGCGCGGCGCACGCCTCTGCGCAGCGTATGTTTCGCGAGAACGGCGTGGATCCCGGCGCGCACACGTTCGTCGCGGCCGACGCGTTCGCGTTCCTCGACGCCGCGCGCGCCCGCGGCGATCGCTTCGACCTCGTGATCTCCGATCCTCCGAGCTTCGCGCCGAACGAGCGCGCGCGCGACAAAGCCATCGCGGCGTATCGCAAGCTGCACGCGGCGATCGCCGCCGTCCTCGACGATCGCGCCACGTTCTGCGCCGCGTCGTGCTCCAGCCACGTCACGCTCGAAGACTTCTTGAGCACCCTCGATGACGCATCGCTCGCGCCCAAAACACCGCTCTTGGTCGACGTCGCGTCACAGCCCGCCGATCACCCGACCACCCCCGTGTGGCCCGAGGGGCGATATCTCAAGATGGCGCGCCTCGTCTTGTAGTAAGTAG
>CAYTJL010000248.1:0-14051 GCA_964437785.1 uncultured Polyangiaceae bacterium
GCTCCTCGTTGCTCCATCACGCGGCCTCCGCCCGTGCGTCGATCTCGTCGTCGACGGCGCGGTGCGCGGCGAGCGCGTCGAGCACGCCGGCGCCCGCGCCGCTCCGCGCTCCGTCCGCGAACGGCGCCGCGCTCGCCGCCAAGAGCGCGCGCACCGTCGCCGGCCCGAGCGGCACGCTCCGCCTCGACGCGCGCGCGAGCAGCAGCGCGCACGCCGCGGTGACGAGCGGCGCCGCGAACGACGTGCCGCTCTCCATCGCGTACCCGCCGAGCGTCGCGCTCACGATCCGCTCGCCCGGCGCGGCGATCGCGACGTGATCGCCGCGCGTCGAGAAGCGCGCGTGCGCGCCGCGGTGATCCGTCGCGCCGACCGCGATCACCCCGGGCAGCGCCGCGGGGAAGTAGCGCTCCTCTTGACCCGTGTTGCCCGCCGCCGCGACGAGGACGCAGTCGCGCGCGAGCGCGTAGCGGACCACGTCGATGTGCGGGACGGGATCCCACCGCCCGACCGATCCCTCGGGCGTGCCGAACGAGAGGTTCAGCACGCGCGCGCCGAGATCGATCGCGGTCTTCACGCCCGAGTCGATGTCCGGCAAGCACCCGATCGCGGTCACGCGCTCGCGGCCCGGCAGCTTGGCGCCGCACAGCGCGCGGATGGGGAGCAGGCGCGCGGCGCCCGCGAGCCCCTTCGGGATGTTGACCCCGTTCGCCGAGATCAGCGCCGCGCACGCCGTGCCGTGCCCCTCGTCGTCGCGCACGTCCTGCAAATGCGCGCGCGCGCCGCTCAAGATCACGGTCCCGTCGGGCATGCGCTCGGCGGGGATGCCGACCGACGACACGCCGGGCCGGAGCCTGCCCGCGAGCTCGGGGTGCGACGTGTCGACGCCGCTGTCGACGAGGCCCACGATGAGCGCGCTGTCGCCGGGCTCCATCGCGAGCGCGCGATCGCCGCCCACGCGATCCCTCGACGATCGATCGAGCTCCCTCGGGGCGATCGTCCGTCGCTCGACGTCGCTGACCTCGCAGACGTATTGGGGCGAGGCCATCTCGACGCACGCGAGCGAGGCGAGATCCTCGGCGAGCGCGCGCACGTCGGCGCCCGGATCCACCTCGACGCGGAACGTGCGCGAGAGGCCGAGCGTGTGCTCGACGTCGTCGTAGCCGAGGTGCCCGCGGCCGATCGAGAGCCCGGCGCGTGACGTGAACGCGCGCGTCGCGCGGAGCTCCGCGCTGCGGCGCTTGATCGCGCGATCGAGCGCGCCGCCGCGATCGAGCGCGGACGCGAGCGCGAGCGCGCCGAGCCTGGCGTCACGGTGCGCGACGACGTGCTCGAGCTCCGCGCCGGGCTCGACGCGCACGATCACGTGCCCCGGGATCCACGCCCGCGTCACGGCGCACCTCGATGGCCGTTGCCGTTGAGCGGGCCCGCGTGATCGAGCGCCTTCGCGCCGTTCGCGTTGCCCATGCGGAAGTAGCCCGTGACGCGCTGGCCCTCGGTGAAGACCTCGATCTGCCCTTCCTCGTGGCACGCGAGCGGGCGCACGACGAGCTCCCTCGGCGTCGCGTCGACGACCTCGACCGGATCCCCCGCGAGCTTCACCTCGGGCATGACGCCGCTCGTGAGGTTCGCGCCCTGGATCTTGAGGAGCGTCGTCCCGTCGCGACGCCGGACGACCTCGTGGCCCATGACCGTGGGCCGCGACGCCGCGACGAGCGCCGCTTGGAGGCGCGCGGCGGGGATCCCCATGATCGCCTGCACCTGCTGCGGATCGAGCTGCTTGAGCTGCCCGACCGTGCGCACGCCCATCCAATCGAGCGTGCGCTGCTCGCCCTCGTCGAGGTCGAGCCCGCTCTTGATGTCGCCGATCGATCGCGGGTCCGCGTCCGTGTGGAACGCGTAGCTGTTCTCCTCGACCATCGGCCGCGTGATGGTGGTGAGGTTCAGGTGGATGGTGCTCGCGCCCTCCTCGTTGGGCCCCGCCGAGCGGATGAGGACCTTGCCCTTGTCGTTCACCTCGATGAAGACCCGCAGATCGATCGTGAGGTCCTTGAGCGCCCAGGTGAGCGGCCTGTTCGTGCCCGAGACCTTGAGCGCGAGCGCGTCCTGCGCGCGATCGAGCTGGGCCGTGAGGGCCTGCAAGAAGTCCTCGACCGGATAGGAGCGGTTCTGCGCCCGAGGCTGCTGCATCAGCCGCCCCCGACGTCGAAGCGCGCGCGGACGTGCGCGTGCGGGATCGTGAAGCCGGTCGCCATACGGCCGCGCGGCGCGCTCGCGACGAGCGCGCCGTCGTCCGTGATGCGAGCCTCGATCGGGAGCGTGATCTCGATCGAGGTAACGTCGAGCGCGATGCCGTCGTCCGGCCCGCCGGACGTGGCCGGGATCAGGTCGACCATGTCGCTCACGAGGTCGGAGAAGGCCCTCATGACGTCTCCTCCGGCTTGGGCGGCGGCGCGGGCGCGGGCGAGGCCGCGACAGGCGCGGGCGCGGCGGGCGCGTCGCCCTTGAAGCGCGCGTGCCGGTTCAGGAGCTGGATCGCGGCCGAGTCCGCGAAGCGCTCGAGCGGGAACGTCTCGCTCCTGAACGAGACGCGCACCTCGCCCATCAGATCGGCCTTGATCGACGCGTCGGCCTGCGCGTTCGCGCGCATGGTCGAGACCATCATCTGCGTCTGCGCGCCGCCCACGCCGCTCGCCGCGACGGCGAGCCCCTGCTGCTCGGCCTGCGCCTTCTGCGTGTCGCGCGCGGACGCGTGAAACTGGATCCTCGCGCGGATGTCGCCCTCGTTCACGACGATCCGGTTGATGCCCATGAGCACCATGGTCGCGAGCATCTGCTGGCGCTCTTCGCCGACCTTGTTTCGCCCTCGTTCGAGCAGCGGGCCGTCGGTCAGCTCCTCGGTCAGCTCCTCGCCTTCGAAGCCGTAGTCCGCGAGCCATTTGGGCGACGTGCCCGCGCGCGCCGGCCTCGGCAGGAGCTTGGGCTCGGCGTTCGATCCGGGCTGCGGGAGCGCGAGGACGAGGTCCTGCGCGTGCTTCGAGGCGAGCTCGTCGCGCGCTTGGTTCAGCGTGACGTTCTCGCTGCTGAACGCGTCGACCGTCTGCGCGAGGCTCGCGACGAGGCGCGCGTACTCCTGGATCTGCTGCGCGGACGCGTCGACGATCGCGCGGAACGTCCCGGTGATGAGCGACGCGACGAACTGCGGGAAATTCACCGCTTCGAGCACCGCGGCCGCGCGCTGGCCGATCTGCGAGGTCTGCGCGGAGGGCGGCGGAGGCGGCGCCTGCTCGGCGGGCGCCTGCTTCGCGCCCTGCGGAGGCGCGCCGCCCGAGGACGCGCGGAGGCGATCCTGAAAGCCCACCACGTCGAGCGCCTGCGCGTACGGGTCCGCGCCGAGCGCGCCTTCGATGCGCGACAGATCCGATTCGAGGTGCGCCTTCGACGCGCGGTCGAGCGCCCGGAACCCCGGGCTCGATCGGAGCGCGCGGGTGACCTCGAGGGCGGCGGTGATCTTGTCGCTCATGGCCTCACGCGACCTGGTAAGCGACGTCGGCGAAGTCGCGCGACGCGCGCAGCGCCGCGACGCGATCTTCGAACGGGAGCCCCTTCGATGCGTCGACGAGCGCGTCGAGCATCTCTTCTTCGCTCGCGCCTCGTCCGAGCGCCGAGACGGCCTCGATCACGAAGCGGCCGCCCTCCTCCTCGCCCATGTCGACGAAGCGATCGAACACCATGCCGAGCGCGCGATCGGTCGCCATCCCGAGGCGCGACGCGAGCGTGAAGCTCGGATCGAAGATGCCCTCGATCGCGACCTCGTTCTGCGCGGCCTGAAAGGCCGTGACCCCGGAGAGCGCGCGGAGCTTGTCGATCCAGCGGCGCGACCACAGCGGCTCGCCCGCGACCGGCGCGAGCCGATCCCCCTCGGCGGCGGCGTTCGTGACGTCGAGGACCTCGTCCGCCTCGGCGCCGAGCGCCGCGCGCAGCCCGGACGCGTCGCGCCGCTCGTACGCGCGGAGCACCTTGCCGAGCAGCCCGCTCCGCTGCGGGAACATCGCGAGGCCGAAGCGCAGGCCGCGATCGGCGGCCGCGCGCGCGGCGCCGTAGCGATCGTCGCCGCTCTCGAACGCGAGCGCGGGCCGCATGATCCCGAGCTTGGCGCGGATGGTCAGCGGCAGCGCGTCGCGCGGAGGGCTCGTGCGGGCAGCGCGCGGCGCGCTCTCGGCGGACCGCGGCGCGGCGCCCAGCGAACGAGCCGCCGGCGCGTCCTCGTGACCAGCGAGGTCAGAGCGCGCGCCGAAGCGCGGCGCGTCCCTCTCGCCACGCGCGGCGCGCCCACCAAACGAGGCGCGATGAAGCGCGGGGGCGTCCTCGAAGCCCGCGGGCTCGCCATAATAATCGTGGACCCCGCCATAAGCCCTCTGCGCGCGACCGCCCGCCGCGCGCATGGCCGGGGCGTCCTCGAATTCGCGGCCTCCCCAGCGGTCTGCCGAGCGATCTCCCCAAAGGGCCTTATCCTGCTCCGCCTCTTCCTCCTCCAACCGAACGTCAATCGCGACGTCGTTGTCCGGCTGGAGCCCTGCGTCTTGGTCCAAGGCCTCTTCTTCGTCTTTGTTCCCCCACAGATCCGACGGATATCCATCGTCGTAGGCGACCGCGCGCTCGCGGCGCTGCGCCTCGGCGGCGGTCATGTCGCCGCCCCAGCTCAACACCGGCCCAGGCGCGCCATAACGATCGTTCGAAGGCTTTCCGCCGAGGCGGGAGCGATCGAGGGTCTTGCCGGTGAAGTCGGGGGAGATGACGATGGAGGGCGCCTGCTCCGCCTCGCGCGGATGGACAGAGAAGACCGCGGCGTCGCCGCGCGCGTTACCGTACGAGCCCATCGCGAAATAGAGCCGCTTGCGGCCCGCGAAGCGGCGGAGCTGGTCGGAGGGCAGGAGGTACGTGGCTTGGCCGGTGGGCGCGCGCAGGAGGCCCGCGCCGCGCGAGGTGAAGAAGTTGTCGGCGGTGCGACGGCTCCGCTCCTCGGGTCGAAAGAGCTTGGGATCGGTCGCGCACGCGATCTCGAAGAGGCGGTCCGGGGGGGCCTGCACGACGAACGACACGACGGGGAAGCGGTCGGAGATGGACCGCTGGCAAGGCGTGATGCGGAGCATGGATCACCTTCCGCGCCGGGCCCTCCGCCCGGCGTGCGCAGGGCCGTTCAGCAAACGACACGCCATCAGGGAGAGAGGCTATTTTCGGTGAGCCTCGATGATCGCTTGGGCCGGACATGCCCAATTGGGCATGTCCCTTGGGGCATGCTCAGGGCGTGAGCTTCTTGAAGATGGTTCGGACGTGGATACCGAGCCTCGCCGCGGCGCGGGTGCGATTGTTCCCTTCAGCGTCGAGCGCAGCATGGATAAGGAGGCGCTCGCAGCGCGCCATCGCCTGGGAGAGCGAGAGACCGCCTTGGTTGACGAGCGACCAGAGCGCCTGCTCCAAGCTCTCCGCGGTGTACGGCTCCTCGATCGGGACCAGGAACGCGGCGCCGGACGAGCCGGGGAGCCCGAGATCGTCCGCCTCGATTTGGCTCGTGCGGCTGAAGAGGGCCGCCGTCTCGATGCGGTTCCGAAGCTCACGCACGTTGCCGGGCCACGCGTAGGCGAGGAGCGCCTCCTTCGCGCCGTCGCTCAACGACTTTCGCCCGCCGACGACGCCGGCCAGGAAGTGGTTGGCGAGGCATAAAATATCGTCGCGACGCTGGGCGAGCGGCGGGACATCCACCTTCACCACGGCGAGGCGATACATCAAATCAGCGCGAAAAGCGCCGTTTCGCACGCGCTCATTCAGATCTTGGTTGGTCGCCGCGAGGACCCACGCCTCGGACCGCTCGGTGTGATCCGAGCCCACCGCGCGCAGCTCGCCCGTCTCCAAAAAACGAAGGAGCTTGGCTTGCACCGTGGCAGGGAGCGAGTCAATCTCGTCGAGGAAGATGGTCCCGTTGCCGGCAGACCGAATGAGGCCCTGTCGCGGCTGCAACGCGCCTGTGAACGCTCCGCGGCAATAACCGAACATCTCGGCCTCGGCCAGAGACTCGGGGAGAGCGGCGCAGTGGACCACTACGTACGACCGATCCCTACGTGACGAGTGCCAATGAAGGGCCCTCGCGACGAGGTCCTTCCCACACCCGGTTGGACCACCGATGAGCGTGGTCCGCTGCGCATCTGCGATGGATGGCAGCTTGGATCGTAGCGTGGTGAGGGCCGGTGAATTTCCCACGAGGACAGGCGCGTCCGGGGGCGGCAGAGCCATGCCCGAGCTGCCATGAGGCGTCGTCGTCATCCCTTCCCTCCTTGGCCCGAAGTACAATGCCATTCTCACGGGATGTCAAGCGATCAAAGGCACTGAACATGTTCTACGATATATTGGTTCCCGTGCCCGTTTGGGCATGGACATGAAAGATCATGAGCGTTGCGTCATCATGATTTTGGCACACGACATGCTATCCGCCGACGACGCTCGTGGAGGCTATTCATGGCAAACGTTATCATCGATCCCGGTCACGGCGGCTCTCGCGGAGAGGGCGGCTCCTCGCCGGCGGGCTCGCGCGGCCCGCGCGGGATGCTGGAGAAGAACGTCACGCTGGCGGTCGCTCGTCACGTAGCAGGATGTTTGGGGAAGGGGGTTATCTTGACCCGCGACCGCGACGACAACCTCACGCTCGCGGCGCGCGCCGACGTGGCGCGGCGATCGATGGCGCCCGTGTTCATCTCGTTGCACGCCAATCGAGGTCCGAGCGACGCGCGCGGGGGAGAGATTTGGCTGCACCGCCGCACGAGCCGCGCCTCTCACGCGCTCGCGCAGGCGCTCCGGCGCTCGGTCTCACGGAGGTGCGCGGACGACGTCGCGATCCACACCGGGGACATGGGCGTGCTCACGCCCGAGGCGCTCGCCCCCGACACCGCAGCGTGCCTGTTCGAAATTGATTATTTGTCCCACCCAGAGGGCGAGCGCAGGCTCCGTGACGCGGGGGCGCTCTCCACGCTCGGCCGCGCCATCGCGGCGGCGGTGAGGGCCTATTTGGCCGGCGCCGGCCGCCGTCAACCCGCCTCCGCGCTCGACGTCACGAGCGACTCGTCGCAGAGCGAGCAGTCCAAGGAGGTGCGGCGCCACATCGCGGGGTCGCTCCAAGCCAAAGAGGGCACGCGCTTCGATCAAGTTCACTACGACAGCGCGCGGGTCAATTTCGGGATCGGCAGTTGGACCGGGCCCCGCATCGCCGCCCTCCTCGACACCTATGAAGATGTCGCGACCGAAGAGGACGAGACCGACACGCTGTATGGGTATTTCGGCGACAAAGCCTCCTTCGACGATCTGCGCAGCCGCTTCCGCAAGAACAGCGTCCCCTCCCCCATGAACGCCGCGGAGAAGCGGGCGCTGGAGCAGCTCGGCGGCAACAAGACCCTCCGCGAAGCGCAGATTCGCCAGCTCGCCGACGACGTGAAGGGCGCCGTGGACGCGATCGGCAAGAGCGGCAAATATTGGTTCATCGACGCGTACATGTCAGCGATCAGCGAGGTCGCCGCCCACGTGCTCGTGCACGCGACACACCAGCACGGGCAGGTCGACGATCTCATCGCCGTCGTCACCAAGGCTCACGGCGGCGAGGACAAGCTCGGAGATGAGATGGTCAATGGGACGGTGACCGAGAACCAGATCTTGATGGAGATCGGCGAGGAGGTCGTGAAGCGCGTCAAGCCCGAGTACAAAGTCGGCGTGCGCGCGCGGTACAAATGGCTCATCGACCAATACGGCACCTCCGATCTGTCGTATTACTTCAACCCCACCGCGCCCTCCTCGCAGGCGCTCGACGAGGGCGACGAGGAGATCCGCTACGCGCTCCAGGACGGCAAGGTCAATAAGGTGGCGATCTTCAGCCCTGACGGCTGCGAGGGCCAAGGCAACATGATCTTCACGTTCGCCAAGGACGAATATCGAATCCCCATGTGGGACATTTACCAGGACGAGCGCACCAAGCAGCCCGAGGGGTTCCGCACCGCGCGCAGCATCCCGACGGTGGTCGCCGTGATGACGTACATCCTGCTCTATGCGTTCCAGCACTGGAGTTACAACTACGGCGCGCGGGCCAAATTCGAATACAAAGGCAAGACGTATTTGGGCAGATTCAACATCCACAACGACGGGCCGGGCGGCCCGAGGCCCAACGATCACCCCGGGGTCGATCTCTTCGAAGAGGTGCCTTAATCGCGCGGGTTCGCTCCGAGCGACCACGCTCCGAGCGGACGCTCAGTGCTTCTTGCCCTTGCCGCCCTTGCCACCTTTGCCCGGCGAGCTGGGGAATTGGATGGGCGGCATCCCGCCGGGCGGTGGTGAATAACCACCTCCCTGCGGCGGGGGTTGAGGCTGCGGCGAAGGCGCGATAGGGCCGCGCGGCGAGGGCGCCACGGGGCCGCGCGGCGAGACGCCGTCGGGGTTGGGATCACCCTGCGGGGGCTGCTCGGGAGGAGCGTTGGGCCCCTGCGCCGTCGGGTCGGAGCTCGCCGTCGCGTCGCTCTTTGGCTTCTTGGCGATGACGACGATGAGCAGGATCGCGAGCACGAGCGCAAACGCCGCTCCTCCGATGGCGATCGCGAACAGCTTTGGATCGGCCTTCTCGTCGGCCTCGCCGCGGAGCTTGGGAGGAGGTGTGATGTCGGGAGAGGTGATGTCCAGCGTGGGCAGGACGGCGAGCGACCCGCGGGCCGCCGCGGGGATAGCCACCGTGGAGGCCCTGCTGTTGCCCTCGGGGACAGGCATCTTCTGCGTGGTGATGCCCGCGAGCGACGAGGGCGGCTCGGGCACGGCGATCGGCGTCGCGGCCGGCGCGCTCTCCGCGGCGCGCTGCGAAGGATCCATGACCGCGGTGCCGCTCGGGGCGACCGCGCCGCTCGGAGGCGCCAACACCAAAGGAGGCGTGACGACGATGGCTGAGGCCGTGGCCGCGCTGTCCGGGGACCGCGCCGAGGCCGGGGGAGGAGCGATGATCGCCGGAGCGGCGTCGGGCATTAACACGTTCGAGAGAGGCGGAGGCGGCGGGATGGCCGCCAAAGAGGCCTCGATTCGGGTGGGCGCCGCGGCAAAAGCCCCTTCGCGCGCCGATAAAGCACCCTCCGAAGGTGCGTTGTGAAGAGCCTTTGGCGCCGCCGCGGCCGTGGGCTCGTCCGAGACGCTCGGCGCGGCGGCGAACCCGAGCGAAGGAGCGGGCTTTCCGGGCTGCGTGGGCGCGATGGGGAGGGGGGCATGGGGGCGCAGGGCCGGCTCGCCCGGACCCGGAGCCCCCATTGATGGCTCACGCGTGTCGGCGGCGTCGGCGCGCGTCGTGGCGTACGGCGGAGGAGAGCCCGCGCGCGCGGCGCGCACGTCGGCCTGCATGGTCGTCGCGTCGGGGTACCGATCGTTCCGATCGATCTTGAGCGCGCGATCGACCACCAAACAGAGGCCCGGCGGCGCGTCTTTGGCGACGCTCGCGAGCTTGGGCGCCTGGACCGTGGCCATCTTGATGAGGAGCTCGCTCTCGTTGCCCGCCTCGTGCAGCCTGCGCCGCGCGACGAGGCGAAACATGGTCGCGCCCACCGAGAAGAGGTCGGCCCGCCCGTCGATGTCGCCGCCCTTGATTTGCTCGGGCGACATGTACGAGAGCGTGCCGAGCGTCGCGCCCACGCGCGTGAGCGGGCGAGGGTGGTTTTGGCCCGCGTCGCGCACGCGCGCGATGCCGAAGTCGAGCACCTTGAGCTTGCCCTCACGCGTGAGGAACAGGTTGTCGAGCTTGATGTCGCGGTGGACGATGCCCTGCGCGTGCGCGGCGGCGAGCACGTCGAGCAGCTCGTCGGTGATGCGGAGGACCTCGTCCGGCGCCATGCCGCCGTCGCGCTGCGCGCGGTCGGTGAGCGGCTCGCCTTCGAGCAGCTCCATCACCAAAAACGGCGCGTTGTCCTCGGCTTTGTCGATGTCGCGGATCTCGACCGCGCCCGGGTGGACGAAGCGGTTGACCGCGTGCGCCTCCTGCTCGAAGCGCGCGCGCAGCTCGGGCGACGCGGCCACGTCGGGGTGCAGGATCTTGATGGCGTCGCGCCGCCCGATCTTGTGAACACCGACGTAGACCGCGGCCATGCCGCCGACGCCGAGCAGTTTTTCGAGTCGCCACTTGCCGCGCAACATCGCGCCGACACGTCGCTCCGCTTCGCGCTTGGGGTCCATCGCCGGCTTCGAGTGTCCGCGCCGGAGGCGCTTCGGTCAAGCGATGAAGCGCCCTTGTTGGGCGACAAACCCTACGCTAAAGCGGGCTCATGGCGACCGAGACCGTCACCGAGCAAATCTTCGAACGCGAGGCCGATCGCGCGCTCACCGCGATCCTCGCATCCATCCAAGACCTCGACGGGATCGAGGCCGATTTGCAGCTCGGCGTCCTCACCATCGAATTTGCCGATGGCATCAAGTACGTGGTCAACAGCCACCGCGCGGCCCGCCAAGTCTGGATGGCCGCGGAGCGCACCGCGTGGCACTTCGATTACCAGCCCGACGAGCAGCGATGGATCGCCAAGAAGAGCGGTGACGAGCTCGTGAGCGCGCTCGCGACCGTGCTCGGAAAAAAGCTCGGCCGCGCGATCGCGTTGTAACGGATGAGGCGGGAACGGGGGCGCGAACGGGGGATGGTCACTTGCGGGTGAACACCCACTCTCCGCCGCTCACGTCGCTCGCGCCGCTGCCCCACGTGCCTTTGATGGAGCCGTCGGCCTGTTTGTAGAGCTTGGCTTTGCCGCTGTCGCCCTTCTCTTTCCAGTCGCACGTGAGCATCTGACCGGCCGCGGTGCACGACATGCTGCCGTTGGCGTAGGTCGCGTTGACCGTGCTCCCGGTCTGCGTGAACGCGACGTCGCCCCAATTCGATTTGTACGTCCCCGCGAACGACGCCGCGGGCCCCGTGGTGTCGCCGTGGCTCATCGACATCTCGAAGCGCCATTGTCCGCCGTCGGTCGCGCTCGAGCCCTTGCCCCACGTGCCCTCGATGTTGTCGCCCTTCTTGGCGAGCTTCGCCTTGCCCGCGAGCCCGCCCTCTTTCCAATCGCAGTCGAGGTTCGCCCCGCTCGCGGAGCACGACATCGACCCCGACGGGTAGCTCGCCGTGACGGTGGAGCCCTCTTGGCGAAATACCGTCTCTCCCCAATTCGACTTGTAAACGCCTGCGAATTTGACGGCGCCGCCGCTCGCGGGAGCGGGCGCGGGCGCGCCGGCTTTGGCGGACGAGTCCCCCGACGCTCCTTTGTCTTTGTCGCAGCCGAGGAGAGCGAAGGCGATCACGACCCCATAGATCACACGCTTCATGAGCGGAGCGTGCCCGATGTCGCGCCCGGAACGCAAGCGGCGCAAGGACAAGGTCAGCGCACGGGCGTGCGGATCTTGAGGCCGCCGCCGAGCTCGTTGTCCTTCGCGAGGAGCTGCCACGCGAGATCTTCGAAGCGCGCCGAGGGATCGATCGCGAGGCCGTCGTCCGCGAGCTCGATGCCGAGCGCGAGGAAGTCGCGCGGGAGCACCACGCCCGTGCCCTCGGGCGCGCGCCCTCCGAGCTTGGGCGAGGCGCCGCGCGTGAGGAGGATCTCGATCTTGCGCGCGCCCGATCGCCGCGCGATGGCGAACAGATCGGCCACGATCGCGCCTTTTACCTCGCGATCGATCGAGATCGAGAGGTCGACCTCGCTCGGCTCTTTTTGATCGACGGCGGCCTGCGCGATCGCGCGCGACAGCTCGGCCGCGACGTGCGCCGCGCCCTCGCTCGACGCGAGCGCCGTGAGCTTGGCCACGCCCTTGGTGTTCACGGCGATCGCGTCGCGTGAGATCTGGAGCGCGGTCGCGCGGTGCGGCTCGTGCCTCGGGCGGAGGTTGTCGGACGCGCCCACGCTCGGCGGATCGAGCCTCGCGAAGAGCGCAAATTGCGAGGCGATCTCGGCGCGCAGCGCGTCGCGCTTGTCGGTGAAGCGACCGTGCTGGACCACGTCGAGGATCACGCCGACCGAGAGCACGAGGATGAGCGCGGCCGTGCGGAGGCGCGGCCTCGTGATCACGCGGAAGCGCGCGAGGCGCGACGCGCGCAGGGCCTCGATGCCGAGGATCACCAGCGCCGAGAGCACCGCGATGGGGATGGTCGCGCTGCGCTCGTCCGCCGCGGCGACGAGCTCGGCGACGCGCTCCGCGCGCGTCGGGCTGTCGGCCCAGAGCGCCGCCTCGCGCGCCTCGATCCGCGTCACGCCCGCGGCCGCGGCGAGCATCACCGCGAAGAGCCCCGCGAGCCCGCGCTCCAGCTCGTCGCGCGCCGCCGTCTCGGTGTGGACCGTCGGCAGCAGCGCGCTCGCCGCGAGCACGCACGCGCCAACGCCCGCGATGAGCGCCGCGCTCGGCGCGCGGAGGAGCGCGCCCGTGATCGCGAGGACCGCGAGCGACAGCGCGGCGAGGATCGACTCACGCCTCCTCACGCCGAGCGCGCCCGAGAGCGTGGTCGTCGCGCCCACCGCGCCCGAGACCGCGGGCATCGACGAGAGCGAGAGCGCGAGCAGCGACGCGAGCGAGAAGCCCAAGAAGCGGCACGCGTTCGCCTCGTACGTACCGCCGCTCATGATCTCGTAGTCGTGGATGCTCGTGCCCCCTTCGCCGAGGTGCCGCATGATCGCGTGCCATCCGGTGTACGTCGCGAACGCGCCTTGGAGCGCAGGGAGGAGCGCGATCCAGAACCCGAGGAGCGACGTCTTGCCCGTGCGCGCGCGCCGCCTCGCGAGCAGCGGCAGACCGACGAGACCGCCCAGGAAACAAGCCGCGATCGGGAACTGCCCCCACCCGCCGATGAGGAACCACTCGCGCGGGTTGTGCCTGTCGTTGCCCGCGTACCCGACCGCGACGAGCGCGATCATGCCGATGATCATGATCGCCGCGTGGATCCCGGAGTAGCGCCGGAGAGGCCGCGCGAGCACCGGGGGCGTGGGGGCATAGGGTCCGCTCGCGGAGCCCGAGCCCCCACCGTAGATCGGCACGATGGCGGGCGGCGTGGGCGCCTCCTTGGGGCTCTCGGGCGGCGGCGTGATCACGATCGCCGGCGCTTGCACAGTGTCCTCGCGCGAGGGCGTGATCGGTCGCTCCGCGGCGGGCGCCGGGCCCTCGATCCCGAGCGCGCGATCGCCGGCCTCGATGAGCGCGCGCATCGAGGGGAAGCGATCGGAGGCCGCTTTGGCGAGCGCGCGCGCGACGAGCGCCTCGATCGCCTCGGGCACGTCGCCGACCGACTCGGCGAGGCGCGGCGGCTTCGCGCTCACGTGCGCCTGCACGAGCTCGGCGAAGCTCTCGGCCAAGAACGGCCTCCGCCCCGCGATCATCTCGAAGAGCATCACGCCGAACGCGTATTGATCGGTGGCCGGCGTGACGGGCTCGGCCCACCACTGCTCCGGCGCCATGTACGGAGGCGTGCCGATGGGCGAGCCCGTCGCGGTGAGCTTGCTCTGCGCGGCGCCCTCTTCGTCGATCACCTTGGCGATGCCAAAGTCCAGGATTTTAGGCCTCGGCTTGACCTCGCCCTCGATCGCGAAGCGCTCCAAGAAGACGTTGTCGGGCTTCATGTCGCGGTGGACGATGCCCGCGTCGTGCGCGGCGGCGAGCGCGGAGGCGACCTCGCGCGCGATCGACCACGCCTCGCTCGGCGAGAGCTTCCCGCGCGCGTCGAGCTCTTCGCGCAGGCTCCTGCCTTCGAGCAGCGACATCACGAGGTACGGCGCGCCGTCGTCGAGCTCGCCGATCGCGATCACGTCGACGATCGCCGGGTGCGCGATCACGTTGGCCGCGCGCGCCTCCTGCCGGAACCTGGCGAGGCTCGTCGCGTCGTCGGCGATGGATCGGCGCAGCACCTTGATGGCGACGCGCTTCATGATCGACGGCTCGACCGCCGCGTACACCGCGCCTACGCCGCCCTCACCGAGCTTGCGCTCGACGCGATAACCGCCCACGAGGGAGCCCGGCGCGAGCCGCTTGTCGTTGGA
>CAYTJL010000249.1:0-13912 GCA_964437785.1 uncultured Polyangiaceae bacterium
CGGCGCATCGTTGGTGCCATCGCCGGTCATCGCCACGAGGTGCCCCTTGTCCTGGTACTCGCGGATCATCTTGAGCTTCGCCTCGGGGGTCGCCTCGGCGAGGAAGTCGTCCACGCCCGCCTCGGCCGCGATCGCCGCGGCGGTGAGCGGGTTGTCGCCGGTGATCATCACGGTGCGGATGCCGATGCGGCGCATCTCGACGAACCGCTCGCGGATGCCCGTCTTCACGATGTCCTTGAGGCGCACGACGCCGAGCACGCGCGCGCCGTCGGCGACGACGAGCGGCGTCGCGCCTTGCTTCGCGACCTCGTCGACCGTCGCGCGGACCTCGTTCGGGAACGCGCCGCCGCGCTCGCCGACGAAGCGGATGACCGCGTCGACGGCGCCTTTGCGGATCGCGCGATCGCCCACGTCGGCGCCGCTCATGCGCGTCTGCGCGGTGAACGGCACGAACGACATCGAGGGGTCTGCTTCGCGCGTCACGCCGCGCTCGCGGGCGAGCGTGACGATGCTCCGGCCCTCGGGCGTCTCGTCCGCGAGCGACGAGACGAGCGCGGCCTCGGCGAGCGCGTCGGGGCGGACGCCCGGCGCGGGCAAGAGCTCGGTCGCGCGCCGGTTTCCGAGCGTGATCGTCCCTGTTTTGTCGAGCAAGAGCACGTCCACGTCGCCCGCCGCCTCGACCGCGCGGCCCGACGTCGCGATGACGTTCGCTTGGATCATCCGGTCCATGCCCGCGATCCCGATCGCGGAGAGCAGGCCGCCGATCGTGGTCGGGATGAGGCACACGAGCAGCGCGACCAAGATCGTGATCGGCACGGCCTTGCCCTGCCCGCTGCTCGCCGCGGCGTAGCGCGAGAACGGGAGCAGCGTGACGGTGACGATCAAGAAGACGATGGTGAGCGCCGCGAGCAAGATGTCGAGCGCGATCTCGTTCGGCGTTTTATGCCGCTTCGCGCCCTCGACCATCGCGATCATGCGATCGAGGAACGTCTCGCCCGGGTTCACGGTCACGCGCACCACGAGCCAGTCCGAGAGCACGCGCGTGCCGCCCGTGACCGCGCTCCTGTCGCCGCCCGACTCGCGGATCACGGGCGCGCTCTCGCCGGTGATGGCGCTCTCGTCGACCGACGCCACGCCCTCGATCGCCTCGCCGTCCGCGGGGATCAGCGCGCCCGCCTCGACGAAGACAACGTCGCCCGCGCGGAGCGCCGCGGACGAGACCTCCTCGGTCGACGCCGCCGAGTGCCCCTCCGCGGTGAACGCGCGCGGATCGACGCCGCGCGCGAGGCGCTTGGTCATCACGTCTTTGCGCGCCTTGCGGAGCGTGTCCGCCTGCGCCTTGCCGCGGCCCTCGGCCATCGCCTCGGCGAAGTTGGCGAAGAGCACCGTGAACCAGAGCCAAATCGAGACCGCGAGCGTGAACCACGGCGACACGTCGCCTCGTTTGGTCACCACGGCGTGAACGAAGAGCAGCGTTGTAAAGGCGCTCCCCACCTCGACGACGAACATGACCGGATTCTTGATCATCCGGCGCGGATCGAGCTTCTTGAAGGCGTCCATCGCGGCGCCCTTGAGGATGGCCGCGTCGAAGAGCGAGAGGGGTTGATGAGCTTTGGACATGGCATCACCGTCCGCTCATGCCGATGTGCTCGACGATGGGGCCGAGCGCGAGCGCGGGGAGGAAGGTCAGCGCGCCCACGAGCACGACCGTTCCCGCGAGCAGCCCGATGAACGTGGGAGAGTGGGTGGGGAGCGTGCCGGCGCTCGTGGGGACGATCTTCTTTTGCGCGAGCGACCCCGCGGTGGCGAGCACCGGGACGATCACCCAATAACGGCCCACGAGCATACAAATGCCGAGCGCGACCGTGTAGAAGGTGCCATTGGCGGTGAGCCCGCCGAACGCCGATCCGTTGTTGTTGGCGGCCGACGAGAAGGCATAAAGGAGCTCGCTGAAGCCGTGCGCGCCCGGGTTGCCGAGCGGGGTCGTGCCGGCCGGGATCGAGCACGCGACGGCGGCGCCGATCAACGTGGTCCCCGCGGGGATCAAGATGACGAGCGACGCCATCTTCATCTCGAACGCCTCAATCTTCTTGCCGAGGTACTCGGGGGTCCGCCCGACCATCAACCCGGCGATGAAGACCGCGACGACCGCGACCATCAACATGCCATAAAGGCCCGAGCCCACGCCGCCGAACACCACCTCTCCAACTTGGATGAGCCACAAAGGGACGAGGCCGCCGAGCGGAGAGAAGCTGTCCAGCATCGCGTTGACGGACCCGTTGGACGCGGCCGTGGTGGCCGCCGCCCACATCGCGCTCCCCGTAGGGCCGAAGCGGACCTCCTTGCCCTCCAGGCTCGCGCCCGGCAAAGCCCCCTGCGCCGCGAGGACGCCGAGGTCCCTTTGCTCGAAGGCGACGGTCGCGAGGAGCAGCGGCACGAAGAGCACCATCATCGCCGCGAAGATCGCATGTCCCTGCTTGGGGGACCGGACGAGCGCCCCGAACGAGAAGCAGAGCGCCGCGGGGATGAGCAGGATCGCGAGCATCTCGATGAAGTTGGTGAGCGGCGTCGGGTTCTCGAACGGATGGGCCGAATTCGCGTTGAAGAACCCGCCGCCGTTGGTCCCGAGCTGCTTGATGGCCACCTGGGACGCCGCCGGCCCGAGCGCGATCACCTGCTCTTTGACGGCGCCCGCCGAGGTGGTGAGAGGGTCGATGAGCGTCGCCGAGACCGAGCCGGAGAGCGTTTGAACGACGCCCTGCGAGGCCAGCACCAGCGCGAGGACGAGCGAGAGCGGCAAGAGGATGTAAAGGGTCGATCGCGTGACGTCGACCCAGAAGCTCCCGAGCCCATCGGTCGATTTGCGCGTGAGCCCGCGGACGAACGCGACGAGCACGGCCATCCCGGTCGCGGCCGAGAGGAAGTTTTGCGAGGTGAGCCCGAGCATCTGTGTGAGATGGCTCATGGTCGCTTCCCCGCCGTACGCCTGCCAATTGGTGTTGGTGGCGAAGCTCGCCGCCGTGTTGAAGGCGACCTCCGACGGCACCGCGCCGAGGCCATTGGGGTTGCCCGGGAGCGAGGCTTGAAGCCTTTGGAGCGCATAGACGAAGAGCGCGCCGCCGAGGTTGAAGAGCAGGACCGCGCCGGCGTAGCGCTTCCACGTCATCTCCTCGTCGGGGCGGACGCCCGCGAGCTTGTAGATCAAGCGCTCCACGGGGCCGAGCGCGCGGGCCGCAAAGCGCGCTTCCCCGGCATAGACACGCGCCATGTAGGCCCCGAGCGGCAGGGCGAGCGCGGTGAGGAGCGCCAGGAAGATCGCGATTTGAAGGAGGGCATTCGCGGTCATGACAGCTTCTCGGGGAAGAGCAGCGCGACGGCCAGAACCACGAAGAGGAGCGCGGCGAGGGTCGCGCCGAGGATCGAGGGGGTCATGCTCGGACCTTCTCGCAGAGGAGGATGAAGCCCCACGTCGCGGCGAAGAAGGCCGCCGTGACGGCGACAAACACGATATCCATAAAGGCTCAGCGGGTGGGGTGGGACAGGTACGGCGACGCTACCGTACGGCAGTCTCGATCGCACTCCGGGAACTGCTCGATCAGGCTCGCCTGCTCACGGCAATACTCGTCGAGGTTGGACGCGTCAACCTTGCAGGTCGAGCGGAGCGTGTCGAACGTCCTTTGGTAGAGCGCGTGACGCTCCGCCTCCGGGAGCGACCGAATCGCGCGCCCCGTGCGATCCTGTGCCCCAATGAGGATAGCGATCACAGCCGCGATCGCCGCGACGACAACGAGCTTGGTGAGGCGGTCCGAGGGTTGGTGCGGGGTGGAGCTCATGGGGGTGCCCTTTCGGTACACCCTTCTTTTAGCTCCGCGCGGATCCAGATGCCGTCAAGGCTCGGGCCCGCCCTATCAAGAAAGTATCAAGATGCCCATCCTTCGCACAGCCCCGCAGAAGCTCGTTGCCCATTTGTGCCTCCCGTAGCCCCCCTCGCGGCGCTCGCCAATCAAGAGGTGCACGGAGAGGAGAAAGGGACGCAAAGGCGCAAAGACGCTAAGACGCTAAGAGAAAGAGGGGGTGGGCTCTCCGCGGCAAGCGCCCACGGGCAGCACTTCTCTCTGCTGCCCTACCGGTACGGCAAAGCCCAACCCTCCCCCTCTCTTTGCGCCTTTGCGTCTTTGCGTCTTTGCGTAAAATTCTGTATGACAAATAGGTAACGGACTTGCGCGGACGTGTACTTAGGGCTTAGGGCTTCTTAACCTCGACGGTAGGCTTCTTCTCGTCTTGTTTGATCGAATACCGCACGAGGGCGCGGAGCACGTCGTTGCGCTCCACGTTGCCCAAGACGAGCTTCAGGTCCTCGTACACCGAGGGATCGACGAGCAGCGCGCCGATGGTGCCTTTGCCCTGCTTGACGCCCGCCACGATGACCCGCAAATCCGAGGTGATGGCCGCGATGTCGGAGAGCGCGCCCGCGCCCGTGCCTTTGCCGCCATAGAGCATGTCGTGGACGAAGCTGTCGCTCTGGCGAATGCCCTTGAGCGAGACGGCGAGCTCCTCGGCCGCGGAGCCGAATTGTGCGATCTCTTTCTTGGGGCCGTCGCCATAGATGATGTCGTGCGCGAAGCCCGGACCGGTGCGGACGCGCGCCGCGACCATGCGCACCTCTTGCAACGTGGCGTTGAGCTCGGCGCTCGTGCGCTCCAGGTTGTCGAGCGTGCGCGAGATGCGCTGGGCCTCTGTTTTGTCGGAGAGGAAGAGGTGCGGATAGCCCTCGCCCTCCGCGATCTCTTTCATGATGGTGTTGAGCGAGGCCACGCTGCCGCGGATGTTCTTGTGGAGATCCTCGTTGGCGAGGCTCTTCGCGACGAGCCGCACGTCACCGAGCGTGTCCTCGGCTTTGCCCGCGAATTTCTCGACTTTGCCGAACATGTCCTCGGGGTCCTCGTGCGGGACCTCGCCGCCGGGCTTGATGGGCTCGACCTTCGCCCCGGCCTTCTTCATCTCTTCATCGGAGCGCTTCGCGAGGTCGATCATCTTGTCGCCCAAGAGGCCCTTGGTCGCGATGGTGGCCTTGCGATCGGTCCTGACGCGGTTCACCGATGCTTTGACGATTGACAGCTCGACGTGGATGAGCCCATCATCGTCCTTCCCTTCGCCGTAGCCGACCTTGCTCACGTGGCCTACGTCGATTCCGTTCATGCGGATGGGCGCGCCGGATTTTAGCCCTTGCACGTCGGCGAACCGGGTGGTGAACGTGCTCGACGACGAGAAGAACAGCCGCTCGTCGCCGATGAGGAAGATCACGAGCCCCGAGAGGATGAGGCCTGCGATCACGAAGAAGCCTACGCGGACGTTGCGCGACATCGTTGTCGTCATCGAGGGCTATCTTGCTATAAACCGGCCGCCGCGTCACCCGCGAATGTGCTAGCGTCGCCCGCCGTGACCGAGGCTTATCGGAAAGACGCGGAGACGCGCGGCGAGCCGCTCATCCGCTTCCTCAAGGTGCGCAAGGCGTTCGGACCCAAGGTCATCTACCGCACCCTCGATCTCGAGATCTACAAGGGTGAGACCATCACCATCATGGGCGGCTCGGGCGTGGGCAAGAGCGTGCTGCTCAAGCTGCTCATCCGCCTGCTCGAAGCCGACGGCGGGTCCATCACCTTTCACGGCGAAGAGATCACCACGATGCGCGAGGCGAAGATCGAGCTCGTCCGCCAGAACATCGCGATGCTCTTTCAAGGCGCGGCGCTCTTCGACTCGATCTCGGTGGGCGAGAACGTGGCCTATGGCCTGCACGAGCATTACCGCCACACGATGACCGAAAAGCAGATCCGCGAGCGGGTCGATTGGGCGCTCTCGCTCGTGGGTTTGCCCGGCATCGAGGGCATGCGGCCCTCGGACCTGTCGGGCGGCATGAAGAAGCGTGTCGGGCTCGCGCGCGCCATCGCGGTGCGGCCCGAGGTGCTGCTCTACGACGAGCCCACGACCGGCCTCGATCCCATCAACACCGCGCGCATCAACCACCTCATCAACGGCCTCAAGCAAAAGCTCCATGTCACGAGCATCGTCGTCACCCACGACATGACGAGCGCGTTCTCCATCTCGGATCGGATGGCGATGGTCTATCGCGGCGAGATCATCATGACGGGCACCCCCGCGGAGTTTCGCGCGAGCCCGGATCCGCGCGTCCACGACTTCATCACGGGCACCGCGCCCGTCAACGAGGACGTCGAGACGCTGCTCCGCGCATGACGTATCGCGGTCGCTTCGCCCCTTCGCCCACGGGTGATTTGCACCTCGGGAGCGCCGCGGCGGCCGTCTTCTGCGCCGCCGCCGCGATCAGGGCCAAAGGCGCGCTCGTGCTGCGCGTCGAGGACTTGGACGCGGCGCGCGTGATCCCAGGCAAGACACAGGCGATCCTCGACGATTTAACCTACCTCGGCGTCACGTGGGACGAGGGCCCGGACAAGGGTGGTCCGGTGGGACCTTATCAGCAGTCCGCGCGAATCCCGCTCTATGAGGCGGCGATGGACCTCCTCGCCCAAAGGGGGCTCACGTATCTCTGCGATTGCTCGCGCGCCGAGGTGGCGAGGGCGGCGAGCGCGCCTCACGCGGGCGACGAGGGGCCGCGTTATCCAGGCACGTGCAGGCATCATGGGATGAGGCCAAGGGCGTGGAAGCGCCCGCCGGCGGTGAGGCTCGCGGTGCCGGAAGGTGCCTTGTCCGACGTGACGATTGACGATGAGGTATTGGGCGCGGTGAGCGAGCGTGTGAGCGACGTGACCGGGGATTTCGTGCTCCGGCGCGGCGATGGGGTGTTCGCCTATCAGCTCGCGGTGGTGGTGGACGATCTCGCGATGGGCGTCACCGAGGTGGTGCGCGGGGCCGATCTCTTGACGTCCGCGCCGCGCCAAGCGCTGCTCGCGAGGCTCCTCGGGGGCGCTCCGCCGTCGTATGCGCACGTGCCTTTGCTGCTCGATCCCTCGGGGAATAGGCTCGCGAAGCGATCACGCGGGGTGCCCATCGCCGATCAACGCGCGACGGGCAGGAGCGGTGATGCCTTGGCCCTTGCCATCGCGGCGGCGTATGGCCACCCGCTCGCGCCCGGGCCTTCTCCTATCGAGAGGCTCGCCGAGGCGCTCGATTGGTCACGTTTGCGGGATCTGCGCGTGACGGTCAGCGAGGGCATGCTCGGCGGCTCGTGAGGTGCTAGCATGGCCGGCCCATGTCGCCGGCACCCCCCGACTCTCTCACGGGCACCACGATAGCCGGCCGTTACCGGGTGGTTCAGCTCCTCCGCAGCGGCGGTCTCGGCCACGTGTACGAGGCCGCTCCCCTTGGCGCTTGGCGCAAACGGCGGAGTGACCCCGACGTGCGCGTGGCGCTCAAGGTCCTTCGGCGGGAGCACCGCCAAAACCCCGAGCTCGTCCGGCGTTTCATGCGAGAGGCGAGCGTGGGTGAGCGCGTGTTGCACCCCAACATCCGGCGTATTGTCGAGGTGGTGAGCGGGGAGGAGATCCCTTGTTTCATCATGGATCTCCTCGTCGGGCTCGATCTCGCGGACACGCTCGCTGCCGAAGGCGAAGGCGCGCTCCGGCCTGCGCGGGCCGCGCGCATCGCGTACGAGACCGCGCTCGGGCTCGGGGCGGCGCACGCCCAAGGCATCGTCCATGGCGACGTGAAGCCCGAGAACCTCTTTTTGGTCCACTCCGACGATGGGCGCGAGTCGGTCAAAATCATGGACTTTGGCGCGGCGCCGCTCCCGGGCGAGCCGTCGCGCGAAGGTGCGGTGACGGGCACCCCGGAGTACATGGCGCCTGAGCAGGCCGCGGGGGCGCGGCCGTCGACCATGGGAGATGTCTATTCGCTCGGCGTGGTGCTCTACGAGATGCTCACGGGCCGGGTGCCCCTCTACGCGGCCGGCGCGGGCGGCGGCGCCCCGCCTCCCATGCGCGCGGCAAAGCCCGACCTCGACGTCTCTGAAGCGCTGGTGAGGTGCGTCGACGAGGCGCTCGCCAAAGCACCTTCGCGCCGCTTCGAGCACGCGGGGCAGCTCGCGGCGGCGCTCGCCGAGGTGCCGGAGACAATGAAGCGATAACGCCGTGACCGCGGGACGAACGGGAGCGGGCTTCCCTTCGTCGCGCGCTGTGTTATACATCGCGCCACGCCGAGTGGCCGGGGTATGTCCGGCCAGCGGGGGACCCACCCCTCGGGGCGAACGCCGCCTGGCCTTGTTTCGACAGCGAAGCAGGGTGAAGCGGCGGGGGCAACTCCAAAGGCCCCAGCCCGACAGCTAACTCCGCAGGCGTCTTGGAGATCTGTCATGTCCATCCTCGATCGTGCTCGGCTCGCCATTTTTGGCGCGCCCAAAGACGTCCGCGATCCTCATGCGTTTCACAAGCTGTCGCTGGTCGCCCTGCTCGCGTGGGTAGGCCTCGGGGCAGACGGCCTCTCGTCGAGCGCGTACGGCCCCGACGAGGCGTTTCGCGCGCTCGGCGGCAAAGACGGTCATCATCACACGGGGCTCGCCATCTTCTTGGCGCTCGCGACCGCGCTCACGGTGGTGATCATCAGCTATGGATACAGCCGCATCATCGAGCAGTTCCCCTCGGGCGGCGGCGGATACGTGGTCGCGAGCAAGATCCTCGGGCCGCGCGTCGGCGTGGTGTCGGGGGCGGCGCTCCTCATCGACTATGTCTTGACGATCACCACCTCGCTCGCGTCGGGCGCGGACGCCATCTTCAGCTTCTTGCCTCCTTCATGGCACCATCATCGGCTCACGTTCGCGTTCTCCGGGCTCGTGCTCCTCACCATCCTCAACCTGCGCGGCGTCAAAGAGTCGGTGACGGCCATCGCTCCTGTGTTTGGTTTGTTCGTGCTCACGCACGCGATCGCGCTCGCGGTGATCATCTTCGGGCACGCGGGGGAGATCGGCCACGTCGCGACCGAGGTCCGATCCAACGTCGGAGAGAGCGTCAAAGGGCTCGGGCTCGCGGGCGCCGTCGCGCTCTTCGTGCGCGCCTATTCGCTCGGCGGCGGCACGTACACGGGCATCGAGGCGGTCTCCAACGGCCTCTCGATCATGCGTGAGCCGCGCGTCGCCACGGCCAAACGCACCATGGTGCTCATGGCCGCTTCGCTCGCGGTCACGGCAGGTGGCATCACGCTCGCCTACCTGCTCGCGGGCCTCTCGCCCGATCTGTCCAAAGACAAGACCATGAACGCGCACCTGCTCGAAAGGGTCGCTTCGGGCTGGACGCTCGGCGGCGTTCACATCGGCGGCGGGTTCGTCATCGCGGCGCTCGCGAGCGAAGCGGCGCTGCTCTTCATCGCGGCGCAGGCGGGCTTCCTCGACGGCCCGCGCGTCATGGCCAACATGGCGACGGACTCGTGGCTCCCTCATCGCTTCTCGGCTTTGTCCGAGCAGCTCACCATGCGCAACGGGGTCTTGCTCATGGCCTCCGCCGCGGCGCTCGCGCTCTTCTACACGCGCGGCGACGTCTCGACGTTGCTCGTCATGTATTCGATCAACGTGTTCGTGACGTTCTCTCTCTCGAACGTCGCGATGACGGTGTATTGGGTGCGCCGGAGGGCCGAAGACCCGACGTGGCTCCGTCACATCCCGGCGCACGCGCTCGCGGCGCTGCTCTGCACGGTCATCTTGGGCATCACCGTGTATGAGAAGCTCCTCGCGGGCGGGTGGATCACGCTCGCGGTGACGGGCGCGCTCACCGCGGTGTGCTTCGCGGTCAAGCGGCATTATCGGCGCGTCGTGGTGGCGATTCAAAAGCTCGATCGCGACCTGCCCGGCCCCGAGACCGAGGAGGGCAAGATCCTTTATGGGGACGAGGAGGTCGTGGTGGGCGCGATCGACCCGCAAAAGCCTGTAGCCGTGCTCTTCGTGGGCGGGTATGGCGGGCTCGGGCGGCACGCGCTGCTCACGTTGCTCCGCATGTTCCCTCACCACTTCAAGGGGGTTGTCTTCGCGAGCGTGGCGGTCGTGGACTCGGACTCGTTCAAGGGTCGTGACGAGCTCGAGGCGCTCGAAAAGAGGACGCAGGACAACCTCGATGCGTATCGGCGGTTCGCCGCCGCGCTCGGGCTCTCCTCCGACACCGCGTACTCCGTGGGCACCGAGGTCGCGGTCGAAGCCGAGCGGCTCGGCGTGGAGCTGTCGGGCAAATACAAAGAGGCGCTGGTGGTGGCGGGGCAGCTCATCTTTCAAGAAGAGACGATGTGGAACCGGGCGCTCCACAACGAGACGGCCTTTTTGATCCAGCGCAGGCTCCAGCACAAGGGAGTGCCGATGATCGTGCTGCCCGTCACGCTCGACGTGGACGAGGGTGACAGTCACGTCACGATGAGCCGAAGGGCGGCGTGAGCGCGGTCACACCGGGCTCGGGGGCGCCTCAGCCGACGAACTTGCCGACGATGTACGCGAGGATGCCGCAGGTGATCGCGCCGCCCGCGGCGAGCTGAAACTGCTTGTTGAGCTTGCGCGACTCCGCGGGATCGCCGCCCTTCTCGATCATGTCGAAGGAGTGCTTCAACGTGACCTCGTTGGCGCGATAAAGGAAGTAGAAGAACCCGATGCCGCAGAGCAGGCCCAACGTGCCGAGGAGCCAGTCCGTGACCGTGAGCTTGCCGGTCTTGGCCGCGATGACGAAGCACGCGGCGTAGCAGACGAAGCTCACGAAACCAAAGACGATATACAGAATGAGCGATGTCCCCATGGCCGGCGATGAGAGCCGCTCGGCCGCGGGGTGTCAAGGGCCCTGCGCAACTTACGCGAAAGTGTTGAACGTCGTGGTCGCGCGCTCGATCCAGCGATGGAGAGAGCGCGCGTCGGACGGCACGCCGGAGAGACCCTTTTGCTCCACGAGCGCGACCATCGCGCGCGTATCTTTGTCCCCCACGCCGAGCGCCGCGAGCTTCTCCTCAGGCCGGCGCATGTCCTCCGAGCCCGTGTGTCCTGCGATCGCGGCGAGCCACGATTCGAGCTTTTCAATCGCGACGCCTCCGATCACCAGAGGTCGTTCGCCGCTCGCCGCAATCTCAGCGATCGCGCGCTCGATCTCGTCGTCGCGGTGCTCGAATTTGACGCCATCGCGATCGCGGGTGAACGCGAGCACGTCGACGCCTCGCCGTCTGGCGTGGTGGTGCGCGCGAAGGACGTTGAGCGCCTCGCCGTGCCCGCCAATCCCCACGCGGAGCTTTGGTAGTTTCCTCCAAAGGAGCGCGTCCTCGATCTGCCATCCTCCCCGCCGCACCTGACGGAGCAGGGCTTCGATCAGGCCCGGCTCGGGCGCTCCTCGAAAGGCAGCCTCGATAGCAAAGCTCCCGAGCTCGTTTCTCCCCTCGCCCGCGAGCATCACCCGAATCACGGCTCGCGCCCTTCGAGGAGCGGAGCCTCGTCGGTGCCATTGGCGTAGGCGATCCAAAGCTCGCCGAGCGCATAGATCTTGGAGCGCGCCTCGAAATCGGGCGTATCGAGGAGCCTTGTCACCTTGGTGCCGGCCTCCGGTGTCCGCGTCACGACGGACACCTCTTCGGGGCGAAGCTCGTTGACGACCAACGGGCTGTGGGTGGCGAGCACGATTTGCGTCTCTTTGGAGATCTCGCGGAAGATGCGCATCACCTCGGCGATGCGGGCCGGGTGGAGGCCGTTCTCGGGCTCTTCGATGAGCAACATCGCGGGCGGGTCGAGGTGTTGATACGCCGCGAAGGCCAGATAATAGAGCAATCCTTCGCTCAAGAAAGGGGCCGGAACCCACGCGCCCGACGTCATTTGGGCTTGGAGAATCTTGGTGGACGAGGACACGTTGTGAAGGCCAATGGCCTTGATCCCGGGGAAGAGCGCCCGCACCTTCTCTTGAATCGCCAAGAACCCAGCGACCTTTTGGTTCAAGATAACGTCGTACACGCCGGCCAACCCACGCCCGCGATCGTCTTGAAAGGTCGGGCGGTTGGTCAGGATAAGGGGGCTCGGCTCGCGGAGCGCGTCTGGATCGAGCCGGAACATGTGCGCGCCGCGCTGGAAGAATCGAAAGGCTTCTGGACTGGGGCTTGATCTGGATGCATCGCTCAATGCACTGGGCCGCGCTACGAGTCGCCTATCTTGAGAGTTCTGATTGCGATCAATCCAGATCTCCTCAGCTACATCAAACAAGGCACCGGCGTTCAGGATGGGGCCGTGCACACGATAGCTAAGACTAGACCAAACAACTTCGATAAAAAAATCGCTCTCCGCCCCTCCAAGCCCTGGATCGAACGGCTTCAACACTCCATCGTCGACCGTAAAGTGATCGCCCGCGAGCTGCACCGCCGTTCGGAGCGCGCGGAGCAGGGTGCTCTTGCCGCTGTCGTTGGGGCCAATCAAGGCGTGAAGCGGCGTGAGGCTCACCGACGCGTTACGGACGCAGCCATAGTTTTGGACCTTGAGCTCTCGAACCATGTCGCTCATACGCGGCGCGCGCCTCGGCGCCCCGACACTCTGCGCGAGCCTCGCACCGGAAGTCAACCCGTCCGTGGCGCGCCCCCTCGATCGGCCCTTCCCTTACCCTCCTCTTCCGGCGTATCCTCGCCTCGTTGTTCGCCCTCACCTCCCTCTCCCCGAGCCACCACAACGCCGCCGAGCAGGAGCGGTGCATCGCCTCGTGGCGCCGCGCGGGGCTCGACGTCCGCGCGTTCAATCACCCCTCGGAGATCGCGTCGCTCCGGGGCCGCTACGACGTGACGTTCGTCCCTGTCAAGGGCACCACCGAGCAGTGGTTCGGCAAGCCGCTCGTGCCCATCCACACGATGTTGCGGTGGGCGGCGGCGGAGCAGGCGGACGTGCTGCTCATCAACTCCGACATCGAGCTCGACCTCGCGCCGTGGGAGCTGCGCCGCATTCGCCACCTCTCGGCGGGCGGGCTCGCGTACTTCTCACGCCACGACCACGACGGCGACCGCCACAACATGAGCCGCGAGCCCAACGGCATCGACGCCTTCTTGTTGCACGGCTCGGCGTCGTTCATGTTCACCACGTCCTTCTTCAGCATGGGGCAGCCCTTTTGGGATTATTGGGTGCCTTATACCTTCCTCCGGCACGGACTCCCCGTCTTCGCCGTCGAATTCCCCTGCGCGTTTCACCGCCGCCATCCGCAGCAGTGGTCGCTCGAGGCGTGGGATCGCTGCGCCACCGAGTTTTGCCGCGCCATGCGCCTCGTCGGGATCCCCAAGAGCCACGCGGCGTATGACGCGATGGCCCGCGAGGTGCGCGCCCAAATCGATCGCAAAAAGCGGCCTTTGGAGCGGAGCACGCGCGACATCCGCGCGTGGGTCGAGAAGACGTTTTGCGGCCACCGGCGCAAGACCATCTTCGAGCTCGGGGCCCACGACGGCTCCGATACATCCTGGCTCTCGGACCTCCGCAACACCACGGTCCACGCCTTCGAGCCCGACCCGCGCAACACCCCTCCTCCGCGCGCCAACGTGGTCCTGAACCGCGCGGCCATCGCCGACCGCGAGGGCCCGAGACCCTTTATCTTGAGCGAGTCGGGCTGGGGCCAGCCCTGGACGTACTCCTCCTCGCTGCGGCGCCCCAAGAATCACCTCCATCGTTATCCCGTCACCTTCGGGAGCCCCATCAACGTGGAGGCGACCTCGCTCGACATCTACCGGAGGCGGCACGGGCTCGGCGACGTCGACTTTATCTGGGCCGACGTGCAAGGCGCCGAGGGCGACATGGTGCGGGGTGGATACGAGACCTTGAGCCGGACACGGTATCTCTACACCGCCTACTCCAACGACGAGATGTACGAGGGCCAATGGAAGCTCGGCGACATCCTCCGCGCCTTGCCGGCGTATCGCGTCATGGAGCTCTACGAGACCGAGGTCCTGCTCCGCAACATGGCGCGGGCATAGATAG
>CAYTJL010000250.1:0-13843 GCA_964437785.1 uncultured Polyangiaceae bacterium
TCATCCCATCGCGTTCTTCTTGTTGTGGAACAGCGAGTCCCCCAGCCTCCCCGCGCCTTGCCCCTCGATCTTCACGTCGAAGGAGGCGATCATCAGCTCGGCCGGGCCGCCCGTGCACCCGCTCATGATCCCGCTCTTGCCCGGCTTGTCCCCTGTGGTCTTGCCGATGAGCCCACCTTTGACGAGCGGCATCTTCCCCCCGATCTTGACCGTGTTCGGCCCCTCGGACACGTCTTTGGATTTGGCGATGCTCGAATAAGGGATGGGGACCATGCCCGGCGGCGGAATGGGCACCTGGGTGAGGCACACGTTGGGGCTCGCCACGCTGAGCCCACCGTTGCCCTTGTGCGCGATCTCCCGGCCGTTGGCGAACACTGGCTTTGACATCTCTCTCGCTCCCTCGCTCTCCTCATCCACCGTCGCTCACCACCGCCGCCCCGCGCTCGGCCATGTCGGACGAGCACCACACCAAACACGGCGACCGCCGATAACCGCGCTGCATCCCGATCGCCCCGAGGGCGGTCATCATCGCGCCGAGCGCGGCCCCGGGATCACCGAAACAATCGACCGGGTGCTCGACGGCAAAATCCTCGGCAAAACGCTCGCGGTGCCGCACATACGAGACGCCCCACTCCTTGGTGTTGAAGGACTCGCCGTTCAATCCAGCATACACCGTCTCGATGGGAGGGCCCTTGTCCCACGCGTCAAAGAGCTGGCGAAACGCGCTGTCGAGCCCATCGCCCACATACACCTCGCGGCTGTAACGATGGCCGGGCTCGCTCCCCACCGCCGCTTCGTCGATGCGCGCCACGGGCGCAGGCTCCCCCCTTCGTACGCTCCCCGCCTTCGCCAAGAGCAACACCGCCGCTCCCTCGCCGGGGATAAAGCCGTCTCGCGCGGGCGCCCCGAGGATCCTGTCCTCGTAGTCGAGCGCGCCGAGCAACAAAGAATCCCAATAACTGTCCACCCCGCCCACCATCACCCGCTCGGCCTCGCCCGCGCGGAGCTGCCGGAGCGCCGCGCACAAAGCCACGAAGAACGCCGCGCGCCCGTTCGGAAAGAGCCGGCTCCGGTGGATGTCGAACGGCGCTTTGGCCTGCGTCGCGAGATGATCCAAGAACCTTTGATCCACCGGCGCCGGATACCCAGGGTGGCTGTCCGGCACGCCCAAAAAGAGCGGAATCTCCCCTGCGCGCGGCGCGCCCTCCAAACAATCGTCGAGCGCCCTGCCCGCGAGGCGCACCATCCTCGCGGGCCGCATGCCCATATACACGCCGTCACGCAATGCACCATTGAGCGGCGGCAAATCGTCGTCCGGCACGAGGCCCAACGCCATGGGCTCGAAGCGCCTGTCGAGCATGCCCGTGTCTCGGAATCGACACGTCCCCGCCCGCACCGACGCCGCCGTGGTCACGGCGGTGAGCCCCACCGAGCTCACCATGCCAATCCCCACGACGTCTGCGCCTTGCCTCGCCATCAGGCCGCCCTCGCGCCGAGATCCATCGTTTGCAGCGTGACCGTCACCCGCTCCACCGCGAGCCGCTTTTTGTCGCACCGCACGCTGCCTTGCCACACGAGCCCCAAACGCCCCTCCCCCGGCTCCAGGATCACCGTGGCGAGCAAAGGCAAAGGCCTCTCCACGCTCCGCGCGATCTTCACCTCGACCCCGATCTCACATCGCGGCAGAGAACACCGAAAGACCCCGCGCGGAGAGGCGCCCCGCACCACCACGGGCTCACCCCCTTGGAGCCGCCCCGGAGCAATCAAGTCAGGGTGCGCCACCTGAAAGAACCGCGGATCGAAGTCCAACGGCCAATACGGCGCGCGCGTCTTTCTCCAGCGCTCATCGTACGTGCCGGCATAGCTGCTGCGGGGCTCCCAAAAGGGCGCGATGGGCCCAAACCCCACGGGAGCAGGCGTGTCGCTCGGGTGCCGGATCAAACACGTCGGGTCCTCCAGGTTGGGCAGCGCCCGCGCAGACCCCTTGCCCACGGGGTTGCGCCGATCGACCAAAGGCTCCTCCGTAACCGGATCGCGCTTGAGGATCCCCCCAAACGCACGTTCATAGACGAGCGGCATCCGCGCAAAAGGCTCGGGCGACGTCATCCGGCCGAGCACGCTCGACCACGACCGATCGCCGAGCACACGCACCGTCTTTTGCACCGGCCCCACCGCGACCGACACATCCATCTGATCCATCGTGCTTCCCCCCGGCGCGTACGCGTCGCCCAAAAGCACGACGTCGGTCGCCGGCTTCGGCAAATGCAGGTCCGCCGCGCAAAGGAGGCTCGATTCGGAAGGATCCCCGCGGTATTCGTCCATCAACGCGACAGGCTCTTGCCGCTCGGCCAAGACCAGCTTGCCCCCCTCGACCACAAACGTGGCGCGCACCGCGAACGAGAGCGTGTCGACCCCCGCCGTGTCCGGCGAGATCGAAAAATGCGCCGCAAAAGGGCTCTCGTTCGTGAGCTGGAGCATAACCGTTAGTTGATCCCAACCCCCTTGCCCTTCACCTGCACGTGGCCCGATGCCTCCACGTTCACCGCGCCGTCGCTCTTCACGTGGATCTTCTTGCCGATAATCTTCACGGGCTTGTCGCCGCTCTGGATGGTGATGTCGCTCCCCTCGATGACGATCTTCCCATCGCTCTTCATGGTGATGGTGCTGCCCCCGCACTCGATGCGCACCTCTTTGCCCGCCACGATGGTCCGGCTCTTGGTCGCGTCCTCGTCGTGACTGCCCACCACGGAGACGCTCATCCCCGCGCCCGCGCTCACCGACACGTGACCTCCCGCGCTCGCCGTGATCCGCCGCCCCGCCGTGACGCTCGTATCCATCCCTGAGGTGATCGCCACGTTGTTGCCGGCGGTCTCGGTCACGTTGTGAACCGCTTTGGTGGTCGCGTCGTAACCCGCGGTGACAGCGTGGTTGGTGCCCGCCTTCACCGACTTTTTGCTCGCCACCATCTCGTAGCTGTTCACCCCCACCATCTCGATCTTGGCCCCCGCCACCATGGTCGTCATCACGGCGCCCACGGTCTGCGTCAACGCTCCTCCCACGGTCACCGTCTGCGCGAGGAGCACCGTCTCCGTGTCGAGCCCGCTCACGTGCGCGGTGCGATCGCCGCCGACGCTCGACATCTCGTCGTTCTCGACCTCGACGTTCAAGTCCTTTTGGGCGTGCAAATACACCTCTTCGGCGCCCTTCTGATCTTCGAACCGGAGCTCGTTGGCGCCGTCCCCGCCGGGGCTCGAACGGGTCTTGAGGGTGCTCTTGGTCTTGCCCTCCGGGAGCGGATACGGAGGCACGTTGGCGGCGTGGTACACCGAGCCTGTCACGAGCGGCTTGTCGGGGTCTCCCTCGATGAACTCGACCACCACCTCGTGGCCGACCCGCGGCAAGAACATCGCGCCGAACGCGGGGCCCGCGCTCGCCTGCGCCACGCGCACCCAACACGAGCACCGATCGTCGGTGAGGCCGCTGCGATCCCAAGGAAAACGCACCTTGACCCGGCCGTGCTCGTCCGTGTGGATCTCCTCGCCGGGCGGCCCCACCACGACCGCTGTTTGCGCCCCGTGGAGGATGGGTTTGGGCGTGACGCGCGCCGGCCGAAAAGGCACGTCCGCGGGCATCACCTCAAAGCGACACGAATACCGCTCCACCCCGTGATCCGCGTCCGTGTGCGCCTCGGCGCCGCGGTGCTCCACGCGCGTGACCCGATAACCACGGTTGAATTCGGAGCGTGGATGATCGGCGAGCCAAAACACCCGGCCCGGGACGAGCCGCGTCGAGTTGCTCTCCCCTTCTCCGGTCCAGCGCGTGGCCTGGATCTCTTCGAGGCGAAGCTCGGCGACGGCGCGCCCCACGAGCGGAACATCGTAGTTGCCCGGGTGCTCGAAGACCTCGGCCATCGCGTCGCTCCCCGCCGACGCTTCGAGCGACAAGAGAGGACGCTCAAAGGCAACATCCGTCACCACCACGCGTGAGGGGCGCTCCTCCTCGGCGAAGTGGAGGCGCGACACGTGCTCCCCCGCGTGGAGCGCGCCGCCTTGCGGCCGAAACGGCAAGGTGCCAGCGTTGATGAGCCCCTCCGGCGCGTGACGATCCGAGAGGACGAGGTGATGGGCGTGATCGTCGTGCTCGAAGACGTACGCGATCCCCTCCTCTTCCATGAGCCGATGGATGAAGTCCCAATCGGTCTCGCGATATTGCACGCAATAGCCCCGCGCGCGGTACACCCGCGTGAGCATGCTTTGAACACCGTTACGGGGAGGGCGATCGGCGCGCTCGCGCTCCTCGCGCGTGATGGGCCCAAAGCCCGCGCGCAGGAGGACACCGCGGATGATCTCGGGCGCGGTCTGCCCTTGGAAGATACGGCTGTCCGTGCGGAGGCGGAGCCGCGCGAACGCCGGCACCAACGTGACACGATAAAAGGCGCTCGCCTTGCCGGCGGCGGGGCCCGCGTCGCCGTACGCGAAGCGGCTCACCACACCATGGATAATACGCGGCTCACCGCCGGTGTCGATCGTGAGCGTCGCCGCGCGCCCCACGATCTGGCCAAAAGAGAGGTCGTGATCGTCGGACACGACGGTGATCTCGAACGCGTAAGACCGGGACATCGCCTCGTGCCCCACGAACCGCACGACCCGCAGCGCGTGCGCGCCGGACCAGCCATCGACGACGAAGGAGTGCATGATCCGCTCTTACACCATCACAGCGGCGCGCGCGACGGTGACGTTCAGCGGACGTTCAACGGCAGCGGGTCCGACCCCATGGCGGGGCGGCTAAAGACCTCGCTCAACGTGATGCTCACCAAGATGCCGAAGAACACGACCCCGCTCACCGCATAGAGCGTGATGAGCCGGCTCGACGACCGGAGGTGCATGAAATACGTGCCCACGAGCGTGGCCTTGACCACCGCGATGGACACGGCCACCACCGCCGCGAGCTTGCCGAGATCCTGATACGCGACGGCGACCGTAAGCCCCGTGAGCACGAGCAACGCCACGAAGATGGCGACGTACGTCTTGAGCGAAGAGGAGGATTCAGAGGACATGTCAGTGCCTCGAAATCAGGTAAAGGAGCGGGAAGAGGAAGATCCACACGATGTCGACGAAGTGCCAATAGAGGCCGCACACCTCGACGGGCGCGTTGTACGCTTTGTCGATCTTGCCCTTCTCGTTCACGTAGAGCAGCCACCCGAAGATGCCCGCGCCGATGATCATGTGGAGCGCGTGCATCCCCGTCATCGCAAAGTACAAGATGAAGAAGATCTGCCCGCCCTTCGCCGCGTGCTGCGCCGCGCCCTCCAGATGGAACGAAGGCCCGGGGATCAAGTGCTCGACGTATTTGTGGTGGTACTCGTGCGCCTTGATGCCCAAAAAGACGAAGCCCAAGAGCAGCGTGAGCACGAGATAGATCGACGTCGCCCGCTTTTTCCCCTGCTCGGCCGCGTGCACCGCGAGCACCACCGTGAAGCTCGACGAGATGAGCACCACCGTGTTGATGGTCCCGAGCGTCACGTCGAGATGGTGGCTCGCGGCGATGAACGCCGCCGTGTACTTGATGCGATAGAGCACGTAGGCCATGAACAGGCCGCCGAAGAACATCACCTCGTTGACGAGGAAGAGCCACATCCCGAAGGTGACGGCGCCGCGCTGCTGCGCGAGGCTGTCGAACTGGTGCGCCAACGCCGGGTGATGGCCCTCTCCGTGCTCGCGCTCATCCATGCTCTGCGACAAGCGAGCCTCCTTCCGAGCTCTTCGTGCTCTCGGCGCCGTGCGATCCAGGGTCCGAGCCCTCACCGATGATAGGAGTCGTCAAAAAATTCTCGGTCGGAGGCGGCGAGCTGGTCTGCCATTCGAGCCCGCTCGCCCCCGCCCCCCAAGGGTTCGCCGTGGCGCGCTTTCCATAACGGAGCGACCAGAGGAAATACACCATCGGAATCAGGTAGCCGACCCCGAGGATCGAAGCCCCGGCGGTGCTCAGCACGTTGAGCACCTGAAACTCGTCCGGGTACATGTGATAACGGCGCGGCATCCCCAAGTACCCCAAGATGAACTGGGGGAAGAACGTGAGGTTGAAGCCGATGAAGATGATCACCGCCGCGAAGCGCCCGAGCGTGTCCGGGTACATCCGGCCGATCATCTTGGGCCACCAATAGTGCATCCCGCCGAGATAGGCCATCACCGTGCCGCCCACCATGATGTAGTGGAAGTGCGCGACGACGAAATACGTGTCGTGGACGTGGACGTCGAGCCCGACCGCCGCCAGGAACAGGCCCGTGAGCCCGCCGATGATGAAGAACCCGATGAAGCCGAGCGCGTAGAGCATCGGCGTGTCGAACGAGATCTCACCCCCCTTGAGCGTCGCCGTCCAGTTGAACACCTTGACCGCGGAGGGGATGGCGACGAGGTACGAGAGGAGCGAGAACACCATCGCTCCGTACACCGATTGGCCGCTCACGAACATGTGATGGCCCCACACCAGAAAGCCGAGCACCGCGATGGCGATGCTCGATCCGGCGATGAAGCCATAGCCGAAGATGCGGCGGCGCGAGAACGCGGCGATGAGCTCGCTGATGACGCCCATCGCCGGCAGCACCATGATGTAGACCGCGGGGTGCGAATAGAACCAGAAGAGATGTTGGAAGAGCAGCGGGTCGCCGCCGAGCGCCGGATCGAAGATCCCGACCCGCAGGAGCCGCTCGATGCCGAGGAGCACGATGGTGATCGCGAGCACGGGCGTGCCCAGGATCATGATGATGCTCGTGCCGTACATCGACCAGATGAAGAGCGGGAGCTTGCCCCACGTGAGCCCGGGCGCCCGCATCCGATGGATGGTGACGATGAAGTTGAGCCCCGTCAGGATGGATGAGAACCCGAGGATGAAGATGCCGACCGCCACCGCGATGACGTGATTGTTCGAAAACGAGCTGGAGTACGGCGTGTAAAACGTCCAGCCCGTGTCGATGCCGCCGTCGATCACGGCCCACGACGTGAACGCCGCGCCCGCCACGTAAAGGTACCACGAGAGCAGGTTGAGCCGCGGGAACGCGAGGTCCTTGCACCCGAGCATGATCGGCACGAGGAAGTTGCCGAGCACCGCCGGGATCGACGGGATGAGGAAGAAGAAGAGCATCACGATGCCGTGCATCGTAAAGAGCTTGTTGTACGTCTCGCTCTGCACGAGGTCGCCCGCGGGCGTCATCAGCTCCAGGCGAATGGCCACCGCGAACGCGCCCCCCAAGAAGAACGCGAGCGTGATGCTCATCAAATAGAGCAGGCCGATCCGCTTGTGGTCTTTGGTGAAGAGCCACGACCGGACGCCGTAGGCCACGTTGAGGTAGTTGGGAGGCGCCTTGGGCGGAGGCGCCTTTTCGGTGAAGTCGAGGTCGGGGACGGCGCTCATCGCTTCTTCCCATCACGCGGGTTGGGGCCGTCTTTGGGGGTCGCGGACGGCACAGCCGAAGGAGACAGAGAGGGCGCGGCCGAGGGGTTCGCCGAAGGAGATGCGGAGGGGCTCGCGGAGGGCGCGCCCGAAGGCGACGCCGGAGGGAGGGGCGGAGTCGCCGGAGCGACCTTGGGAGGAGGGCTGAGCGTTCGGATATACGCGATGAGCGACACCACCCCTTCTTCGCTCACCTGCCCCGCGTACGTGGGCATCACCGGCTGATACCCGCTCACCACCTTGGCGCGCGGATCCAAGATGGATTCGCGGATGTACGCGTCGTCCGCGGTCACCACCTCGCCGTTTTGGAGCGTGACCGAGCGGCCATAAACCCCCGAGAGCTTGGGCCCGCGACCTTCGGAGTCGTCCCTGTGGCACGTCTGGCAGCCGAGCTCCGAGAAGAGCTTCTCGCCGGCGCCCGCGAGCGACCCCTCCCCCGCCCCGCCCAGCCACTCTTGAAAGGCCTTGGGCGAGAGGACCACGATCTCGCCCACCATCTGCGAGTGTTTGGTCCCGCAATATTCGGCGCAGAAGAGGTGATAACGGCCGGGCTTGGTGGCCTCGAACCACATGGTCGTGTAGCGGCCGGGGAGCACATCCATCTTGATGCGGAACGCCGGCACGTAAAAGCTGTGGATCACGTCCTCGGACGTCATCGTGAGCTTGACCGGCCTGCCCGCCGGCACGTGCAGCTCGTTGATCTCGCGCCGCCCGCCGAGGTGCTGCGACTTCCACATCCACTGCTTGCCCACCACATAAACATCCATCGCGTCGGGAGGCGGGTTGTTCATGCGGGCATAAATCTTGGCGCTCCAAAAGAAGATGATGAGACAGACGATGAGCGGGCCGCCGATCCAGAGCAGCTCGAGCGCCGTGTTGCCGTGATCGCGCGCCTCGTCGTCGGCGATCTTCACGCCGGGGAATTTGCCGCGCAAGCTGGGCGGGAGCGACGGCGGCGGCGTGGGGATGGACGCTTTGGGCAAAGGATCCACCATCCGGCGCTTGCGGTAGCGGATCGCGTAATACCCGATGAGCCCGCCGAGCCCGACCATGATGACGAGGGAGAGCCCCATCAAGAAGTAAAAGAGCGCGTCGACGCCCGGCGCCGCCGTGGAGGCCTGCTCGGGCATGAGCTGGAAAGAAGGTCTCATGTGGCCTCGCGCTCCTCGCTCGCCTTGCGCGTTTCGCTCTTTTTTCGCCGCTCGCGGCGGATCATCAGCGTGATGAAGGCGCCGAGCGAGAGAACGGTGGCCGCCCCGCCGACGCGCACCGCGCCGATGGCCTTGGCGCTGTAGGTGCCCATCACCGGATCATAGCGATAACAGAGGAGCATCAGTTTGTCCGCGAACCCGCCCACCTTGCCCGCCGAAGCCTCGACCAAAGCGAGCTTTACGTCGCGCGGGGAGTATTCGGTGCCAAAGAAGTAACGCGAGATTTTGCCGGACGGCGTAGCCACCAAGATGCCCGCCGCGTGCGCGTAGTCGCCGGTGCGCTCGTCGCGCTCATAGCGAAAGCCGGCGGCCTCGGTGAGCTTGTGAATCGCGGGCTCGGCGCCCGTCAAGAAGTGCCAGCCCTCCTGCCCGGTAGGACGCTTGTAGCGCTCGACGAAGGCCGCCTTTTTGGCCGCCGCGAGCGAAGGCTTCTCGCGCGGGTCGATGCTGACGATGACGATGTCGTAGTCTTTGCCCGCGTCGAGCGGCAACGTGCGCGCGCTGCTCAAGATGCCGCTCAGCACGTGCCCGCAGAGCATGGGGCAGCCGTAATACACGAACGCGACGACGACCGGGCGCTTGCCGAAATAGGCGCCCAGCGTCACGGCCTCTCCGCGCTCGTCGACGAGGCTCACGTCGAGCGGCAGATCCCCGTCGAGCTTTTGATCGAAGCCCACCTTGGGCGGGGCGGGATAAGGCCCATGCTCGGCGCGCGATCCGCTCGGGAGAGCCATGAGCGACGCCGCGAGGAGCGCTGTGGAGAGGGCGCGACGCATCATGGCATCTCCTCTTCCTTTTTGGGCTTTCCGAGGCTCGAGTCCGTGGGCACGGTGAGGCCGTGATCGGCGGGCTTTTGCCCCTCGGGCCGGACGGGCAAACCACGCTCGGCCATGAGCGCGATCGCCCGATCGATGGGGATGTGGGCGAGGCCCTTATTCTTGTCGACCCACCCGTACGACGAGAGCCGCTGTTTCTCGTAGGCGCGGAGATCCTGGAGCTGGGCCGTGGGCACGGGCTGCAAACGAGGCTCCGGCGGGACGCGCGACAGCTCGGTCGCGAGCGGCGCGGGGGCCTTGTCGCCCGGCTCCGGCGCCGTCATCCACCGCGTGAACGGTCCGAGCGCGACAAGGACCAAAACGACAACCGCGGCGAGCGCCGCGCCGAGCCGGACAATGGACCTCGTGTTGACGTCCTTGTCCATGGGATCGTGCTCAGGCACCTTGGGACGTTGCTCCTGCTTCATGGCTCAGCCCCCCGCCTTGGCGCTCACGACCTCGGACCGGTCGAAGCGCCGTAAAAAGACCCACAGCCACACGCCGCCGATCCCGACCGGCGCCGCCACATCCATCCAGTGCAGCGTCAGCGCGTGGGCGTTGAAGTTGGGCATCACCAGCCAATAGATCTCGACGAAGCGCATCGCGAACAGGAACAGCGCGAGCGCCGCGAGCACACGCGGGCTCCGCTTGGTGCGGCGCGAGAGGAGGATGAGGAACGGCGCGATGAAGTGGAGCGCGATGAGCGCCTGCGCGATGCGCTTGTAGCCGCCCTCTTGCCGGTGGACGTAGAACGGCACGTCCTCGGCCATGTTGCCCGCATAGATGATGAGGTATTGCGAGAACGAGAGATAGGCCCAGAGCATCACGGCCACGAGCAAGAAGTTACCCACGTCGTGGAGCGCATCCACGTTGAGGTCGAGCCCTTCGCTCTCGGCGTGCGCGCGCAGGACCACCACCACGAACGCGAGCGCGCTCAACAACTGGCCTGCGAAGAGCAGAAAGCCGAACAGCGTCGAGAACCAGTGCGGGTCGAGCGACATCACCCAATCGACGGCGGCGATGGAGATGGTCAAAATCCCCGCGACGAGCCCGGGCGCCGCGAGCCTACGCATGGCGCCGCTCGGCTCGGTGAGGTCTTTGCCCTCGGCCTGTTTGGACTGCTGCACGCGCCTCGCCGCGCGGCGATAGAGCACCACGGCGAGGAGGCTCCACACCGCGAAGCACGCGATCGCGCGCGCGATGAAGAAAGGCACGTTGAGGTAAGGTGCCTTGTGGCGGAGGAGCGCGTCGTGCTCGGCGGCGCCGTGGACGGCCCACGGATAGAGCTTGGTCACGCCCGCGAGGATCGGCAAAAACAGCACGAACAGCGCGGGGATGGTGGTCGACGCGGCGTAGAGCGGCCTGCGGAGGAGCGCGCCCCAACGACCTCCCGAGAGGGCATGAATCATCTGGATGGCGAGGCAGCCGAACGCGACGCCGAACCAAACGAGGAAGCCGAACAGGTACGATCGGAAGAACTGTGTGGCGTTGAGCGCCGCGCCGGCGAGCGTCGCGGCGAGCCCGATGCCACCCGCGATGAGCGCGGTCTTTTGGGTCTTTTGGGCCCACGGCGAAGGGATCATCAGTGGCCTCCCTCCGGGGCTTTGGGGGCTGGAGCCTGCGCGCCTTTGGGCGGATCGTCGTTGATTTTGGCGCGGTCTTCGGGCGGCAAATCGCCGATGGGCGCGCGCTGGCTGAGCTGGAGCACACGAATGTACGCGGCGATGGCCCAGCGGTCCTCGACCTTGATCTGCGGGGCGTAGCCGGGCATCGCGCCGAAGCCCCGCGTGATGACGTCGAAATAATGGCCGAGCTTGGCCTTTTGGACGCGCTCGCTGTGGAGGCTCGGCGGCGCGCGGAAGCCGCGTTTGACGATCATGCCGTCGCCGTCGCCGGTGCGGGCGTGGCACGGAGAACAATAGATGTCGTAGCGCTCTTGTCCCCGTTGGAGCACCTCGCGCGTGGCCGGGAAAGGCAGGTAATCGACGAGCTCGCCCTCGCCCCCGTCGCTCTCCGGCTCGCGCCCTTCGTAAAGGACCTTGTCGGCCTTGAGCTGCCCGCGGGCCACGGTTTGATCGACCGGCGTGCGCGCGCCGCGGCCGTCGGCGAAGAAGGGTGACGCTTCGAGGGGCTCGATTTTAGGCTGATCGTGCATGTCTTGGCGACAGCCCAAGAGCCCCATGAAGAGCACCCCGAGGACCCTGCCCGGGTTATTGAGCGACTTCCGCGACATGACGCGCCTCCAACTTTCGGAAGAGCTCGAACAAGCGGGCGCTGTCGAACTTGGGGTCGGTCGCCTCGACGCACAGGAAGAACGCGTCGCGTGAGGCCATGGCGAAGCGCTCGTTGTTGAAGGTGGCATGGTACGGGGTCGGCAGCCGGTTGAGCGCGAGCATCCCAAACACCGCCGTGAGCGCCGCGCCGAGGATGGTGCACTCGAACGTGATGGGGATGAAATACGGCCAACTGTGGAGGGGCCGCCCGCCGATGTTGATGGGATAGTCGATGACGGCCGCGTAATATTGGAGCGAATAGCCCGCGATGCAGCCCAAGATTCCGCCCGCCAAGACCAACCAAGGCAGCTTGGACGGCGGGAGGTGCAACGCGTGCGACACCTCGTGGCTCGGGAAGGGTGTATAAGCGTCCATCTGCGTATACCCCGCCTCGCGCGCGGCTTCGATGGCGGCGATGAGCTCGGTGACGCCCGCGAACTCGGCCATGACGCCGTAGAGCGCCTCGCCGTCGACAGGGGGATCGACGCTGTCCGGGGGTGGGGGGATAGACGATCGGCGATCGTCACGGTGCTCGTGATCGCTCATGCGCCCTCCTCGTGATCGTCGTCGCCGTCATCCGCCTTGGCCTCGGGCAAGAGCGTGCGCACCTCGAAGATGCTGATCGCAGGCAGGAACCGGAGGAACAGGAAGAGCAACGTAAAGAACAGGCCGATGGTCCCGACGTACGTCGCCCAGTCCCACCGCGTCGGCACGTACATACCCCACGACGAGGGCAGGTGATCGCGGTGCAAGCTGATCACGATGATGACGAACCGTTCGAGCCACATCCCCACGTTGACGGAGAGCGCGATGAGGAAGAGCCACTTGGGGCTCGACCGGACGCGCTTCGACCAGAGCGCCTGAGGGATGGCCACGTTGAAGATCCAGAGCGACCAGAAGAGCGGCGCATAAGGCCCGAACATCCGGTTCTCGACCATGAACTTTTCGGTCGGGCTCCCGCTGTACCAGGCCATGAAGATCTCCATCAAATAGCCGTAGGCTACGATGAGGCCGGTCGCGAGCATCACCTTGGCCATGTTTTGCAGGTGCCGTTCGGTGATGAAGTCATGGAGCTTGTAGGCGGCGCGGAGCGGGATCGCGAGCGTCAGCACCATGGCAAAGCCCGCATAGATGGCGCCCGCGACGAAGTACGGAGGGAAGATGGTCGCGTGCCAGCCCGGCACGAGCGACACGGCGAAGTCGAAGCTCACGATGGTGTGAACGCTCAAGACGAGCGGGGTCGCGAGCCCGGCGAGGAGCAGATACGCCGTCTCGTAATGGTGCCAGTGTTTGGCCGAGCCGCGCCAGCCCAGCGCGAAGATGCCATAAATGGTGCGCGCGGCTTTGCTCTGCGCGCGATCGCGCAGCGTGGCGAGGTCGGGCACGAGCCCGACGAACCAGAAGAGCGCCGAGACGGTGGCATAGGTGCTCACCGCGAAGACGTCGAATTCGAGAGGGCTTCGGAAATTAGGCCACATCCCCATGGTGTTCGGGTAGGGGAAGAGCCAATAAAAGAGCCACACGCGGCCGAGGTGGAACACCGGGAAGATGCCCGCGCACGCGACCGCGAAGAGCGTCATGGCCTCGGCGAAGCGGTTGATCGAGGTGCGCCAGTCCTGCCGGAGCAAGAGCAGAATGGCCGAGATCAACGTGCCTGCGTGGCCGATGCCGATCCACCACACGAAGTTGATGATGTCGAAGCCCCAGCCGACAGGCTGGTTCACGCCCCAAAGCCCGATCCCGCGGACCACCAGGTTCCCGAGCGCGAAGAGCAGGAGCATCATCAGCGCGAACGCGACGGCGAAGCCGATGAGCCAGCCGCGCCGCCCGCGTTTGTCGTCGAGGACGATGGTGGCGATGGAGTCGGTGATGGTCCCGAACGTGTGCCCGGGCGCGATGATCGGCGCGGGCTCGGGCTCCATCACCGCCGACGACGGAGGCCCGGAGGCGCCTGCCGACGACGGCGAAACCTCGGACGACGGCGGCGCTTCGGAGACAGGCTCCTTCTCCGAGACAGGCTCCTTCTCCGAGACAGGCTCCTTCTCCGAGACAGCCTCTTTCTCCGAGACAGCCTCTTTCTCCGAGACAGCCTCTT
>CAYTJL010000251.1:0-13691 GCA_964437785.1 uncultured Polyangiaceae bacterium
GCCGCCACCGCCGCGGCTACCTCCTGCGAGCCGAGCGGGATCGTCGCCGCGAACGCCGAGCTCTCGACAGGCAACAAAGGCATCGTCTCGACCAACGGAGAAGGAGCAGGCTTTGGCGCGACCGGCGAGACAGCCGAATTCCACGTCGCCTCATCCATAATCTGCGTCCCCCCCAAAGGGTTAATCGCAGGTCGCGGCGAAGCAGCGCCGGCCGGCGCGGAGGAGGCGACAACCGGCGACGAAGAGGCCATACCAGGCGACGAGACGACAGGCGATGACGAGCCCACACCCGCCGCCGAAGAGCCCCCCGGCGCAAGAGGAGCTCCGCCGCTCGACTGCGGCCACGACACCCGCCCAACCCCCTCCGGGACCGGCAAGCCCGCCATCCGCATGATGCGCTCGATGCTCGTCCCCGAGCGCGGCAACGCATAAGGAGCGATCGCCATCACGAACGCCGCGATCGACGGATAACGCTGGTCACGCTCCCGCGCATACGCCTTCTCGAGGATCCCCGACACCTCAAGAGGCAAGTCCGGCCTCAAATCCGACAGAGGCACAGGCGTCCCCTTCACGATTTTGGAGCAGAGCTCGGGCAAGCTCTCCGCATGAAAAGGCCGCCGGCCGGTCAAGAGCTCATAAAGCGAGACCCCGAGCGCATAAACATCCGTGCGCGTGTCAACCGTCTTTGCCTGCAAGAGCTGCTCAGGAGAGGAGTAATACGCAGACCCCATCGAGGCCGATGTCTTGGTGAAGCTCTCCACACCAGAGATCTTCGAGATGCCGAAATCGAGCACCTTGATGAGCGGTGAGCCGTCAGGACGCTTGCTGAGAAACAAATTCGCAGGCTTCAGATCCCGATGAATGATCCCAAGCCCGTGCGCCTCGGCGATCGCCTCACACCCTTGCACGATGTAATCGACCGCGTCCCCCAACGACAAGACCCCATGCTGCGCCAACACCACCGAAAGGTCCGCGCCGTCGAGCAGCTCCATCACCATGTACGGCGCGCCGCCCTCCAACGTGCCCACGTCCGACACACGCGCCACATGCTCGCTCTTGATCTTCACCGCGGCGCGCGCCTCACGCTGAAATCGCGCCGAAGCCTCCGCGTTCTTCGCGAGCTCAGGCAACAAAAACTTCAGCGCCACACGCTCGTCGAGCGCGATGTGGTGCGCCGCCACCACCATGCCCATCCCACCTTGCCCAAGGACCCGCTCGACCCTGTACTTCCCGGCGAGCATGGTCCCCGGAGGTGCGGCGCTCTGCGTTTCCCCGTTCGACACGATCGGCCAACCATCCTTTCACCGACCGTCCCCCGCGGCAAGCAGAACCCCTTGCGCGAACGCAGACCTCCGCGACACTTGTCACGCATGACGTGCAAAGAAGAAGCGCTCCGTTGGATCCACCGCTACGCCGCGGGCGGCGCCGCGCTCGCCGCCCTCCCCATCCCCGGCTCCACGTCCGCCGGGCTCGTCACGCTCGAGACCCACATGGCCAGCGTGATCGCCGAAATCTACGGCGAGAGCGCGGGCGCCTTCGCCACCCTCGCCGCGGGTGGCGCGCTCACCGTCGCCGGCCAAGGCCTCAAGCTCATCGCGTGCGAAGCCGCGTGCTTCATCCCCATGCTCGGCGTGCCCATCCGCATGGCGATCGCTGGCTCGACCATCGAGGCGCTCGGCCACGTGCTCGTCGCCCATTTCGAGCGCAAATACCCTGGCAAACCCTTCACCAAAGAGAGCCGCGCATAGCCGGACGTCGCGTGAACGACCCGATGACCGCGCCGTCCACAGGGGAAGAAAGTCGACAAAAACAGCCCCCTCGCGTACGATGAAGCTCCCTCCCTCCGCTGTACCGGGTCCCCCATGAAGAACGAGTCGCCTCCTTCTGGACAGGCGCCGTCCGCCAAGTCGCGGCCCTCCGCGTTGCTCCGCGCCACCGACGACGACACCGTCGACACCTTCGACGTGCCGGCCGCGATCCTGTGCGCGACCTGCGGTCAAGCGGATTGCCCAGGCTGCACCGCGGCGACCGACCAAGACTCAGGCGTCATCGCCATCGTCCCGTGGGAGCGCAGCGGCGGCGTGTGGCAACGACTCTGGGCCACCGCCTCCGCCACGACCCAAGGCGCAGAGGCCTTCTTCTCCGTGATCCCCGACGGCGAGATCAACCCCGCGATGCGCTTCGCCGTGCTCTCCGAGCTGCTCGCCGTCGCGAGCATGGCCGTGCTGCTCATCCCGCTCGCCGCGCTCGCGCTCCCAGGCTTGACGCTCAACGTGGTGCAAGACCCCTCGCTCCGCATGCGCGTGCTCCGCTGGATCGCGCTCGGCGTGCCCGCGCTCGCGCTGTGGATGGTCGTCGCGCACGTGATGTGGGGCGCCGCCCTCGACGTCGGCGCAGGCCGCGCAGGCGGCAAGCCGCAACGCAGGCGCGCGGTCCGCTTCGGCTTGTACGCGTGCGGCTGGGACCTCATGGCAGGCCCGCTCGGCGCCGTCGTCACCGGCCTCTCCAAAGGCTCACGCGCCGCCGTCGATCTCGCCGAGCTCGCCATGCGCGTTCCCGGCCGCGCCTCCGCCGCGTTCCTCCAAGGCGTCTACCAGCTCCAGCCGGACGCCCTCGGACGCGCACGCCGCTTCGGCATGTGGACCGCCGTCGCGATCGCGATCCTGAGCGGCGCGGCCGTCATCGGCGCGATCGCGCTCGCGATGCTTTAGCCCTAAAGCATCGCTCGCCGGGCCTTGTTTTCAGCGGCCGTCGTGCTCGTGAGGCACGGGCTTGCCGCCCGTCTTCTTGGCGACCGGGATGGAGCCGGGGCGGCGCTTGGACTGCACCTCTCCGGTGCCGCTCACGTCGACGAGCTCGAGCAGCTCGGGGTGGTGATCGGTGAGCCGCTCCGCGCGCAGCTTGGTGAGGAGATCCTTGATGCTCTTTTCGAGCCGCTCGTGCGCGAGCATCTGGCGGATCGTCGGGGTCTCCATGTCGAGCGAACGATCGACCGCGCGCATGCTCTGGCGCCGCCACACCACCGCCCAACGCTCGCCGACCTTCACCGGCTCTTGCACGATCTCGGCGTCTTTGACCTTCATCGCGGCGTCGACGATCTCGCGCTCCACCTTGAGGCCCGGCTCGCTCGTCGTCCCGTCCGGCGAGACGAAGCCGAGGTTGCCGCCGCGCTGCGCGGTCGCCTTGTCGAGCGATCGATCGCGCGCGAGATCGGCCCAGCGCTTGGCGCTCGGGTCCTTCTTCATCTCGTCGAGGATCGCGACAGCGTCCTCGCGCTTGGCCGTGTCGATGCGCCAAATCGCGACGCGCGCGGGCGTGTGGAACTTGGAGACGTTCTTGTCGTAGTACGCCTTGACGTCCTGCTCCGTGATCCCGGTGCCCTGCGCGAGATCGGCGCGGATGCGGCCGAGCATCGCGTTGCGCAGCACGCCGCGCGAGCGCTCCTTGACGTCCTCGCGCTCGTGCATCTTCGCGAGGGCCGCGCCCTTGGCGAGCAGGATCTCGCGCACCATCACGCGCTCGACGTAGCTCCTGCGGATCTCGGCGGCGTTCTTGCCGAACGATCGGAGCTGAAAATGCGGCACGCCCGCGATGCGACGGTTGACCTCATCGAGCGTGATCTCGTGGTCGCCCACGCGCGCCACGACGACGCCCTTGCTCGGCGCGGCGGGGGCGTCGGCGCGCGCCGGCGTCGCGCTCCACGACGTGACGGCGGACACGAGGCCGAAGGCGAGGACGAACAGCTTTGCGCGCGAGGGCGATCGCATGGGCGCGACTCTGCCGCCGGCCCCGCGTTGGGTCAACGGCCTTTCACGCGGCGCGACGGCCGCGGCGCGGCGCGGTCTTCTTGAGGCCGGGCTTCGCGGCCGAGATCCCCGCGCGCGCGAGCGTGTCGGCGTCGACGCCCACGAACCGATACACCTCGACGGGGAAGGCGTACGCGCGGTGCAGCGCGCGGAGCCCGTCGACGACCTCGTCCGTCGGCTCGACCGGACGCACCTTGGGACAAACTTTTTGGATGGAGGCGAGGGGCTCGCCGAGCGCGAGCAGCTCATCCACGCGGACGAGCACGTCGATGGGCTTGAGCTCGCGCGTACCGCCGCGCGATTTGCCGCTCGAAAGCTCGTCGAGGAGGCGCTTGCGACGCCGCTCGGTCCGACCGTCGGGGGCCCTCGCGCCCTCGCCTTGGAGGATCTCGTTGAAGCGACGAGCGGCCCTTCGCTTCTCAATCGCGTCGGGGCTCGCGCGGCGGTTCTTGGGGGTCTTGGGCCTCACGCGCGGCGGATCATGGCACCGCGCGTGGTCGCTCCGCCAGAAAACGACACTTCAATAACCGTAGGCATCCATCGCGGCGCGGTTGATCTTGAGCCCGCTCGCGCGACCCGCCGAGGGCTTGGCCGCAGGGGGCGCGACCGCGGCCGCCTTGGCGTGGCTGCGCACCGTCGCGATCTTGGACGCGTTCGCGAGCGCGCGTTGTTTGTCCTCTTTGTTCTTCGCGATCGAGGCGGCGGCGCGGAGCTTCTCCTCGGCGACGGCGAGGTCCCTGTCGGCCGCTTCGAACTGACCGGTGTTCGCGAGCTGGGCCGCGGCGAGCGCGGCGTTCGAGGCCTCGATCGTCGCTTGAATGCCCTTGGTCTTGTCGTTCGCGCGCTGCTCGACGAGCACGCGATCGTTCGTGACCTGGCAGCGCGCCACGACCTCTTGGATGCGCTCGAGGTTGCCCTCGGCCGGGTCGCGGAACTTGAGCCGCACGCTCGCGAGGGGCTTGTCCCCTTCGGTCTGCGACGTCACGCGCACGCGCACCAACATCTCGCGGTGCTGCCCGCCGAACATGGTGCCGAGCGGGACGCGGATCGCGCCGTTGCCCGACCAGTCCGCGCGCACAGCGCCCTCCGCGCCGAGGATCTGCACGCCGGGCGCGGGGACGATCTCGACGACCGCGTCGGTCGCCGCCGTCGACTGGAGCAGCGCGACCTCCTTGTCGAGGATCGAGACCATCTCCTGCGGATCGTCGATGTGAAACATACGGCCGCTCGACCGCACCGCGAGCGCGTTGAGCGTGCGTTCGTCGTAGTCGAGGCCCACGCCGAGCGCGGTCACCTGCACGCCGTTGTCCGTGCCGCGCGCCGCGACTTGACCGAGGATCTCGGGCGAAGAAGGCCCGACGTTCGCTTGCCCGTCCGAGATCACGACCACGCGCCGCACCGGGTGCGTCGACGCGTTCAAGACCACGCGGCTCTCGCCGAGGCGGAGACCGTCGAACATGTTGGTCGATCCGTCGGCGCGGAGGCCCGCGATCGCGCGGGCGATCACGGGGCGCGTCGAGGCCGAGAGGATGGTGGGCGGGATGAGCTCGCGCGCCTCGTCGCTGAAGCTCGCGACCATCACGGCGTCGCCGTTCGAGAGCTTGTCGACGAGCTTCTGCGCGGCGAGCCGCGTCTTCTCGATCTTCACTCCGGCCATCGATCCCGAGGTGTCGATCACGAGCGCGACGGACGCAGGGGCGCGGCCTCGCTGCGCGGTGGGGACGTCGACCCAGACGCCCATGACGGTGTCGGTCGTGCCCGCGAGGACGAAGTCGCTCGCGCCCGCGGCGCCGATCCAAGGCCCGTTCCTGCGCGACGGCCCGTCGTTGTTCACGGGGACGTCGGGGTGCTCGGGCGCGGCGGCGACGACCTCGGGCGCAGGCGCCTCGGGGGTGACGGGCGGGGGATTGACCGCACAGCCGCCGATCATCGAAGCCATGAGCAACCCAAAGAGCATTCTGTGCGCGCGTTGCATGTGAGAGCTCCTGTTCGTGGGGAGGCGCTCACCCCGCGCCGCCCGCATCGATGCGCGGGGAACGAGGCAAAGCGGTGAACCTTACAGCGCCTCGATCACGGGGCCCCCTCCGCTCGAAAGGGCCGGCGCCGCCGAGGCAACGGCCTTTTACGAACGGCGATCGAGAAAGTTCTCACGCTCGTTCGACTCCGCCTCTTCGGCCATGGCCTCGGCCTCCGCGGCCATGGATTGGGCCTCAGCACCGACCTCGCCTGCGGCGTCCTCGTCGAGCTCGGGCGCGCGCTCCAAGGCCTCGACCACGCCCGGCGCGATCGCGAGCATCCACGCGCGCGTCGCCGGGAACGTGAGCTCATCCTTGATGCGCGCGAGCTCGGCCGCGCCCACGAGCTCGGGCTTGTACGCCGCGCGCGCCGCGTCGGCGCACAGCTCGTCGCGCGCGAAGATCGGGAGGTGCTGCGCGCGCGACGACGCGAGCCTCGCCGCGCCCGCGAGATCGCCGCGCCGGATGGCCGTGATCAGCTCGACGCGGAAGCGCGCCCGCGCGAGGAACGGGGCCGCGGGGCTCACCGCGTCGAGCTCGGCCGCGGCTTCCTCGCTGCGATCGCGCGCGGCGAGCAGGAAGGCGCGCTCGGCGCGCAGCTCGGGCAGGAGCACGTCGGCCGCGATCATCCGCGCGCCGCGCGCCGAGACCCTGCCGATGCCGCGCTCGACCTCGCGCATCGCGGTGTCGAGATCGCCTTGTTTTTCCGACGAAAATGCGAGCTGAAGGTGCGCCTGCGCCGCGATGACGCCGAAGCTGCTCGCGGTGAGCGCGCGCAGATCGTCGAGCCCGCCCGCGCCCTTCGCGACCTTCGCCAACGCGGCGAGCAGGCGCTTGGTCTGCCGCGCGGCCGACACGCGCGACGCGACGACCAACACGGACGCGGTCACGAACGCCACGATCATGATCAGCGACGATGGCATCGGACCAGCGCTGAGCGCGCTCTCGCGCGGCATCATCTTGAACGGGTCCAACGCGGCGATGCCCCCGCCCGCGACGCCGAGCGCGACCACCGCCAGCGCCGCGCGCTTGAAGATCGCGCCCATCCGCGTGGCCCGTGCGCCCGCGCTCGCCTCCGCGTGCGCGCGCCGTACGAGGGCCTTGGCCTCCGCGGTCGCGAGGGGCGGAGCCGGCGCCTCGCCGCCCTCGTCCGTCGCCGCGCGCACGCGCATGTACGGCGCCGCCGCGGGATCCACGCGCGCGATCCAATCTTCGAGCGCGGGCTCTTCGCCCTCCATGGGTTTGTCGGTGATCTTCTTCCGGTACGGCGTCGTCGCGGTGGTGCGGAGCATGCGCTGATATGCGCGCACGATCGCGCGCTCGCGCGGCTCGGCGGCCTCGGCGAAGAGCACGCGGTGCTTCGCGAGATGCGCGCGCAGCGCCTCTTTGTCGCCCGATCGCTGGAGCAACACCGCCTCGGCGAGCGCCGCGCGCGCCGAGGCCTGCGGCGTCGCATCCGGGCTCGCCGCGATCGCCGCGATGTCGGCCCTCGCGCCGGCGTCGTCGCCGAGCGACGCGCGGAGCAACGATCGCAGCGCGAGCGCGTGGCTCCGGTGGATCGACGCGAGGAGCTTGCCCCGGAGCGGGGCTCGGATCGCGACCGCTTTGTCCGCGAGGTCGAGCGCGGTCTTCATGTCGCCGCGCCGCATCGCGATCGAGGCTCGAAAAATAGGCACGAGCGCCTTGTTGTGACCGAGCCACGTTTTGTCGGCCTCGTCGAGCAGCGCCTCGGCCTCGCGGAAGCGGCCCATCCCGATGCGGTTGAGCGCCGTGTTCAAGAGCTGCGCGCCGCGACCGACGCCGCTGCCATACGCGCCGAGCACCGTGAGGAGCACGCCCCCGAGGCCGAACGCGGTGGCCAACGGGACCTCGCCGCCGAGCGCGGCCATCGCCGTCCCGATCGCGACGAGCACGCCGCCCAAGACCAAGTACAAAACGAAGATGCTCCGCGTGGGGTGCGGCGGCGGGGAAGGCGCGCGTGTCGGCTCGGGCACGAGGGGCATCGTACAATCGCGCGCGGAGCCGTGATCACCATCCTCGACGGGCCCATGGGCACCGAGCTCATCGCGCGCGGCGTCGCGCTCGACGGCCCTGCGTGGAGCGCGATCGCGATCGACCGCGCCCCGGCCGTGATCGCGGCGATCCATCGCGACTACGCGGCCGCGGGCGCGACGGTCCACACCGCGTGCACCTTCCGCACGAAGGCGCGGCAGGTGGGCGATCGCTGGGAGGATCTCACGCGGCGAGCGGTCGCGATCGCGCGCGCGTCGGTGCCGTCTTCGCACCTCGTCGCGGGGAGCCTCGCGCCGCTCGAAGATTGTTATCGGCCGGATCTCTCGCCCCGCCACGCGAGGCCCGAGCACCGCGCGATGGCGCAGGCGCTCGCGCGCGCGGGCGTCGATCGGATTTTGGTCGAGACGTTCCCGCACGCGGGCGAGGCGATCGTCGCGGTCGAAGAGGCCGTCGCGACCGGCGTCGTGACGTGGCTCGCCGTCACCGCGGGCCCGCGCGCGGAGCTGCTCACGCCGAGTGAAGCGCGCGACGTGCTTCGGCGTGCGCGCGACGCGGGCGCGGCGGCGCTCTTCATCAACTGCGTGGAGGCCGCGCGCACGTCGCCGTTCGTCGAGGCGATCGCCGATCTGGGCGTGCCCTTCGGCGCGTACGCGAACGCAGGCGGAGAGGGCGAAGGCGACGCATGGAGACCCGACGGCGACCTCGCGCGCTACGTCGCCCACGCTTCGCGCTGGGCGCGCGCGGGGGCGACGATCATCGGCGGATGCTGCGGCACGACGCCCGCGCACATCGCCGCGATCGCGACGCGCTTCGCGACGCCCATTATTTGATTGCCCGCGCGGAACGGCGGTACGATCGGGCCATGAAGCTTCAGGCGGCTTTTGCGCTTCTCTTGTTGGGCTGTTTGAGCGCTCCGATCGCGGCGGTGGGGTGCAAGGAAGATCCGCGCTACGGCCCGCCCTCGAACGGCGTCAACGGCCCGAGCTCGCCGAGCTTCGCCGGATCGCTCTCCGACGACGGCGTCTGCTCGTGCATCGTCGCGTCGCGCATCGATCCCGAAGGGGCCGACTCGTGCACGTATTGCCTCAACAAAACGGGCTTCTCCGAGAGCCAGTGCAAGACGCTCCTCGATCAGTGCCTCGCGGATCCCTCGTGCTCGGACGCGACGCAGGACTGCTTGCTCGACTGCGCCGTGCCCAAGGGCAGCACGCCGGACCTCGGGTGCGTGGCGGCCTGCGTGCTCCCCTTCGCCGACACCGCGCCGCTCTTCGAGCTCTTCAAGTGCGCGTGCAACAAGTGCCAAGGCCCGTGCGGGCTCGAGCCCGTCGTCACGTGCAATGACCTCGGCGCCGCAGGGACCGGCGGCGGGGGCGGCGCAGGCGGCGGCCCCTGATCAGAGCCCCGGCGCGGGGAACGCGCGGGACATCTCCTTCACCTCGGCCGCGATCGACGCGAGGCGAGCCTCGTCCGTGGGGTGCGACGCGACCGCGTCCATCCACCCGGCCAAGCGATCCATCTCGTCTTTGCCCATCCCGCGCGACACGACCGCGGGCGTGCCCAAGCGGATGCCCGAAGGGTCGAAGGGCTTGCGCGGATCGAACGGGATGGAGTTGTAATTGACGACGATCCCGGCCTTCTCCAAGGCTTGCGCGTAGGGCTTGCCGCCGATGCCCTTGGGCGTCATGTCGACGAGCAACAAGTGATTGTCGGTGCCGCCCGTGATGAGGCGGAAGCCGCGCGCCGCGAGCGCCTCGCCGAGCGCCTTGGCGCTCTCGACGACGCGCGCCGCATAGCCCTGAAACGAAGGCTGCGACGCTTCGAGCGCCGCGACCGCGATGCCCGCCGTGGTGTGGTTGTGCGGGCCGCCTTGGAGGCCGGGGAACACCGCGCGATCGATCGCCTGCGCGTGCGCGGCTTTGCACAAGATCGCGGCGCCGCGCGGGCCCCGGAAGGTCTTGTGCGTGGTCATGGTGACGACGTCCGCGATGCCCACGGGCGAGGCGTGCGCGCCGCCCGCGACGAGGCCCGCGATGTGCGCGATGTCCGCCGCGAGGATCGCGCCGACCTCGTCGGCGACGGCGCGGAACGCCGCGAAGTCGATGGAGCGCGGGTACGCCGTCGCGCCGCACCAAATGAGCTTGGGTTTGTGCTCGCGCGCGAGGTCGCGCACCTGATCCATGTCGATGCGGTGATCGCCTTCGCGCACGCCGTACGCGACGCTCTTCCAGAATTTGCCGGTGATCGAGACGTTCCAGCCGTGCGTGAGGTGCCCGCCCGAGGGCAGGCCGAGGCCCATGATCGTCTCGCCGGGCTTGGCGAACGCGAGGTACACCGCGAGGTTCGCGGGGCTGCCCGAGAGCGGCTGCACGTTCACGTGCTCGGCCCCGAAGAGCGCCTTCATGCGCGCCTGCGCGAGCTCTTCGACCGCGTCGACCTGGCGCTGCCCCTCGTAGTAGCGCTTGCGCGGGTAGCCTTCGGAGTACTTGTTGGTGAGCACCGAGGACGTGGCCTCGATGACCGCGCGCGAGGTGTAGTTCTCGCTCGCGATGAGCCGCAGCGTCTCGGCTTGGTAGCGCGCCTCGGCGGCGGAGAGCGCGGCGATCTCGGGGTCGACCTCGGCGAGCGGCGCGAGGCCGTGTTGCACGGATTGAGCGGACATCAGACGGAGAACTCCCCGCGGCTCAGGAGATCCGAGACGCGCCAGAGGAACGAGTTGGCAGCGACACCGTCGATGACGCGGTGGTCGTACGAGAAGGCCAAGAACATCACGGGGTGGATCGCGATCGCGTCCTCGCCGTCTTTGGTGACGACCACGGGACGCTTCTTGATCTCGCCCATGCGGAGGATGCCGACGTTGGGCTGCGAGATGATCGCGCCTCCGAAGAGGTTGCCCTTCAAGCCGGGGTTCGAGACGCTGAACGTGGTGCCCGCGAGATCGTCGGGGCCGAGCTTGCCCGCCCGCGCGCGCGCGGCGAGGTCGTCGATGGCGGCGGCCATGCCCGCGAGCGAGAGCCTGTCGGCGTGCTTGATGCTCGGCACCACGAGCCCGCGCGGCGTGTCGACCGCGACGCCCAGGTTGATGTCGCGAAGCTTTACATAGGAAGCATCGAGCACGCGCGCGTTCACGTCGGGGTTCTCGCGCAGCGCCTTGACCGTCGCGGCGCACACGAACGAGAGGAACGTGAGCGAGATGCCCGCCTTCTTCAGCGCGTCTTTGTGCTGATCGCGGAGCTTGCTGGTCGCGTGGAGGTCGACCTCGGCCACCGCGACGACGTGCGGCGAGACGACCTTCGAGTAGACCATGTGGTCGGCCGTGATGCGGCGCAGGCGCGAGAACGGGATGACCTCGTCACCCGGCTTGGGCGTGTACGGCGGCACCTTGTACGCGCCGAAGCCCACGCCCGGGATCGGCGGAACAAAGCCGCCGCCCGCTTGGATCATCTGCGAGAGCTCGGTCGCCGCAGGGGTCGCCGCGGGAGGAGGCGCCGCCGCGGGAGCAGGTGCCTCGGGAGCAGGTGCCGCAACGGAAGCGGGCGCAGGCGCGGCAGCGGGAGGAGATGCCTCCGGCGCGGTGCCGGCGCGGACGACATCGTCACGCGTGACGCGGCCGTATTCGCCGGTCGGCGCAACAGCCCGCAAATCGACGCCCATCTCGTGTGCGAGCCGCCGCGTGGACGGCGACGAGAGGGGCTTGGGCTCGGCCACCGTCGCCGCCGGAGGGGCTTCTTTTGCGGGCGCCGGAGTCTCCTTGACCGGCGCGGGCGCCGTCGCCGACTCGTCGATCACGCACAAAAGGCCGCGCACCGGCACGAGCGTGCCTTCGGGCGCGGCCAGCCGCGCGACGACACCTGCCGCGGTGGCCAGCACCTCCGTGTTGGCTTTGTCGGTCTCGATGAGCGCGAGGGGTTGCTCGCGCTTCACCGATTCTCCCTCTTTTACCAGCCACTTTCCGATCGTGCCCTCGGCGACGCTCTCGCCGAGCTGGGGCATCACCACCTCGATCATCGATGTCTCGTGCTCCTCGGGCGCGGCCTATACGATCGACGTCGCGTGACGGCAACGAGACCCGCAAGCGCGAGGACGAGCGCGGAGGCTCCCGCGTCTTGTTCGGGGATTGAGCAGCCGCACCCGGATTTGGCCGTGGTCGTTTGTCCGCTGCTGCCGCCCTCGCCGCCGTACCCCCCGGCCGAAGGACAGGTGACGAAGAGCGGGCTGTTTTGGAGCTCGGCCTCGGGGCCGCCGCCCAAATCGATGCCATAAGCGCGGATCACGTGGGATTCGCCGTCCAAGAGGCTCTCGGGCAAAGGCACGGAGAAGCCGGCCAAACACCCTTGGCAGATGTCGTCGCGGGCGATGTCGGCGGCCTGGTCGATGCGCAAAGCCCCTTCGCTCCCGAGGACACCATCGATGACAATCGCCACGTTCGCGGGCGTTTCGGGCGTGTCCGGGTCGCTCACCCACCCTCGAATCGCGTCACACGAGACCTCTTCGAGCGCGCCGCCGCTCGGGCGGTTGGGCGGCGCCACCAGCTCTTCGTACGAGGCGATGAGCGACGTATAAGGCGGCACGAACACGAGGCCGACGCCGGCCACGTCTTGCATGATGTTGAAGTGCAGATGAACCGACGTCGGCGTGCCGCCGAAGTTGTCGGACACGCGCCCGAGGTGCTGGCCCCTCGTCACCACGTCGCCCTCTTGGACTTGGACGCTGTCCATGTGGAGGTAATCGAACCGCGTGCCGTCAGCCGTGGTGATGTACACCGTATAAGACCCGATGTGGGTGACGGTGCCGTCGGCGGCGGCCACGGCCCAGTGAACGTCTTTATCGCACGTGCTCGCGCGGATGTCCTGGCCTTGGTGGCCTGTGCCCGCCGGGCAAAGGGGCATGTCCCACGAGCGCGTCTCGCAGTAGTTGTCGCGCCATGGATAGGAGAAGTTGGACGCGTCGCACAAGCCCCCGGGCGGCCCGAGATAACCACCTTTGTTGTAGACCTGGGAGTTGGCGTACGCGGGCGACTCTTCGATGGGGAAGCGCATGCCGGGCGCGTACACGGTCTCGTCCACGCGGCCTTCGCCCGAGCCGGGGATGAGATCGCCGGGCGGGAGGTAGGTGAAGGGCTCGGCGAGGAGAGGGGATGAGATCGCGATCGACGCGGCAAACGAAGCCCCGGCGAGCGCCCAACCGATCATCCTTTGGGGGATCATTGGGCGCCTCCCCCGACGTGGACCAGCGCGCGGGCGAGGGCGAGCACCTCGCGCTCATCGGCGCAGCGGGCGTGGGCAGGAGATTGGCACTCGAGATCGAGCGAATAGGCGACGCCGCCCTCGATCCAGCGCGCGGTCCAGACACCCTCGTTTTGGGTGACAAAGCCTTTGGCCCCGGGCCGCACCTCGGTGTCGCCCTCCGCCGGGGGGATGTGGGGGATCACCTTGGCGGCCTTGGAGCCGTGGAGCGCGATCGAGAAGCCGTCGCCGTGGGCCGAGAGCGCGAACCAATGGTTCTTGGCCACGAGCGACGACGAGGCGAGCAGCTCTTGGTGGGGCGGGGCGAGCACCGGCAACGACGCGCGGGCGAGCGCCTCCTGCGCACGGGGCGGGAGGGCGGCGCGGGCGTTCACGTCGACAGGCGGCGCCTCGAGATCACGCGGATCTCGATCCTCCAGCGCTCGGGGGGGTTTGGGGGGACCCTCAGGTCCCCCCATCGTGAACGACTCTTCGCCCGGCCTGCCACAGCCGGCCGCGAGCGCGATCGCGGTGAGCAAGAGCGCGGTGAGCGAGGTGATGCGCATTGATGATCGCATACATCGGCGGCGGCCCGGCCTCAATGGCTTAAAGCGACGCTCTCAAAGCCGGAGCAC
>CAYTJL010000252.1:0-13596 GCA_964437785.1 uncultured Polyangiaceae bacterium
AACGGCTTGCCCAGCACGGCGGTGCCGGCGCCCAGTTCGGCCGCGGCCCGCGTCAGACGCTCCTCGGCATAGCCCGAGACCACCAGCACGCGCAGGCGGCGCAGGCGCGCGCGCGCGGCGCGGCGCGGGCGGCGAGAGAGGGCGCGGCGCGGCGAGCTGAGCGGCCAGCACCGTCGCCGCGAGCTCCGTCAAATCCGCGGTCAAATCGCGCCGGATCGCGTCGGCCGACGCCATGATCTCGTTCACGCGGAGCAGGCGGATCGCGTCGCACGTGCGCGGCAGGAGCCTCCGCTCGCGCGGCATCGCGGGGAGCGCGAGCGCGTCGCGGAGCGGCTCGCTCCACACGAGGCGGCGGCAGAGCGCGGCCTCGAGCTCGCGGGCGAGGAGCGCGCCGGCCTGCGCGCGCGCGCGTTCGAGCGCGATCTCCGCGAGGATCTTGAACACCTCGGCGGCCGCCGCCGGCGCCGCGTCGAACGATCGGTTCGCGCCGAGCGGCGCTTCGCTCGGCGGCGCGCGCCCGATCGCGGGCGCAGCGATCGGCGTCACGGTCACGTGGACGCGCATCGGCGAGGGCGCGGATCGCGGCTCGTCCGCGCCGCGATCGTCGAAGCTCACCGGCCCCGAGCCCGATCGCCGGGGCGGCGCGGGCGGCTCTTGGGGATCCCAAAAACGAGCCTTGAGCTCGGCGATCGGCGCCGTCGAATTCCCGGCCGGCAGCGCGCGCGGAGGCGCCTTGAGCACGTCGAAGAGCAGCAGGCGATCGCCCGCGCTCGTCTTGATCGGCAGCGGATCCGCGGCGCACGCCATGCCCCACGCGCGCGCGCCGCGAAGGCCGCGGAGGCGGATCACCTTCGCGAGCGGGCCCGGCAGCGCGGGATCCCACTCGACGTCCTCGTGCGCGCCGTCGGCCGCGTCGAAGCTGCACCGCACGCGCGCGGGCGGGGGCGACGCGATCGCGACCGACACCCACTCTTCGCGCCGCGCGATCCTTCGCTTGCCGCGCGGGGCTTCGGCGCGCGCGCTCTTCGCGATCGCGCGATCGGCCGGCGTGCGCGGCGGCTCGGGCGGCGGCGCGCACGCGATGAGCGAGGGCGCGCAGAGGAGCATGGTCGCGATCGTCGTCCTCATCATGATCGAGGTCCCTTCGTGACGGAGAAGATCCACGGCGCGATGCGATCGACGCGCGTGTAGATGCCCCCTTGCCCGCAGCGCGATCGCGCGCTCGGGATCGCGCGCGACGTGATCGCGACGAGGCGCAGCCCTCCTTCGAAGCGCTCGAAGACAGGCCCGCCGCTGTCGCCCGCGCACGTGTCGTTGTCGCGGCGGCGCGGGATCACCATCTCGCGCGCGGGGTCGCAGCCCAGGGTGACAGGCCTCCTCCCGTCGCAGCCGAAGCCGTGCGCCATCACCTCGGTGACGCGCTTCTTCCCTGCGCCGCGCGTGCCCGAGGCCTCGTTTGTGCCGAAGCCCACGAGCGAGAGCGCGCCCGAGGGAGGCATGGAGTCGCGCTCGCCGCGCCGCGCGCGGGCGCCGGGGAGGGGCGCGTCGAGCGCGAGGATCGCGACGTCGCTCGTCGCCCAAGGCGCTTTATCGTCGGCGAGGATGGTTTGGACCACGGCCCGCGACGCGCGCGGCCTCGTCACGTCGCTCCCCGCGAGGACCCTTGTCGCGGGCAAGCAGTGTTTGGCGGTGAGCGCGTGGCGCGGCCCCACGAGCACGGCGGTGCAGCGCACGTCGCGACTCCCCACGACGGCGAGCACGTCTTCGAAGGTCTCGTTCGCCGGAGCGCCTTTGGGGCGCGGGCCGTCGTGGACCTCGACGGCCTGATCGCCCATCACGAACGAGGTCGGGCCCTGATATCGAATTTGCGCGGAGGGGCTTTGGGGGGCGCGAGCGGGCGCGGGCGCGCGCGGAGGAGGCTTTGGGCCGGCGGCGAGGAGCAGGAGGGACAGGCCGGCCGAGAGCGCGACGTGGCGGCGCAGGATCATCGCATGAGCCCGGGCCACCAGGAGCGCTTGGCTTGGGCGCGCATCGCGAGATCGTCGAGCAGGTCGAAGAAGCTCCTCGGCTCGCCCTCCAGGATCTTGATCAAGCGCATGTACTCGTCGCTCCGCTTGACCGCGGCGGCGGCCTCGGCCGCCTCCGCGAGCGCCTGCGACTCGCCCCCTGCGCCCGACATGCGATAACGGAAGAGCGCTCTACGAAGGTCCATGAGCGCGCCGCGCGCCTTCAAAAAACCCTTGCGATCGGCCTCGATGAGCGCGCGATCCACCGACGCCGCGAGGCGCCCGGAGGCTTCGTAGTCGAAGGACGCGAATCGCGAGGAGAGGTTTTGCGCGGCGCTCGCCGTGCGGGAGAGCGACGGCTCCGCGCGCCCGAGAGACGCGCGCGTCTCCGCGAGGTTCTCCATCGCTCGTCCGGTCCCCGAGCCTTCGAGCCGTGCCATGGTCCCTTCGAGCGCCGGCGCCGCGTGGCCCATCGCGCTCGGCGTCCGGCCCGCGCCTGCGCCCGCGAGCGCAGGCTCCATGTGGCCGCCGATGGCCGACGCGCTCCGCTCGGCGAATTCGACGACGCCCTCGACGACGAGGCGGAAGAGGCGACGGACGCCGTCGAGCCGGAGCCGGACGAGCAAACGAGGGTGCCTGCCGAGGATGCCAATCAGGTAGCGCCCAATGTGCATGAGGGGCATGGCCGGCGCGGCCATCCCCCCCGAGGCGACGAGCAAGAAGTGGTCTTCTTCGGTGAGCGGGGTGACGAGCTGGAGCGCTCCTACGATGATCTTGGAGAGCGAATACCACGTGATGTTGACCATGCTCGTCGCCGAGCCGGCGAGGTACCCGAGGACCGGCACCTGCGCGTTCCACTCCGCGGCCAAGTTGATGTTCGCCGCGATCGCTTGATCGTAATACGCCTGCGCCGGCTCATAGATGTTTTGGTGAATCCACCCTCCGACACCATGGTACCGCTGCCGCTGCACCACCGCGCCTCCGCCGCTCGGCGAAGGCGCCCTCGCGTCGAGGAGCGCCTCGGCCGATCGGCCCGCCACGACCGCATCGGCGACCGCGTCGGCGTGTCGCTCGTCCGCGCCGCCCTCCTCCCCGAGCGCTCCTTTAAAGGAGACGCCCGAGCGCTGTTGAACGACGTGCGCGGCCTCGTGCGCCGCGGTGTGGAGATCCGGCGCGCCGCGGAAGGCCACGGAGGCGCCCATCGTATAAGCGCTCGCGCCGAGGGCCTGATTCGCGGAGGCCGCCTCGCCGCCGACGAACGCGCGCACGCCGCGGACATCGTGTCTGCCGAACGCGGCTTGAACCTTGTCGAGATAGGGGAGCGCGCGCGGCGCCCCGCGGAGCCCTGCGCCCGCGACGTCCAGGATCGACGCGTCTCGTCCGCCCTGCGCGAGCGCCTGGACCCCCCGGTTGCCGAGGGCCCTTTGGAGCTGCACCACCTCACGCGGCTCGGCGCCCGTCCTCCCCCTCGGTGACGATCGCGGCGCCTCGCCCGGCGCCCGCTCCTGCCCTCGTTGCCACGCTGCTCCTGCCATGACACGACCGTACGTTCATGGATATTAGAGATCGAGGAAAACAACACAGGTCGCGAGCGCGGCCCCGGCGCATACCCTCATTGAAGAGAGCGATTGACAATCGATGAGCGCGCGCGCCGCGGAGGCTCGATAAAGGGCCCTCGATAGGTCAAGGGAAATAAGCGCTTGAGGCGGAAAGGAAGGGTGATGTCGCGCTCATGGCATCTCGTGAGGGCTGTCGTCCCGCGCCGCGCGACGCCATGTATCCTCATCGTTCATGAGTGGGCCTCTCTCGATCTCGCTCGACTTCGCGCGCGCGACAGTCCCGGCCGATCCGTTCGCGTTTCACCTCGCGCCTACCGACTATCTGATTCGGACCGAGGGCGGCGGGGTGCGCGCGCTGCGCATCGCGTGGAGCGATGATCTGCTCGACGACATCACCGCGTTGAGCCGCCCCAAGTGCCCTAAAGAGACCGTGCAGCGGGTGGGCGACGAGCTCCGATCGATGTTGGAGCCCGCGGGGTGGGCGCGCTTCGACGCGGCGATCACCCAAGCGGTGCTGGAGCGGAGGAGCGTAGTCATCACGATTCGATCCGCGGCGGCGGAGATTTACGCGCTCCCTTGGGAGCTCGTCACGCTCCGCGGATCGGGGCAGCACCTCGGCGAGATCGAGCGCGTGCTCGTTCGTTATGAGTGGCCCGACACCGTCTCTGCAGAGGAGGACGCCTCGTCGGAGCGCGTCGGTCGCGTGCTGCTCGCGTGGTCGGCGGCGGGCGGCGCCGTGCCCGCCGCCTCCCATCTGGAGGTGATGAAGCGCGCCGCGGACGAGGGGTATGTGCCCTTCTCCGCGGATCGTGACGTGATCGCGAACGCCTCGATCGACAGGATCGCGAGCGAGCTGTCGCGCGCGCAGGACGAGGGAGATCCGATCCGCGTCTTGCACCTCACGTGTCACGGCGGCAGCCTCGGAGACACGTTTGGGCTCGTCTTGAACGATCCGAACGGCGGCGCGTCGATCGCGGGCGCCGGGGACCTCCGCCAGCTCCTCGCGCCGCACGCGCCCACGCTGCGCCTCGTCGTCATCGCCGCGTGCGACGGCGGCAACCCGGGCGCGCTCGGCAACCATTTGGGCAGCGTCGCGCAGGCCGTTCATCGCGCGGGGATCCGCGCGGTCATCGCCTCTCGATTCCCGCTCTCGGTCCCCGGCTCCGTGCGCTTTACAGAGTCGTTTTACGGCGAGCTGCTCGTCGCGATCGCGTCGGTCGAGCGGGCGTTCGTCGCGGCGCGCAGGCGCCTCGCGGCCGAGCCGGGGAGGCTCGATTGGGCGGGCGTCGTGCTCTATTCACACGCGGCGGGGGGCGCCGACACGAGGCCGCTCTTCTTCCGGCCTTATCGCGGCTTGCTCGCGTTTCAAGCCAAGCACAGCCGCTTCTTCTTCGGTCGCGCGGCCGAGCGGCGGGAGCTGGTGGGCCGGGTGCGCGCCGCGCTCGAAGGGCGTTTGCCGCGCTTTCAAGCGGTCGCGGGCGCGTCGGGGAGCGGCAAATCATCGCTCGTGTTCGCGGGGCTCGTCGCGGAGCTCGCGAGCCGCGGCGCGCCGTGCGACGTCGCGAGCCTGCGCCTCGCGCGGCGGCGCACGCTGCATCACGCGCTCTCGCTCGCGCTCGGGGCGAGCGGCGGAGATGTGGACATGAGCGTGGGCGCGACGTTGCCTTATCAGGGCGGCGCCGCGTGGGACGGCCGCGTGATCGCCGCGGCGGCGTCGCAGCGGCGCGCGCGATCGAGCCGGACGCTCCTCCTCATCGTCGATCAGTTCGAGGAGATCTTCACGAGCGACTATGAGCCCGCGGAGCGCGACGCGTTCCTCCAGACGCTCTGGTCCTTCGCGACCTCGGCGGCGCCGCCCGTGGTGGTGCTCGCGACCGTGCGCGTCGACTTCTTGGGGTACGCGGGCAACGTGGTTATCCAGGACCGCGGCAGGCGCGTGCCGCTCGACAAGGTCCTCTACGATCACGCGCACACCTTCTTCGTCCCTCAGCTCACGGCGGAGCAGGTCCGCGCCATCATCGAGGAGCCCGCCGCGCGCGTGGGGCTCGCGTTCGAGCGGGGGCTCGTCGATCGCATCCTCGATGATTTGGGAGGGGACGTGAGCGCGCTGCCGCTCGTCGAATATGCGCTCGACGAGCTGTGGAGACAGCGTCGAGGAGGGTATTTGCTCCAAGACGCTTATCAGCGGATGGGCGGCCTCAAAGGCGCGCTCGCGCGGAGGGCGGACGACACGTTGCGGCGGATGAGCGACGCCGAGCAGGTGCAGGCGCGCAGGATCCTCGTGCGCATGGTCAACGTGGGAGAGGGCGGCGCGGACACGCGGCGGCGCGCGTTCATCGATCGGATGAGGCCGGTCGATCCGGCGGCGGCGGCCGCGTTCGACGCCGCGCTCAAGGCGCTCGTGAAGAGCCGGCTCGTCGTCGAGGGCGACGCCGATCCGTCGGATCCGAACGCGGGCGCGTGGGCCGAGGTCGCGCACGAGGCGCTCATCCGCGCGTGGGAGCGACTCCGTCGTTGGGTCGCCGAGGACAAAGAGGTGTTGAAGCAGCTCAGCGGGATCGAGCGCTCGAGCGAGGAGTGGGAGGCGTATTCGAAGAGCCCGAGGGCGGGCGAATACCTGCTCCGCGCGGGCAGGCTGTCGATCGCGGTCGAGCTGCAAAGGACGCACGCGGGCGAGCTCGGCGCGCCCGTGCTCGCGTTCATCCGCGCGAGCGAAGAGGCGGAGCGCGCGCACGTCCGGTCTCGACGCCTTCGGACATGGCTCTTGTCCGCCGGCGCCGGGCTCATCGGGCTCGGCGGGGCGGCGGCGGGGATTTCGCTCGTCGAGCCCGCCCCCGGGCCGGGCTCGGGGCCTTGGGGGGACAGCGCTTTGTGCGCGCGTATCAAGTGTCAAGCGGTCACGCACAAGGACCCTTCCAAGGTGGATATGATGGACGTCCTGCCCGCCGCGACCAAGCTCGCGAGGAGCCTCGACGCCTCCGCGGCGCTCTGCGGGGTGAAGCTCCGCGGCGTGTCGGACGGGCTCGTGGATCTGCGCGCGGCGGCCGGATCGCCGCCCATCAACAACGTGAGCTTCTGCTTCGTGGGCAAGGGGCGGCCGGGCGCGGAGCGCGTGATGGATGTCTCGTTCATTCGGACGAGCATCCTCACGGTGACGGAGGTCGGCACGGGCGCGGCGCTCCCTCTCCCGTGCTCGCCCAAAGACGCCTTCCGCGCGGCCCTCGCGAACGGCGTCCCGCGCGGCGTCGTCGCGACGATGGAGTATCGCTACGACAGCCGCTTCAACGCGCCCATGTGGAGCTTCGACGTGAGCGGGTACACCCAACACTCGCGCTCCATCGACGGGCGCACGTGCGTGGTGAAGCGGTTCACCCCATGACGAGACATCGAATGTCAAAGGGATCTCGTGGGTGGGTGATCCGCGCAGCGGCCCATGGAGAGGCCGCAATTTTCCTGGAGTCATGATGATCCTGGGCGTTAATGTGGTGTCCTATGCCTGAGTCGGAGCTCGAAGAGGTCACCGCCGCTCCTCCCTCCGCCGCCCCCGCGCCCGCGCCTGCGCCGTCGGCCGCGCCGCCCGACCTTCGGAGCGTGATTGGCAATCGCGCGATGCGGGCGATCTTGGAGGATCAATACGCCTTCATGTCGACCCGCGCCCGCCCCTCCAGCGACCCCAACCGGAGCGGGAACATCATCCGGCGCCGCCAATCGCTCTATTATCGAAGCTCGAAGATCGACGAGGAGTTCGTCGGCATGGAGTGCAACACCGTCGCCATGCTCTACATGCTCCAGAGCTATGGCCTCATCCCGCCGGACATGAGGCTCGAAGAGTTCGAGGAGGCGTTCACCCCGGTGAACGTCGATGTCGGGATCTCGGCCGACAACTCCGCCCGCGCTCCCGAGGAGGGCGTCGTCAAGGTGAACGGCGTCGAGCAGGGTGTGCCCGGCATCGACATGATGACACCCCTCACGGGCGGCAACCGGCGGAGGGCCAATTGGCGGCTGCGCGGCGGGTTCGGGCAGCCCGCGTTCATCCCGTCATCGCAGGGCGCGAAGATCCTTCAAAAGCTCCTCATCGCGTTTTGGGAGCTGCCCCAGCGCGACCCTCGGTATGCCTTCTTGCAACGTGACAAAGAGGCGAGGACCGCGATGTGGACCGGGACCTCCAAGGAGATCGCCGCGCGCAAAAATCTCCCCATCTACGACAGCGTGACGGCGAGGGGACGTGACTATGAGGGCGGCGCCGCGCGCTCGCTCATCCGGGCGAGCACCAAGGTCGCGAACCTCGGCGGCGCCGTCGCGAAGGGGCTCGTGCCCGAGGCTTATTTCAACGCCGGTCACACCATCTACGCGGGCATCAACGAGCACTACGACTTGAAGGGGGTGACGCATTACATCCTGCTCACCGGCGTCGCCCAGCGGGTCAGCTTTCAAGGGAAGCCGTATACCATCTATGAGGCGGACGATCCGTATTACGGCCGCATCTACGTGCTCGCTCCTTACGTGACGCTCGCGCCGCTCAGCGGGATGCCGGGCCTCAAGCCCGATAAGCCTTACATGCTCTATCAACCGCCCGGGAAGGAGAGTCGCACCCTCTTCTCCTTCGCCAACTTGGCCTTCGGCGTCGAGGCCCCCGAGCTTCACCCGCGTTGAAAGGAGCCGCGCATGAACGGATACGATCTGTCCCCCGAGCAGCAGAAGAAGAGCGCGCAGGTCGTGCAGGCGAAGCGAGCGGCCTCGGCGCCGAAGACGCTCCAAGGGTCGATCGGCAACCGCGCCACGCGAGAGCTCATCATGCCCGAGGTGAAGTACGGAGAGGCGGAGCCTGCGATCAAGCCGTTCGCGAATAGCGACAAAGGGGAGCGCTGGCAAAAAGATCAGGCGGACGACAAGAACCAAGAGGACAAGGCGAAGGCGCTTCGGGACGCTTGGCCCGGCCTCCACAGGATCCCCAATCCGCCGCGGGCGCCCCACTTCACGGACAAAGGTTATGCTCCCAAGGTGAGCGTGATGTTCCAAGGAGGGGCGCCCGCGCCCAAGGTCACGGAGCTGACGTACGACAAGAACACGGACGACGAGACCAGGAAATATTGGGGCGCCAGCGGCGTCGTGTACCTCGACCCCTCCGCACATCCCTTCGACAAGGTCCTCCCCAAAGGGACCACGGAGGCGGTGCTCACCGTCTTCGACAACAAGAATATGCACAACATCCTCGACGAGGAGCACTTCAAGGGGCCTAAGAAGGACAAGCACAAGGAGCGGGCCAAGGCGCACCAAGATGGCCCGCGCGTCGCCGTGTATTTCAGGAGCGGGGCCGCGCAGGAGAGCTGGGATCTTCAAGCGGTCGATTGGCCCAAAGGGGTCAACGAGCTCGCGAACGATCTCGAGGAGGTGCTCCTGGTAGGCGGGGTCTTCCGCGCGATCCAGAGCAACGGCTTCATGGTGGACTTCACGTTGGAGGAGGGCGAGGGGGGCCACCTCAAGGCCGTGCTCCAGAACCTCCAGCAAACGAGCTTCGAAGACGCGCCCTACGTCCATTCGAGCCGCCTCCCCGCGAGCCGCGTCTCGCCCCTCAAGGAGTACGCGGCCTATGATCACAACATCGAGTTTGCCGCGACGGACCCTCAAGAGACGCTCATCACATGGGGGGATCGCGGCGAGGGGGACGACCCCGCCAAGCTCTGGTTCGCGCCCATCGAGGTGCGCAGCTCGGCGCTGGTCCGTGGGCCTGCGCAGGGCTCCATCTCGGTAAAGCTCCCTTCTCTCTCCAGGCCGCTCGCCGACGCGATTCGGGCGCTCCCCGTCACCAACATCCCGCCCAAGTACACCGTCATGTTCCAAGAGCCCTATCGATCTTACCTCTTGGCGGGCCTGGACCCGATGACCTACAGGGTCGTCGCGCCGCGCGTCGAGAAGAACCATCGAAACGTGGCCGCCGGGGACATCGACGTGAACGGCCGCCTGTTCGTCGTGAGCGCGTACGACGCCGACGAGGTCGAAGGGCCCACGGAGCTCACGGGCGGGCCGATCTCGGAGTGTTATTACGTGGGTGATTTCAAGCGCGACGCGAAGGGGATGATCACGTTCGTCCCGCGGATGCCTGAGCGCGCCTTTCGCGCCGAGGGCATCAAGATCGAGGCGCTCAAGCTCGATCGCAGACAGGGCGGCTTCCACGGCGTCGCCACCTCCGACGATGAGGCCTTCGGCTCCCGGATCTTCACCTTCTAACCCCTCAGGCACCCTCCATGAGCACCCCCGACAGCCCCTCTCTCTCGCCCTTTCACGACGGGACCGAGCACGTGCTCGCGGCCCTCGGCGTCATCGATCTGCGGCTCCGCGCCGCGGTCGCGCGCGCGCGGGAAGGGGAGGATTCGGCGAGCCGCTTCAAAGGGCTCTACATCTCCGAAGAGGAGATTGACGTCCTCCTCACGAGCGTCGATCACGTGCCGCGGTGGGTGACCGAGGGGAACGACCCCTCGTTCGAGGCGCTCCTCGAGAAGCTCGATGAGGGCGTCTCCGCGCGCGCGGAGATGAGCGAGCGCGCGGGCGTCCGGCTCCCTCTCCTCGAAATCCAGCGCTTCGCCGGGCTCTCCTCGTTCGACGTCGCGGCGGTCCTCGTCTGCCTCGCGCCCGAGATCGACCTCCGGTACGAGAAGCTCTTTGCGTATCTGCACGACGACATGACGAGGCGACGCCCGTCGGTCGATCTGCTCCTCAACCTGCTCTCTCCCTCGCTCGCCCACAAGCTCGCTGCGCGCGCCCGCTTCTTCGAGACAGCGCCGCTCCTCCGCGCGCGCGTGCTCGAGCCGTGCGACGATCCGAGCGACAGCGGCGCTCCGCTCCTCGCCCAGCGCGTCCGCGTCGACCCCCGCGTCGCGCGGTTTTTGTTGGGCTCCGGCGACGTCGATCCCGCCCTCGCGCCGTTCGTGACGATCGCCGAAGGGGCTTTGGCGGCGCCGCCGGGCGAGCCCGCGATCACGCTCGTCCACGGCCCGCGCGGCGCCGGCAAAAAGACCTGGGCCAAAGGCCGCTCGTCTCGCCTCGTGATCGCGAACGGCGAGGCGCTCGCCGCGCACAAAGACAAGCCGCTCCACGAGCTCACCGAGCGTTGTTTGCGTGAGGCGTGGCTCCAGCGCGCGGCGCTCTATTGGGAGGGCTTCGACGCGCTCCTCGCCGACGACAAGAGGGACGCGCGCGCGGCCTTCCTCCACGCGATCGCGCGCGCGAAGGTCGATGTCATCCTCTCGGCCAAAGGCCCTTGGGATCCCGGCCTCGCGCTCGCGCCCAAACACTTCTCCTGCGTCGAGGTGCCGAGGCCCGATCCGCTCGCGCGCCACGCGCTCTGGACGTCGCTCCTCGGCCCGGACGCAGAGGCGCTCGCGGGCGAGGTCGAGCTCTTGGCGGGGCACTTCCGCTTCACGCCCGGGCAGATCGAGGCCGCGGTGCGGTCGTCGCGCGACAGGGCCGGAGCGCGCGGCGAAGGGGGCTTGAGCGCCGCGGACCTCTACGCGGGGTGTTATGGGCAAGCGGACCGCAAGCTCGCCGAGCTCGCGCGCAAGGTCCCGCCGCGGCGCGGCTTTGGCTCGCTCGTGCTCCCCCAGGACTCGAGCGCTCAGCTCACGGAGCTGAGCGCGCAGATTCGTTATCGCCACCACGTGCTCGGCGCGTGGGGCTTCGACAAAAAGCTGATGACCGGCAAATGCGTGACCGCGCTCTTCGCCGGGCCGTCGGGCACGGGCAAGACCATGGCGGCGTCGCTCATCGCGGGTGAGCTCGGGCTCGACCTCTACAAAATCGATCTCTCGTCCGTGGTGAGCAAATACATCGGAGAGACCGAGAAGAACCTCTCACGCGTGTTCGACGCGGCCGAGACGGGGCACGCCGTGCTCTTCTTCGACGAGGCGGACGCGCTCTTCGGCAAGCGCTCCGAGGTCAAAGACGCGCACGACCGCTACGCCAACATCGAGGTGGGGTATCTGCTCCAACGCATCGAGGAGCACGAGGGCATCATCCTGCTCGCCACGAACCTCCGCCGCAACGTGGATGAGGCCTTCGTGCGGCGGATGTCGTTCGTCATCACGTTCCCGTTCCCGGAGGAGGCCGAGCGGCTCCGTATCTGGCGCACGATTTGGCCCGAGGAGACGCCGCGCCGGGACGACATCGACTTTGCGTCGATCGCCCGCTCGTTCAAGCTCGCCGGCGGCAACATCCGTAACGCCGCGCTCGCGGCGGCGTTCTTCGCGGCGTCGAAGGGAGAGCCGGTGAGCGCCGCGGACGTCGTCCGCGGCGTCTATCGCGAGCTCCAAAAGATGGGGCGGAGCCCTGCGCCCGCGGACTTCGGCCCGCACGCCGCCGCGCTGCAAGCGAGCCTCTTGCCCTCTTGATCTCTCTCCTTCGGTCCGGGTACGATCTTTGATGAGGTCGCGCCCATGGCTCGTTTCTTCGTTCATTTTCTAACGTTCGCGGCGATCGCTGCGGGGTGCGCGGCCGATCCCGCGCCCGCGCCCGAGGCGCCCAAGGTGTCCGCGACCGCCGTCGCGCCGAGCGCGTCCAACACACCTTCCGTAAAGGCAGCTCCGGCGCAGGAGCCGCTCTCGCACTGCTCGCTGGTCGATCAATCCAACGTCGATCTCGCGTTCTTGGAGCGCCCTTTGCCGCTCAGGCCCGGTGTCGGGACGGTGCCTTTCCCGGTCGAGACCAAGGTCGCGGAGGCGGGCGCGTTCGTGCGTCAAGGCATCGCGTACCTGCACTCGTATGTTTGGCTGGAGGCGGCGCGGTCCTTCAACGAGGCCGCGCGGCGCGATCCGTCGCTCGCGTTCGCCCATTGGGGGCTCGCGCGGGCTTATTTCGGGCTCTCGCTCAAGGCCCGCGCGGACGAGGCGCTGAAGCGCGCGGAGGCGCTCGCCAAGGCCCCTCGGGAGCGACGTTATGTGAAGCTCCTCCGCGCGCAGCTCGGCGCGACCATGGCGCTCGGCGACACCAAGAAGAAGGAGCACGAGGCGTATCGCAAGGCGCTGAACGACGCGCTCTCCGAGGATCCGGGCGACGCGGAGCTGTGGGTGCTGCGCGGCAACGCGCAGGAGGCCGAGCCCGAGGGGCGCGGCCAGCGCGGGAAGATGGATACGGTCGCGTTCTATGAGGCCGCGATCGCCCGCGCGCCCAAGCACGTCGGCGCGCACCACTACCTCGTCCACACGTACGAGAACGCGGGCCGCCCGCGCGACGCGGTCGCGAGCGCGCGCGTGTATTTGGCCGAGGCGCCCAACGTGCCTCACGCGCACCACATGCTCGGTCACGTGCTGCCGCGGACGGGCGCGTGGCAAGAGGCGATTACGCAGTTCGAAGAGGCCGACAAGCTCCATGTGGCGTACGAGCGAGACGAGAAGGTGAGGCCCGGTGACGACTGGCACCATCAGCACAACGACGAGCTCTTGGGCGTCGCGTACATGCGTGTCGGGAGGTTTCAAGACGCCGAGCGCGTCCTCGGGCGGCAGCGCGCGACGCCGCTCGTGAGCCCCATTTGGGAGGGCCTGCACTGGCCGCTCACCGAGCTCCTGCTCCACCGCGGCAAGGCGCGTGAGGCGCTCGCCGCCGCGGGCGAGATGATCAAGGCCGGTCCCGGGACGGGCCCCATGGTCGGTCACTCGCTCTCGGTGGAGGCGTGGCTCCAGCTCGGCGACATCAACGCTGCCAAGAAGTCCGCGGCGGCGGCCGAGGCCGCGGTGAACGAGATGGAGAAGGCGGGCACCCGCGACGCCAAGATCGCGATCGAGATGTTCGGCGACTACGCCAAGGCCGCCGCGGCGCTCATCGACTTGCACGTGGGCGACGTGGCCAAAGCGGGCAAGGTGCTGCTCGGGCAGGCCAAAGACATCGCCGACGCGCCGAGCGTGGATGGTTGGGGCTCCGGCCTCTTCTTCATCGAGCGCGCCGCGGCCGAGGCGAAGCGCGCGAAGCACCCCGAGATCGCCGCGGCGCTCCACGCCGAGATGAAGCGGATCGATCCGAGCTACACCCCGACCCTCTGAGCC
>CAYTJL010000253.1:0-13580 GCA_964437785.1 uncultured Polyangiaceae bacterium
GTAAGACAGCTCGGCGGGCGGTGAGCGCCTTTTACGCGGGAGGCGCCGGCTGCGTCAGACCTTGCCGACGATGTGATAGAGCACGAGGTACACCATCACGCCCGTCACCGAGACGTACGCCCAGATGGGGAACGTCACCTTGGCGACCTTCTTGTGGTCGTCGAAGCGGCCTTTGCGGCCCAAGAACAGCGAACGGAGCGCGAAGGGCACCGTCACCGCGGCGAGCAGGACGTGGCTCACGAGGAGCACCAGATACGCCACCTTGACCCCGCCCTCGGCCGCGATGCGGTGCGACCCGGTGAGCAGGTGCCGCGTGACGTAGCTCGCGAGGAACAGCGTCGACGAGAGGAACGCGAGCTGCATCAGCGATTTGTGCCGCGCGACCTCCTTGCGCTTGATGGCGCGGACGCCGCTCACGAGGAGCACGAAGCTCGTCGCGTTCAAACATGCGTTGAGGCCGGCGAGCAGATCACCAATCGCTTGAACGTTCATGGGGCCTGGAACATGAGGGCTGCGATAGGGATCGACAAGACAACCACGGCGAAGATCACCCAGAGCCAGCGCGGTTCCAGCACTCAGAACCGGACCAGGAGCGCCGTGAAGATCAGCACCAGATACACCATCGAAAAATAAAAGAGCCTCCGCGCCCACGCGTCCCCGGCGCGCGGCGAGAGCCCCTGCGCGCCGAGCCCGAGGAACACGAGCCCGAGCCCGATCGACGCCGCAGGATAGAGCGGCCCGCCTACCGGCTCTCCGCTCCACACCTTGCTCCACGACGGACCCGCTTTGATGAGCATCGACGTGACCGCGAGGAGCGCCAGCAGATACCCCACCACGTGAATGCGCGTCACCCGATCGCCTTTGACGACCGGCAGCACCCGGAGCCCGGCGCGCGCGTAGTCCTCGCGACGAAACGTGGCGATCGCGAGGAAGTGCGGGATCTGCCAGAAGAACATGAGGCCAAAGAGCAACACCGCAGGAGGATCGATGGAGCCCGTCACCGCCGTCCACCCGAGGAGCGGTGGAATCGCGCCGGGCACCGCGCCGATGGGCAACGCCCATGTGGTGACCCGTTTGGCCGGCGTGTACACAAGAACGTACGTGACGAGCGCGATCGCCGCGGCGAGCCCCGTCACCGCGTTGACCCCGAACGTGAGGAGCGGAATGGACGCGAGCGCCAGCGCGAGCCCGAAGACGAGCGCCGGGAGCGGCGCGAGCCTGCCCGCGGGGAGCGGCCGCTCGCGCGTGCGCGCCATGAGCCCGTCCGAGCTGCGCTCCAGGTACATGTTGAGCGCGTTGGCCCCGGACACCACGAGCGCGGTGCCCGCGATGGCCATGAAGAGCGTGGAGAGACCCGGGGTCGGCAAGGATGCGGCGCGCGTCGCGCGCAGCGCGAGGCCCATCCCGCCCGCCGCCGTGGCCGCCACCATCAACGTGATGCGCGGTTTGGTGAGCGCGAGGAGCTCCGCCGTCACCTTGGAAGGCCGGACCGAAGGACGATCGACCTCGATGGACGCAGGAGGATCGAAGCTCGTCGTCACGCGCGGGACCTCATGCAACAGAGGGAGAGCACAGCGGCCCAAGCTTTAGGGGAGTCTCAGCCCAAAAGCAATTGGTTCTCTCGCGCGCGCGCCGTGTGAGGGTGCGGGCGTGCGCGAGAGGACGTGCTCGAATGTCGAGGGGAGAGAAGAAGGAGAGAGAACGCGAGGAGATCAGGAGAGATCAGAAGAGATCTTTCATCTCGTCTTTGTTCTCGTCCGGCTCTTTCTCGGTGCCGTCGTAGGCGAAGGCTTGCTCGACCGTGCCGCCGTCCGCGACCTTGATCTTGGCCGTCTTGAGGCCGTACGTCGCGTGCCACGCTTCGAGCGTGTAGTCGCCCGCGGGCACCTTGGCGATCGAGTACGCGCCGTCCGCGCCGCTCACGGCGAAGAACGGGTGCGAGCTCACGACCACGAAGCCGCGCATCCAGGGGTGCACGTCGCAGGTGAACTTGATGACCTTGGTGTCCTCGAGCTCCTTCTTGATGGCCGCAGCGCCCTTGGGCTGAGCTTGGTTGAACCAGGTCTCGGTGCCCTTGAACGTGTGCACGTTGTGCAGCGTGCCATCGGGGTTCTCGATCGCGATCTCCTGCCCGGCCACGACACCCTGGATGCGGGGCGTGTACATGCAGTCGACCTGCGCGATCTTGGCGGCGTCCTTGGGCGCCTTGTATTCGCCCTTGACCGAGTCGTTCGAGAGGCGAACGAACACGTCTTGGAGCTTGCCGCCGGCGGAGAGCACCGAGTTGTACTTGACCTCTTTGGCCTTGCAGAACTCGGCTTCCTTGCGCTTCTTGGGCACCTTCATTTCGGGCGCCTTGCCGCTGAACGACACCACACCCTTGATGGTCGCGGTGCCCATCGCGCCCTCTTTGCCCGCCGGCGCGGCGCCGGTGGCTGTGGCCGTGGGCTTCGCGGCGGTGGTACCCGTCGCGGCCGTCTTGGCGGGCCCGCCCGAGCTCGACGACGTGGGCTTCGGCTCCTCCGGGCAGCCGACGCCGATGGTGAGCGCAACGGTAGCGAGGCCGGCGAGCGAGACGATGTGACGACGATCCATGCGAAAAACCTCCGTGCGGCTCGTGCGGGCTCGCGTCGACCCAGCGAATAGGGCGAGGAGCTCAGAGCCGTTGTTCAGCTCGGGCGCGACTCCTAATGAACAGAGCGGCCCGCGTCAATATGACGCACACGCGATCGCTTGCGTTTTGATGCACGTTACGAGAGCGAACGCCAAAGCCCTCGTTGATCGTGCGCCGCGAGCGCGAGCGAGAGCGACGCGATCATCATCGCGATCGCGCCCGCGGGTACGTCCATCGACGCGTGCCCCACGAGGATCAACACGACCGACGCGACGACCGCAGGAGGGGCGCGTCGATCCGATCCGCGCAGGAGCCCCACGAGCACGACGATCGCCGCGATGGGCCCCACGAACGAGGCGAAGGTCCAGAGCGACGAGGCGCCGGGCGAAGGCCGCCACGCCAGGCGATCGGCCGCGCGCGCGAAGAACACGGCGCCTCTGCTCGCCTCGTCGGCGCGCCCCGCGATCGCGCGCATCGTCGCGGCGAGCGCGAGCACGAGCACGAGCACCGTCGCGGGGCTCACGGCCGACGGACGTGAGGGCTCCCCAGGCTCGGGCGCCTTTTGGGATCGCGACGCGATCCACACGAGCGCGCCCGACAAAACGAGCACCGAGAGCAGCGCGCCGAGGACGCCGATCGCGCGCGACGCGACGCCCAAGCTCATCGCGGTCGCGCCTGTCCCGAGCGTCGCGAGGCCCATCGCGACGAGGCGCACGATCGACGCCGCGCTCGCGAGGCCGAGCAGCACCGCGGGCGAGCGCGCGAACGGCGCGCGGAACGCCGAGGCCGCCGCGATGATCCCGAGCAGCGACGACGCGACGCCGAGCCCGATGGCGGCCACGTTCGAGACGACCTCGTACGCGGCGCGGAAGCACGTCGCGATCACGAAGCCGCCGAGCGCGATCGCGCTCGCGCGCAGCACGTTGCCCGCGCGCCCGCGCGCCGCCGTGAGCACCGCGCGCGCCGCGATCGGGAGCGACATGATCACGAACACCTGCGACACGAGCGCGCCCGCGACGTCGATCACGCGGACCAGCGCGCCGTTCGCGATCACGCCTTGGACCGCGGGCGCCGTGACGTGGCCGAGCACGAGCGCGAGGGCCGCGAGCGCGGCGGCGATCGGCACGAAGCGAAGCACGGGGACGCCGTCGTCCCGCGTGGCCTCGCGTTGCGCTTCGATGCCTTCGCTCACCTTCGGAACGGCGTGAGCGGGCCCTGCGGTCGCTCGTCACTCGGCGAAGAGGGTTTGCGCCGCGGTCCGAGCGGCTTGCCGGGCTCCTGCGGCGGAGGCGCGCTCAAGAGGAACGGCCGCGCGTTGCGCGTGGTGCACGCGTCGACCGGATCGCGGTGGAATTCCCAGTGCAAATACACGTTGCCGTCGGGCGACACGATCACGTCCGGGGCCTTGCCGAACGGCTCGGCGCGCTTCACCGAGTTGAGCGCGACGATGTCGAAGGCCGTCGCGCCGCTCGGCTTGACCACGCCCATGCGCACGATCTTGCCTTGATCCTTCGACAGCACGATCTCGAGGTGCGTCACGAGGTCTTGGTTCATCGCGTGGTTTTTGGGCAGGTTGTCGAGCGAGGCCAAGAACTCTTCGGCGAAGATGGGGTGGATGCGGTTGTGGATCGCGTTGATGTACGAGGCGAACGGCACGCGCGCCGCGTTGAGCGAGGTCTGGTTGCCGAGCTTGACCGAGGGCTCGTAGTTCTCGATCGCGGCGCGCCATTTTTCGAATTTGTTGGTCTCGAACGATCCGCGGTGCGCGCTCTTGCGGGCGGCGCCGTCGGCCGCGCGCTCGGCCTTGAGCTTGTCGAGGCCGACCGCCTGCTCGACGCCCGCCATGGTCAAGTTCAAGTTGGGGCCGCCGGGCGCGAAGCCCGCGCCGCCGAGGCCGAGCGAGCCGACCCGAACGGGCGATTGATAAGGCGCGGGAGGCCGCTTTTTGCCGGGTGTCTTGCCGACGCCGTTGCCGCCCGGGTTCGCCGGATCGACGGTGAAGCCGCCGCCCTTGTCGGCGTTCAGCATCTCGGGCGAAGCGGGGCCCGCGCCGCCGAGCGAAGGCGGAGGAGCCGCGGGCAACGCGGGCGCGCCGGGCTTGCCGCCGCCCGCTTTGACCGCGGGCACGCTGGGCGGAGGGGCCTTCGCGACGACGGGCGCGGGCGGCGCTTTGGGCGCGCGGTGCTCGCGATCGACGCTGTCTTTTTTGTTCTCGCCCGGCGCGTGATCGTCGTTGCCCTTCTTGTCTTTTTGGTCGGCGATCTTGGTCTCGTCCGAGTTGCCGACGTCGTCCTTGGGCGCGTTCTTCTTTTGCTGCGCTCCGGGCGAGGGCTTGTCGTCGTCGCGGTGGCGCTGGCGCTGCTTCGCGACCGACTCTTCCTTCACGTGGTTCGAGTCGTCGGCGATGCGGTTCGCGTTCGGGTTGTCGGGCTGATTCTTGTCGGCGTGCTGCTGGATCGCGATGCGCTTGTCGGGCGCGACGGGCACCACCGGCACGGGCGGCGGAGGCTGGCCACCCATGGAGGGCACGTCGACCTTGGGCTTGGCCGCCTCCTTGGGGGGCTCGGGATCCTTCGGCTTTTCGAGCTTCTTTTCGTCGTCTTTCTTCTTCTGTTCCTCGGCCACCTTGGCGGGCTTCGGGGGCTTCGCGTCGGGGCTCGGATCGGGAGCGGCGTTGGGATCGGCCTCGGCGTTGTCGGGCGCGCTCTCGTTCGGCTTGACCTTGATCTCGGGCGCCTTCTGCTCGGCGTTGTCGGTGAGGATCTCGATGGTGGGGTTGTCCTCGCGCGCGATGTCTTGGCGCACGCTGCGCACGAGCGATCGAAGCTCGTCGCGATCGATCGCGACCTGCGCCATCTCGATCGCGCCGCCGCCGCCCGCGAAGTGGGCGAGGATCGCGAGCGGCACGAAGAACACCATCGGCACCGCGGCGGCGCGGACGCGAGGCTCTGGCAGGAACGAAGAGCCCGCGCGCGCGTCGCGCGCTTTAGGCTTCTGGCTCCTCCGGCTCTCGCGCGTCATTTGGGCTCCTCGCGCCTCCCGTCGATCTAAGGCCGAAAACGACCCTAGCATCGCGGCCCAGGCCGGGCAATTGCGGTTTTTGAAATCAGGTCCGCATGATCGCGTCCCAGTGCGCGGCGATCTCGTCCGGGGTCCAAATACCGTTCTCGTCCTTGAATTTGCCTGCGGTCTGCACGACCTTGAAGGCGTACATCTGCGCGCCCGCGACCGCGAGCACGTGGCCGGTCTTGTCGCCGCACAGGTCGGACGCGAGGAAAATGGCCGCAGGGGCGATGTGATCCGGCGTCAACGTGTCCATGCCTTGGAACATGGGCAGATCCTCCGTCATGCGGGTCTTGGCGATGGGCGCGACCGCGTTGACGGTGATGCGGTGCTTTTGGAGCTCGATGGCGCACGTGCGCGTGAGGCCGTAAATCCCAGCCTTTGCCGCAGAATAATTGGCTTGCCCGAAGTTGCCCATCATGCCCGAGACGCTGGTCGTGTTGACGATTCGACCCCCTTTGCCTTGGCTCACCATCTGTTTGACCGCGGCCTGCGTGCACAAGAACGTGCCCTTCAGGTGGACGTCGATGACGGCGTCCCACATGGCGAGATCCATCTTGAGGAGCGATTTGTCGCGCAGGATGCCGGCGTTGTTGATGAGCGCGTCGAGCTGGCCAAAACGCTCGACGGCGCGCTTGACGATGCGCTCGGCGCCCTCGGGCGTGGCGACCGAATCGAAGCTCGGCTCCGCGGCGCCGCCGCCGTACAAGGCCTTGATCTCCTCGGCCACCTTGCTCGCGGCGCTCTCGCTCGTGCCCGTGCCGTCGCGCGCGCCGCCGAGGTCATTGACCACGACCTTGGCGCCTTCACGCGCGGCGAGGAGCGCCTCCGCGCGGCCGATGCCGCCGCCCGCGCCCGTCACGATCACGACCTTGCCGTCCATGAGACCCATAGGATTCGTCCTCCTTCGTGCTATGTGTCGCGCTACGTCCGATGGCAGAGAGCTACTACGTCACCACGCCGATTTACTACATCAACGACGTGCCTCACCTGGGCAGCGCCTACACCACGATCGCGGCCGACGTCATGGCCCGCTACCACCGCCTGCGCGGGGATGACACGCGTTTTCTCACCGGCACCGACGAGCACGGGCTCAAGATCCAGCGCGCCGCGGACGACAAGGGGCAACCCCCGCAGGTGTTCGCCGACGGCATCGCCGCGGCGTTCCGCGAGGCGTGGCCCAAGCTCTCGTGCTCCTTCGACGACTTCATCCGCACGAGCGAGCCGCGCCACAAAGACCGCGCGCGCGACCTGTGGCGCGCCATCCGCGACCGGCAAAACAAGCCCGAGCCCAACATCTACCACGGTCACTACGAGGGCCTTTATTGCGTCGGGTGCGAGGGTTACAAGACCGAGAAGGAGCTCGACCAGCCGGGCAACGTTTGCCCGATGCACAAGAAGCCTGTCGAGTGGGTCAAAGAGGAGAGCTATTTCTTCCGGCTCTCGGCGTACGCCGAGGATCTGCTCGCGTTCTACGAGGCGAACCCCGCCTTCGTCGAGCCCGCCGGCCGCTTCAACGAGGTGAAGAGCTTCGTGCGCGCCGGGCTCGAGGACGTGTCGGTCTCGCGCACCACGTTTCAATGGGGCGTGCCCGTCCCCGACGACGAGCGCCACGTGATGTACGTTTGGTTCGACGCGCTCGCCAATTACCGCACGGCCCTCTTGGCCGTGGGCCGCGAGGACCTTTGGAAGAGCGCGGTGCACCTCGTGGGCAAAGACATCTTGCGGTTCCACGCCGTGTATTGGCCTGCGTTCTTGATGGCCGCGGGCCTGCCGTTGCCGCAAAAGGTGTTCGCGCACGGGTTTCTCACGTATTGCGGCGAGAAGATGTCGAAGACGCTGCGCAACACGGTGAGCCCCGTCGGGCTCGCCGAGGGCGTGGCCGAGGCGGCGGGCGTGCCCACCGCCATCGGGGTCGACGTCGTCCGTTATGTGCTGATGCGCGCCATCTCGTTTGGGCAAGATGGGGATTACAGCATCACGGACCTGTGCCAACGATACGCGTCCGAGCTCGGCAACACGCTCGGCAACCTGCTCAACCGGGTGATGCCGTTCGCCAAAGACAGCCCCGAGCGCGGGCCCGACACCGAACTGGAGACCGAGCTCCGGGCCGCGTATCCCGAGGTCGTGCGCGCGGTGACCGAGGCGTATCAAAACACCTCTCCCACCCAGGCGTTGAGCGCGCTCTTCGTGATCTTGGCCAAGGCCAATGAGTACGTCGACAAGGCCGCTCCGTGGGCCGCCAAGAAGCGCGGCGACACCGCGCGCATGGGCGCCATCGCGGGCACGTTGCTCGATGTGCTGGAGGCCGCGAGCGTCATGCTCGCTCCGGTGATGCCGGCCGCCGCGGACGCGATTCGGGCCCAGCTCGGGCTGGGCGCGCTCGGGTCCGACAAGGTGTCTCTCGCGGACGCGTGGCCTCATGCGCTGCCGCGCCGCGCGACGATTCATGTGGTGCCCGGAGGGCCTATTTTCCCGAGGCTCGAAAAGGACAAAGAGGCGGTCTTGGTCCAACGCTTCTCGCCGCCCAAGGCGGTGGAGGCAGAGGCGCAGGCCGCGGCGGTCGTGCCGGCGGCCCCCGCTACGCAAACGGACGATGCCGCAAAGGCATCTCCGGCGGAGGCCAAACCGACGATCAGCTACGATGATTTCGCCAAGCTCGATCTGCGCGTCGGGGTCGTGGTGAGCGCCGACAAGGTCAAGAAGAAGGACAAGCTCCTGGACCTCCGGGTCGACACGGGCGACGCGGCCCCCCGGCGGATCATCGCGGGGATCGCCGAGGCGTACGCGCCCGAGGCGCTCGTGGGCAAGCACGTCGTCGTGCTCTGCAACTTGGCGCCTCGCGACTTCGGCAAAGGGCTCGTGTCCGAGGGCATGCTCCTCGCGGCCACCGATCAAGCGGGGCTCATGGTGGTGAGCGCGGGCGAGAAGAAGGCCGGATCGCCGGTCAAGTAACGCGGCAGGGGCCGGCGGCTCTCTCCAATGCACCTATCCCAGCGCGTCGTTCGGTCACCGATGATCGTCATTCTAGCCTCCCGCGCCGATGACTCCCTTCAGCATGAGCTGGAGACACATGTCACGCCGCTTGCTCGATCCTCGAGTGTCCAGATTTCCCGGCACCTGCCGCACGACGACCTCGATGGCCTGCGCGGGGTGCTCATCGTCTTGCTGAGCCCCGATTTCCTTGCGTCCCAGGGCCACACCGCCGAGCTTTCGCGAGCGCTCGACCTGGAACGAAGAGGGCTGATCCGGCTCGTCCCCGTGCGTATCCGCGACTGTGATCTCGAATCGACCGTCCTCCGTGGGGTGCGGTGTCTCCCAGCCAACGGCCGGCCCATCGTGCAATGGGCACACCGCGACGGCGCTTGGGTGGAGGTGGTCCGAGCCATTCGCGACGCAATCGAGGGTAACACGCGGACGTCCAGCGCCGACGAGCCCAGCGCGACGACGCCGCGTGTCCTCGTGACGGGACCATGGTTCGGAATCAGCACGTCGATGCGCGGAGAGGTCGAAGAGATCCAGCAACAATGGCCTCCCATCGAGGCCACCCGCCGCATCCTCGACCTGATCCGGCAGCGCTCGGAGATCGGGCAGGCCCAGCTCTGCGCGATTGCTAGGTATGACGTGATCGTCGATCTCAGCCCATGGGCCGCCTTCGCGCGCTGGGCGAGCCTGGGGCTCCACCTCATCCGCTCTCCCGAGGAAGATGTGAGCCTCGGACAAACGAGCGTGCCCGCGCTGATCGCCGGCCCGGCTGGATCGGTGTGGCCCACGCCCGACCCGACTTCGCCGCTCCTCCTCCCGACAGATCTGCCGCTTCCGCTCGCGCCACGCACCCCGCTCTTCGCACAAACCTCTGCGCTGGCGCGGAGCGGAGGCGTCGTGATCGCGGGCGTCGACCACGGAGCTTCGCTGGGCTGGACGCGCGCCCTCCTCCGCTTTTGGCCAGATGCACCCTGCGTGGTTGAGCCCCCGTTGCGCGACTCCTTTGCTGCTTCCCACGACATTCGCGTATCGCCGGCTCCACTCGACGCGGTGCCGATCAATCTGGACCTCTCGGATTACCGACGTGTGCTGCGTGTGACGGCGGGGCAAGTGCGGCTCTCCGGCCAAGAGGCCGAGCGGCCAATCGCAAACGTTTTTGTCGAGATGGAGATCATCCCGACCATCGCGTCGCGCAATGAGCGGCCCCCTCAGGACGAAAGTGAGCACGCGGGCGAGCTCCATGCGCGTGACTCCGCGGAGCGCGCTTCGCTGGACAACCAGCGGCTGCGCGCCAGCCGCATCCTCACACTGGGGCGCCGTATCATGCTCTGGGGCGAGGCCGGCACCGGGAAGTCAACGCTGCTTCGATGGCTCGCGTGCGAGGCCACGGCGCGCCCCTCGGACGCCACGCCGGTGTGGGTGACGCAGATCCCAAGCGCCCAACAAGGGTTCGCGGATCGGCTCGCGGCGAGCGCGCTCCTCGCCGTAGGGCTACCCGATCTGCCCGCGTTGCGGGCGCGGCTGCGCGAGGAGATCGAGGCCGGACGGGCCCTCTTGTTGCTCGATGGCCTGGACGAAGCTCACCCAGCCATCCGTGAGCCTCTCCTCACCTGCGTAGCCGCGCTGGCGCCCGAGACCCGGGCCCTTGTAGCTTCTCGTCCCATCGATCAGCACCGCGTCGAGAGCCGCGCCTTCCGGCAGGTCCATTTGATTGGGCTCTACGGCGCGGGCCCCGAGGTCTTCCTGCGCCGGTACTTCGGCGACGCGCCGTGGATTCCCTCACTGCTACGTGATTTGCGCAGAATGCCTCTCGGCGGAACCTGGGGCCGAATCCCGGTGCTGCTCTCGCTGGCCGCCGCGCTCTACGCTCGTGAGGGGCGGTTGCCAAACGCCACCCTCGCTCTTTACGAGAGGATCACGCGCGCTCTCCTCGAACGAACGGCAGAGCGGTGGGGGCTTTTACCGCGCTCGGCGCACTCCTCTGATCTCTGCGATCGCTGGCTCCATGCGCTGCAGGAGATCGCTCGCCGCATGCTCGTGCCAGACGATGGAGTGCCGCGCATCGCGGTGTCTCGACGTGAAGTGAGCGAGGAGCTGGCCGCGTCGGGTCTGTTCGCGGGTGGAGAACAGTTGCGTTTCGTCCACCTGACGCTCGGTGAATTCCTCGCAGCGCGCGCCATTTGTGGCTCGCTCGCGACCCTTCCCCCCGACCGCTGGCCTCCCCCTCAGGCGGGCAGCGAGGTGCTCCCAATGGCGTGCGCCCTCGCCGCGCCGGCGGCCCCCGCCGCGCTGCTCGATGCTTCGGTTACGAGCGCACGTGACACGCCGCCGTGGCTCTCACTGCTCTTGCGGGCGATCGCGTACGGTGGCGGCGGCGTTGAGAGCTTCTGCGAAGCACATCTCACACGCACCTTGGAACGTCTGCTCGAGCTTATCGATGGTCCTTCCGGGGTGCTTGGATACGATGAGGAGAGGCTGCTGCAGCAAGCGGGGCGGGCGTTGCTCGTCGCACGCACCACGCTCGCACGGGTGAAGGAGCAAGCCAAAGGCGTCCAACGGCTGCTCGAACCGCTCCTCATGCGGCCGGGGGATCTGGCCGCGGAGGCGCGGATCCTCGGGCTCGCCGGGGGAGTTTTAGCACCGGCGGTGTCGCGGGTCCGGTCGCCGGAGCGAACCGATCGGCTCGGCGAAGCCCTCGTGCTTGGCGGCGCAGACGCGCGGTGGATCGTGGAGCACACCGATGGCGATCCATTCGTGTCGGTTCGCATAGCGGCGGCACGCGCGCTCGTCGCAGACCACGCCTCTCGCCCACTGCTGCGCGAGCTCGTTGACGACGAGTACGATGAGCTGCGCGCCCTCGGGCTCGAGGTGCTTCACAGGGAGCTCGCCCTCCCCTTGCGACGGCAAGCGCTGTTCGATCCATCCCCGCTCGTCCGCGAAGCCGCCGCGGCGACGCTCGAGGGCGACGAGGCGCCCTCGTTGCTCCGCCCTTGGAGACATGCCCCTCCACCCCCGGACATGGCAGAAGCATGGGCGGCCGCGGAGGCTGAGTATGCGAAACGTCACCTTGCCTCCGGTGACCAGGGCGATGACGAAGAGGGCGTCGAAGAGGACAACGCGGACGAGGACGAGCATCCTTTAGACGCTGCGCGTATCGAGCATCTCGACGACCAAGACCCTGCCCTCCGCACGGCCGCCGTCGCCGCGCTCGGACATGACGCGAATGTTTGGCCCCAGATCCGGCGATTGCTTCACGACCCGTCCAACGAGGTTCGCGCCGCCGCCATCGAAGCGCTCGCCGAAGATCCAGATGCGCGCCCCACAATTCGCGAGCTCCTCAACGACACCTTCGCCGTGGTACGCTTCGCCGCCGCAAACGCGCTCTCCCGCGACGTCAGCGAGCGGCCTCTGCTCCGTCGTCACCTCCGAAAGCGAGACATCTGGCTGCGCGCGGCCGCGTTTCGCGCCCTCGCCAACACGCCGGAGGCGCGGCCCGTGCTGGAAGCGCACTTGCACGCCGCCGACCGCGATCTCGCGCTCGCGGCGATTGAGGCGCTCGGCACACTGGCCGATGCGCGGAGCTCGCTGCGCTCGCGGCTCAACGATCCTAGTCCGCAGGTCCGCGCCACCACGGTCCAGGTGCTCGCGGACGACGCCGAAGCACGCCCCCTTCTCCACCCTCTGCTGGATGACCAAGACCCTGACGTTCGCGTTAATGCGGTCGCAGCGCTCGCGGATGACGCTGAGGCGCGCCCCCGGCTCCGAAGGATGCTCACCGATCCAGAGGAGCTCGTCCGTGGAGAAGCCGTAGACGCGCTTGCCTCAGATCCACTGTCGCGCCCGATGCTGGTCGAACGCCTGCGTGACACGGACGGTTATGTCCGCCGACAGGCCGTCGTCGCGCTCGCCGAGCTCTCTATGGCAAAGCCGGAGATCCGCCCCCTTCTGATGGACGAAGATTCGATGGTGCGAGAGGTCGCCGTGGAGGCGCTGGCGGGTGATATCGAGTCTCAAGCAACCATCCTCAAGCTCCTCGAGGACCCGAACGATGAGGTGCGCGGTGAGGCGATTCGGGCGCTGGAGCAGGACCCCTCGAAATGGCCCAATATCCGGCCCTTCCTTCGCGATCCGGTCGTCGCGTGCAGACATGCGGCGATCTTGGCCCTCGCGGGAGACGATGAGTCGGTGGAGACGCTGCAACTGCTCTTGGCGGATCCCAATGACCAAATCCGCGAGGCGGCGTCAGGCATGCTCCGTAAGCGCCGGCCTCCCACGCCCGGAGCGCCGCTCGAGAGCCTCGATATCGTGCGCCCAGCGCTGCGGATGGCCGGCGTCGCACCAGACGCCGCCCACGCCGAGAATCGTGAGCTCGACCGCCATCTCACGGACATGCTTCAGGCACCGGGCGGAGGAGCGCTCGACCCGGCCCTCCTGCGAGCATTTTTGGGGTGGCTGCTCGTGCGCCTCGCGTGGGCCGAGCCGCAGGGCCAACTCGCTCTCTCCGCGCCGTCGGGGCCGGCTCCGAAGGGACGAGCTTACGGTGAGGTCCGCGCGCCGGTAGAAGATATCTTATCTCCAGACGCGGTGCTCGTGGTGCGGATTCAAATGCTGGACAGCCGGCTCCCACACGAGCGGCTCCTCCATCCGGCGCACAACCTCGTCGAGGCGTGGCGCGTAGCGCGCCAGGTCCCGCTGGTCAATCCACCCACGCTGTGGATCGCATGTATCAACGTCGACTTCGAAGATCTGCGGCCACCCCAGCTCGCGCCCGGTGAGTGTCATGGCGGGCCCACCTACTGGGGCTTCCGCTTCCCGATGGTGACGGCGGAGGACGATGCCTCCACAGCGGGTTGATCCGAAGGGCACACCAAAGTTGAAGACGCGACCCAAATCATTCTATTTTACATGGGCGCTATGC
>CAYTJL010000254.1:0-13544 GCA_964437785.1 uncultured Polyangiaceae bacterium
CCAAGCGCAACATCCTCACGCTCTTGGGCTTGAGCCGGATCTCCATCGCGCCATGCTCGACGGCGAACCGCGTGTCGTCGAGCGCGTCCACCGCCTCGCGCACGTCTTCGGAGATCGTCACTTTGGCCACGATGTCCTCGTCGCCCGGGTGCATCACGAACGCGACGCGCGCCTGGCCCAAAGCATCCTCGTGCACCGTGACGAACACATCGTCGGGATCGGCCGCATAAGCAGGCAGCCCGAGCGCCTCAATCGCACGACCGACGGCCGCGTCACACTCGGCAGGATCGTCGTCGATGAGGAGCGGCACCTCCGCGGAGCGCACCCGATCGAGATCAAAAGGATCCTTCAGATCGCGGAACGCCGCGTCGAACGCGGGCGCCCGCGGCCCAAAGCTCACCTTGGCGCCGCGCGCGACCTCCTCGCCAAGCCGCTTGTACAGCTCCGGGTTGAGCGCGCCCGACGTGGCGCACACAATCCACTTCGCGCCCGCGAGCGACACGTCACGATCTTCGCCGCCCACGTGCGCAAAGGGCACACCCCGCGCTTCGAGCGCCTGCTCGAACGTGCGCGTAAACGAGTCGGCTTGAATGCCAATCGGATATCCGAGCCCCAAGTCCCGCTCCGACACCCGCTCTCGCGCGCCCGCCCCCGCCACCGAAAAGAACGCTCCCGTGATGGGCCCAAACGCGTGCATCACCCGCGTGAGGCGCCGCTCGCTCCGCGGCGTCAAGATGCGCACCGGCGTGCGCCGCGTGAGCGTGTAAAACCGTGTCTCGTCGAGCGCACGGCAGAGCCGCTCGAAGAGCGCCGCAAAGGGCCTTGGACGACCGTGAGGATCGATGGGCGCCCCAATCCATCGATCGCGCTCCACCGCCATGTACAGGTTGAAGCCGCGCAGGCCGTAGGCGAGCGCGGTGAGGAGCGAGAACATGCTGTCGCGCTCTTCGAGCGGCGGAAAGAACGGCGGATAGCCCGCGCCCATCTCGCACGCAAACGCAGGCACCCCGCTGCCTTCACACCGCACCGCGAGCTCGGACGTGCGCCGCCCGATGATCGCGCGGCTCTCTTTGTTGGCGGCGTGGTAGTAGTCGAGCCCGACCAGGTCGACCGCGCGCGCGAGCCTCGCCGCGTTGAGCGGCGTCGCGTCTTGGCCCGGAGGCATGTTGTGCGAGGTCGGCAATCCATCGATGCCCGCCGCCGCGAGCGCCTTCGCGAAGCGATCAAACGCGGACTCCAAGAGGTGCTCGTGAAACTCGGACCAATCGAGATGACGCGCGAGCTCCTCGCGGCTCGCCGCGTCGAAGCGCGTGGGCGGCAAGACGGTCGCGAAGCGCAGATCGTCGGAGGCGCCCTCGTCCGCGGCCTTGGGCAGCGCCCCGTACGCCGCTTCGAATGCGTCGAGCGTGCCGTATTTGGCGCGGAGAAATGCGCGATAAAGCGCGATCGCGTCGGGGTGATAGTCCTGGTCGTACGCGCCGTCGCGGAAGTAGAGCGCGCCCTCGTTGTCGATCTGCACCATCACGATCGGCCCGTGGGGATAGAGCAGCGGCGCGAGCGTGGGCCCGAGCAGGCGGAAGTACCGCGCGACCTCGTCATGGAACGCCTCGCTCGCGTAGCTCGGCACCGGGAACGCGAACGGCAACATCGGCAACATGACCGGGTTGTCACGCGGCGATCGCGCTTGGCACGCGCGGTCCCAAATCACGCGCTCGGGGATGCCGAAGTACGTGAGCTCCGCGTTGATGTGCGGCCCCGGACGCGCGATGACGTAGAGCCCGAGCTCGTGCGCGATGCGGAGGAACGCGGCGACGTCCTTCGCCGGATCGAGGCCGCCCATGTCGAGCTCGCCCGCGCGCAGCTCGTGGACGCTCCACGGGATGTACACGTCGACGATGCGAAGGCCCATCGCCTTCACCGACGCGAGACACGCGCGCCAGCTCTTGGGATCGAGGCGAAAGTAGTGCACCGCGCCCGCGAGGAGCGGCACGTCACGGCCTTCGATCGAGAAGCCCCCGGGGACGAGGCGCACACCACGCCCGAGCGATGATTCGCGTGAGGTCACGCTCGTCCCATAGCAGGGATCGAGCGACCCGCGAACGCGGAGTCGCGACCCACGTCGATCGAAGGGCGCTGGATCAGAGCGCTCAGCTGCTCCGCGGGATCACGAGCCGCACGCGCGTGCCGCCCTTGGGAGCTTCGCCGAGCTCGAGCGTGTAGCGCAGGTTGGCCGCGATGGCGTACGCCGCGATGAGCGAGAGGCCACGCGGCCGACCGAGCGCCAACGCCTCGAAATCCCGGCTCAAGACGCCGCTGCGCGCCGAAGGCGGGAGCGACGGGCCCGCGTCGTCGAACGTGATCGCGTACGCCGACGCCTCGTCGGCGAGGGTCACGGAGACCTTGCTGCCCGCGGGCGAAGCGTCGATCGCGTGATCGAGCAGCGCGTGGACGAGCACCGCGAGCGCGCCCTGCGCGAGCGTCTCTTCGGCCTCGACGTCGGCCCCGACGAGCTCGACCTCGACGTCGTGACGGTTCGCCCTCGCCTTCTCGACGCGCACGATCTCACGCAGGAGCTCGCCCACATCCGTGAGCCGCGGGAGCTCCCCGATGGGGCACGCGCCCACGCGCGCCATGTCGGTGATGATCTCGGACGCGCCCGTGATGTGACGCCCGACCGACGCCGCGAGATCGCCCGTCTCGCCGCCGCGATCGCGAAGCGGCGCGATGTCGCGCCCGATGGCCGCGAAGATGCCGCGCATGTCGGCGCCGATGGTGCGCAGCGCCGCCGCCAGCACCACGAGGCCGTCCCCGCTGGATCCAGGCAAAATCGAGGGTCGCGAGACAGGCCCCGCCGGGATGGTGACCGGCACGAGCGTGCCCGTCTCGGTCCGCGTGAACATCGCCGCGAGCTCGCGCGCGTACGCCTCGCCCTGCGCCTGCGCCGCGGCGAGCTCCTTCTTGAGCCGTTCCAGCTCGCGCCGGTGCGTGTCGACGTCGGCCGCGAGCACCAGCGTGCGCGTCGCGCCGTCGAGCTCGAGCCGACCTCCGTAGCGGATCGCCATGCGCGAGAGCCACACGCGCTCGGACTCGAACGTCATCGGCGCGTCCGGCCCGAGGTGAACGCCCACGCGCACCTCGTCGCCTTCGCGGCGGATGTTGACGCCCGGCGTGCCCTTGGAGCTCTGCAGATCGCCGCTCTGACCGAGCAGCACGTGGAGCATGCGGCGGAGCTCGGCCTCGTCGCCGAAGACCGTGGTCCCCTCGCCCATCTCGAGCTGTACGCGGGCCTCGGGCGCGACCTCCCACACGAGCGCAGCGAGATCGATCTTCCCGCGGCGACCGCGCGCCTGCGGGTGACCGTAGAGCGAGGCCAACATACTGACGGCCTCATCGAGCTTGTTGAGCTGCCCTTCGACGCCGCCGCTCGTCTCTTCGACGATCACGGGCTGCGGGGCGTCGATCTCGACGGCGCCTTGAATCCCCACGCCTTGGCGGAGCTTCAGCGCAGCGGTGCGGGCTTCCTGGGTCAGGAGCCAGGTGAGCTCATCGCGTGTCAATCGATCGGCTGTCACAGGGCCTCATCATCCGAGCGGGTGTGCTCGGCGGATGATGCCAGAGCCTAACGAGCCCTGCTACGCTAAGCGACGTGCTTTTGCTGAAGCGTCACGTCTTCCTTCCCTCCGTGGCGCTGGTTGTCGCGGCGGCGTGCGGGGTGCCTACGGCGCCCAACCCCTTCGTCCCCGATGCCGGGACAGGGGGCGGAACGGGCGGCGGGGCCGGCGAGGACGGCGGCGTGGTCGACGCGGGCCCCGACGCCGACCCGACCCTGGGCGGTCCATGCCTCGACGACGGCCAGTGCAACGACAGCCTCGATTGCACGTTCGATCGCTGCGACATGGATCTCAAGCGCTGTCGCTTCACGCCCGATGACTCGCTCTGCCAGAACGGCGTGTTCTGCGACGGGCAAGAGAGGTGCGTGAACAACCAGGGATGTAAATTCGGCGATCCCGTCGACTGCGGCGACAAGAACAGCTGCACGATCGATCGCTGCGACGAGCCCACGCAATCGTGCCAGCACGCGCCGCGCGACGTGGACGGCGACGGCGATCCCGACATCCATTGCTCGGGCGGGCACGACTGCGACGACAGCGATCCGACGCGCGCCTCGACGCTCCCCGAGATCTGCGGCAACCAAAAAGACGACGACTGCGACGGCGAGGTCGACGAGGCCGACTGCACGACGCCGCTCTACGATTCGTGCGTTGACCCGCTGGTCATCGACGCGCCCGGCACCTACGCGCTCAACACCACGGCCGCCACGTTCGACTACCCCACGTCGTGCGGGCTCGGCGCGTCGCCCAACACGCGCGACGTGGTCGCGGCGCTCGTGCTGCCCGCGGGGCTCGTCGCCGACGTCGAGGTGACCGCGCGCACGCAGGGCATCCCCGTGAGCGTCGCGATCGCAGGACAGTGCGGCGACCCCGCGACCGAGCTCGCGTGCAGCCCCGCGTACCCGTACGCGTACGGCCAGCTCGCCAAGGTGCTCGCGCGCGGGCTCGGCGATCCGGCGCAGGAGAAGGCGTATCCGGTCTACGTGTCGACCTCGCCGGGCGCGCCGGTCACGCTCGACGTGCTCTTCAACACGCCGCCCACGCCGAAGCCCACGAACGAGACGTGCGGCACCGCGCAGCCCATCGCGCTCTCCACGCCGACGCCGGTCCCGATCTTCGACGCGACGATGGATCTCGCGAGCAACTGCAACACGCCGCTCGGCGACCTCGTCTATTCGTTCACGCTGCCGTCAGACGCCGACGTCGACGTGTACGCGGTGTCGGTCGACCTCGACGGCACGCCTCGCATCTCGCTGCGCGGGCCGGGCTGCTCCATGCCCGAGGACGAGATCGCCTGCCAGAGCGCGATCTCCGGCCACGTGTTCCGTCACAACTTGCCGGCCGGCACGTATTACGTCGCGCTCTCGGCCTCGGCGCCGACCACGCTCCTGCTCACGGTCGAGGCCTCCGCGCCCACGATTCCGCCGTTCGACGAGGATTGCAGCAACGCGACCTCGCTCGCCATCAACGAGACGATCGCCGTGCCGCTCGCCGGTCATCAGGACGACGTGAGCACGGGCTGCATGGCGGGCGCGATCGACGCGGCGTACCCGATCACGCTCCCGTTCGACGCCGACGTGCTGCTCATCGAGCGCATCGCCGCGGGTGACTCGGGATCCATCGCGCTCATGCAGCCCATGTGCGGCGGGCCGCAGGACGTCGTGTTCTGCGCCACGGGCGCGCCGTCGCCGGTGCGCGGCCGAAAGCACAACGTCCCCGCGGGTGACTACGCGGTCATCGTCGAGTCCACGCAGGGCCAACCCACGCAGGCCACGGTGATCGCGCGGCCCGCGGTGCCGCCCGTGCTCGTGCCGTTCGCGGACGGGTGCGCGGACGCGGTCGTCATCCCCGAGAGCGGCGGCTTCTACCAAGGCACCACGGCCAACGCGACCGCCGACTTCTCCGCGGGCTGCGATCAAGGAGGGCAGCCGCCGGGCGGCGCGCCGGATCAGCTCTTCAAGCTGGTGCTCACGGCGACGAGGCGCGTGGTGCTCACCATGGAGGGCTCGGGGTACAACACGCTCCTCGACGTGCGCGAAGGCCCGGCGTGCCCGGGCGACGAGGTCCCCCTCGGCTGCACGGTCGGCTACCAAACGTCGCGCAGCTTCCTCGATCTGACGCTCGCGGCCGGCACGTACTTCATCCAGGTCGACGGCGCGAACGGAGACAAAGGGCCATGGTTCCTCGACGTGTTCGTCGTCGACCCGTAGCGCTCGCGCTCGCCTCGCTGCCCGTCCTTGCGCTCGTGCCCGCGCGCGCGGAGGCCTCGAAGCTCAAGAAGGACGAGGTCGATCGGCTCTACAAAGGCGAGGTCGTCACCCAGCACCTCGACGTCGAGATCGGTGAAAAAGACTACTTCGGCGGCGTCTCGTACGCGCTCGTCAACGCGCAGCACGACGACGTGATGAGCGCGCTGCTCGACCCCGCGTCGTACAAACGCATCTTGCCGATGGTCGTCGAGGCGCGCGTGCTCGCGCCGAAAGGCAGCGACAAACGCGTGTTCTTCAAGCACGGGGGGCGCGCCGCGACGGCGGGCTACGTGTCGATCGTGCGGCGCGAGTCACCCGGGCTCATCCGCTTCTGGCTCGACCCGAACGAGCCCCACGACGTCGACGACTGCTGGGGGTTCTTCCGCGTGCAACCCGCCATCAAAGACAAGGTCATCGTGACGTACGGCGCGCTCCTGCACCTCGATCCCGGCCCCGTCAAATGGCTCTTCGGCGAGAAGATCCGCAAGATCGCGCTCACCACGCCGGGCCTCGTGCGGGCGTACGTCGAGGGCGGGCGCTAGCGTCTCCGCGCTTGCCTCCGCAGCGCTTTTCGCCGACAAAGCCCGCATGACCGTGACACCGAGCGGGCCCGATCCCAAAGACCTCGAGCGCGTCGCGCGCGCGGCGCTCACCCGTGTCGCCGACGGCATGTTGCTCGGGCTCGGCACCGGGCGCGCGGCCGAGGCGTTCATCGTGGCCTTGGGCGAGCGCGTCCGCCGCGGCCTGCGCGTGCGCGGCGTGCCCACGTCGGATCGATCGGCGGAGCTCGCGCGCAAGCAGAACATCGAGCTCGCGACGCTCGAAGAGATCGAGCGGCTCGACGTCGCGTTCGACGGCGCGGACGAGGTCGCCGAGGATCTGTCGCTCACCAAAGGGCTCGGCGGCGCGCTCCTCCGCGAGCGCGTGGTCGCGTCCGAGGCCGATCGCTTCGTCGTGCTGGTCACGCCCGAGAAGCTCGTTCAAAAGCTCGGATCGCGCACGCCGATCCCCATCGAGGTCGTCCCGTTCGCGAGCCCGTCGGCCACGCGCAGGCTCGCCGCGCTCGGCGGGCGCGCGGCGATCCGCAAGCGCAAGGACGGCTTCACCTTCGTGACCGACAACCAAAATTGGATCCTCGACACAGACTTCGGCCCCATCGACGATCCGGCCGCGCTCGACGCGAAGATCCGAAAGATCCCGGGCATCGTCGACACGGGCATCTTCCTCGGCATGGCGAGCGTGGTGCTCGTCGGCGAGCCGGGCGAGGTCCGCGAGATCACGCGGACAGGGCACCGCGGGTGACGTACGAGCGCGTCGATCGCATCGCGATCGTCGGCTCCGACGCGCCGGGCGATCACCTGACCGATTACGCGGCCGAGCTCGCGCGCGCGCTCGAGGACGGCGCGATCGACGCCGCGGTCATCGTCGTCGGACAGGACGATCGCGGGCCCTCGCCGTTCTTCGCCTCGGACGAGGCCGCCGCGTGGGTGCGGCGCGGGCACCACGCGATCGATCGCGTCGCGCGATCGACCAAGCCCGTCGTCGCGGCGATCGGCGACGACACGGCGGGCCCCGGCTTCGAGATCGCGCTCGCGTGCCACGGCGCTGTCGTCGCCGAGGGCGCGCGGCTCACGTTGCCCGCCGTAAACGTGGGGCTCATCCCTTCGCTGCAAGGGCTGCCTCGGCTCGCGGTGCGCACGTCGGTCGCGCGCACGATCGAGGTCGGCGTGCACGGCCGCGCGATCGACGCGCGCGAGGCGCTCGCGCTCGGCCTCGCGCAACGCATCACGAGCCGCGACGCGGTGCTCGAAGGCGCGGTCACGCGCGCGCGCGATCTCGCCGCGAGGCGCGTAGAACGCTCGGATCCAAGGCGATCGTGGGTCCGCTCGATCCGCGCGCTCGTGGACCTCCGATCCGCGCGGCGTTGGGTGAAGGACGCGCATCGCGGGCACATCTCGGCGAGCGAGCGCGCGCTCGACGTGCTGGCGGCGTTCGCGACGCGGGGCTTCGAGGCCGCGATCGAGGCTGAAATCAAGGCTTTTTCAGAGCTCGCGGTGATGGAGTCCACGCGCACGTCGATCGCGGTTCACGCGTCCCTGCGCGCGCGCGGAGGCGCGCCGGGGAACGCGCGCTACGGCGACGCGATCCTGCGCCCGTTCATCGAGGAGGCGCGCGCGCTCGTCACCCGCGGCGTGCCCGCGCGCGACGTTTATGAGGCGCTCGTCGCGTGGGGCTTCCCCAAGGGATCGCGCGTGCTCGACGAGGTCGGCGCGCTCGGCGATCGCGGCGGGCAGGGCTCGACCTTGCACGCCGAGGAGATCCAAATGCCGTGCGTGCTCCGGCTCGTGAACGAGGCGATCCGCTGCCTCGACGAGGGCGTGATCGCGAGCGCGGACGAAGGCGACCTCGACGCGATCGTCACGCTTGGATTTCCCCTCTTTCGCGGCGGCCCGTTTCGCTACGTCGACGCGGTCGGTCCGCGTGAGATCGTGAAGCGCCTCGCGCCTCATCAAAAGCGCTTCGGCGAACGCTTCGCGCCCGCGCCCGGGCTCGTCGCGATGGCCGCGCGGGACGCGCGGTTTTATCCGCGCTGATCACCGCGTGAGAAAGCGCGGGCCCGCGCGGAGCCGGGCGAGCACGTCGCGTTGCGCCTGCTCGTCCGGGCCGAGATCCGCCGAGTCTCCGCCCGCGCCGAGCGTGATCGATCGACCGTCGCCGATCGCGACGCCGCAGCGGCCTTCGCCCCAAAACAACGCGGCTTCGATGGCCGGGCGAGGATCGATCACGACCGCGAAGAGCTGGGCGAGGTCGTGCGCCTTGCCGCGCGCGCACGCGCCGCCGCTCGGCGAGGCGCTGTGCTGGCCGATCTCGCCGAGCACGAGCGGCAGCCCAAAGCGCGCTGCGATCGCGAGATCGCGATCGAGCTTCCACGTGCTCTTCGCGGGCCCCGCCGGCGCGGGCCACGACGCATACACGTGGCTCGTCCACACGAGCCGCGCGCGCGCCGAAGGCGGGAGCTTGTCGAGGAGCGACGTCGCAAAGAGCTCGTAATTTCCCGCATGACCGCGCAGATCGCCCACCATGACGGGTTGCGTGAAGGTCTCCGCGAGCGCGCTCGTGAGGGGGATCAAGAAGCCGTCGCGCAGCGTGTCCGCTTCGGGCCCGCGCAGCGTGCCGCCCGCGATGAAGCGGTGCGTGTCGAGCTCGTTCACCAGCTCCCACGCGAGGATCTCGGGCGCGCGCGCGAGGGCGGTGCGCGCGCCGAAGACGCGGATGCGCTCGCCGAGCGAGCCCGCGCCTTCGGCGCGAAATCCCCCTTCGAGATAGAGCTTCTTGCTGTGCCACGGGCTCGCGGGATCTTGATCGTCGAGCGAGCCCTCGGGCTTGGGCGCGCCGTATCCGCTCTGGTGATTGAGCAACGTCACGATGAAGCGCAGCGGCCTCGCGCGGCGCGCGTTCTCGTCGATCACGAGCGCGAGCAGGTCTGCGGCGCGCGCGACCTCGTCGCTCGTCCCCGTTCGCTTGAGCGATCCCCAGAGGCGGATCACGGGCGCGCCCGACGTCGCCGCGGCGTTGAGCGCCGCGCAGATCACGCGCCGCCGATCGGCCTCCGTCGCGCCTCCTTCGTGGTGCAGCTTGTCGAGCAGATCGAACATGTGCGTGCCCAAGAAGCGGAGGTGCGAGGGTTTGTCGCTCCCTTCGAAGGTCTGGGTCAGGCGGCCGATCGCTCCTTCGACGCGCACGACCGCGGCGTGCGCGAGCGGGCGGGGCCATGCGCCGTGATCCGGTGATGCCTCGGCGCACGCGGGAGCCGGCGCTCGTCGCGGCTCGACGCGCGGCGCGCTCTCCGCTGCGGGGAGGTCCTTCAACGGCTCGTTGCGGTTGGCGCAGGCGCTCGCGCTCGCTAGGGCAAGAGCCCAAAGGGCGATGTTCCGCGCGCGCATGAGATCCATTATCGTGAAGATCCCCTTCGATCTCCTTGGAGTCTTGTCATGCAGCTCCGCGCGCTCGCGATCCGGCTCGCTCCGCCCACCCTGTTGGTCACGGCCTTCGCGTGTGGAGGCGTCGGAGAGACCGATCTCTTCGGCACGGGAGGGTCGAGCAGCGGCACGGGCGGCGCCGCATCTTCTTCCTCGGGCGCGAGCACGTCGTCGTCGGGCGCGAGCACGTCGTCCTCGTCGGGCGCGAGCACGTCGTCCTCGTCGAGCACGAGCACGAGCACGTCGTCGTCTTCGTCAGGCGCGGGCGGCGCGTCGAGCTCGTCGTCGAGCGGATCGTTCTGCGGCAACAGCATCTGCGAGCCCGGCGAGGACGCGGTCTTCTGCCCGCAGGACTGCACCACGAGCGGGCCCAGCGGATCGAGCAGCAGCAGCGGCGGGGGCACGTGCGATCACTCGCCGTGTCAGCAAGGCGGACCGCTCGCGACCGCGTGTGATGCGTGCGCGGCGACCGTGTGCCCGGCCGATCCGTATTGCTGCGACACCGCGTGGGACGGCCAGTGCGTGAACGAGGCCAGCCAGATGTGCGCGCAGTGCAGCTCGTGCGGCAACAACGCGTGCGACAACGGCGAGACGTGCATGACGTGCCCTGCGGACTGCGGCGTGTGCCCTCCCACCACGTGCGAGCACTCGGTGTGCTTCGTCGGCAACAAGCTCGATCCGGCGCTCTGCACCGATCCGTGTGTGGACGAGGTCTGCATGCAGCAGGCTTCGTGTTGCGGCGGACCCAACTGGAACCAAGGCTGCGAAGACCTCGCGGACATGCTCTGCCCCGGGACTGACCCGTGCGTCAGCGCGGTGTGCGCGGCCGATCCCACGTGCTGCAACGTGAGCTGGACACAGGCGTGCGTGGACCAAGCGGTGTTGCTGTGCAACACCGCGTGCGACTGCGTCCATTCGATCTGCGCGACGGGCGAGAAGCTGGCCTCATCGTGCAACCCGTGCGCAGAGGCCGTGTGCGCGGTGGACGACTACTGCTGCAACCAATCGTGGGACGGCATCTGCGTGGGCGAGGTCGAAGCCATCTGCGGCATCACCTGCCAGTAGATCGATCGCAAAGGGCCGGATCGGGCCGCAGACAAAAAAAGAAAGGCGCCCGTAAAGAGCGCCTTTCTTGATGACCACCCACGCTTCAAACGAAGCGGATGGGGGGTTGTCGAGAGGACTACTGACGCTTGAAGACGAGGGTCTTCGCGTCTTTCTTCGCGAAGGGATCCTTCATCTCGAAGGTGTTGTCGTCCTTGAAGGTGATGCCCACCTCTTGGCCCTTGAGATCCTTCTTGCCGTCCTTGCCGAGCTTGATCGTGAGGGCGTTCGGGTCACCCTTCGCGTCGGCCTCGAACTTGATCTCGTGCGCGGCCTTGCCCTTGACGCTCCACTTGAGCGTGTCGGCCGTGTTCTCGATGATGTTGTCCTCGACGGCCTTCTGGGCCTTCTCCATGGCCGCGTTGTACTTCTTGCCGTCCTTGTCGGCCTTGCCAGCGGCCTTCTTCGCAGCGGCGTCCGCGGCGTCTTTGACCTCGCCGGCGAACTGCTGCTGGAACTTGCCAGCGAACTTCTCCTTCGCGGGCTTCGGCGGAGGAGGCGGGGGCTCGGGCGCTGCCGTCGCGGTCGCGGTGGGAGGGGGCGTCGCGTCCGCCGTCGCGCTGGGAGGAGGCGGCGCGTCCGTGGCCGTGCCGCTCGGCTGCGGCGGCCCATCCGCAGGCTGGGGATCCCCGCCGCAAGCGGCCATCAGGGCAGCGATGGAGAGCAGAAGACCGTAGGACAGGGTCCGATTGTTCATGCGATGAATCTCCTGGAGTGTGATTTTGCGGCCGGGGCGTCGGTTCGACGTCGCGACTCCCTCGAAGCGATTTTTTTGAAAAAACAGCGCGCGGGGGACAGAGGGAACCCCCTCCATCGCGACTCTTTGTGCGCTCGTCCTCGCCAACGGACTAGACGCACATGACCTCGGCAATGGCTCGCCGAACCTAGTTCGAACCGGCCCAGGTGGGCCAATCTTTTGTCGAAGGCTCGTTAGATCAGCTCGCACGCCGGACAAAGAAAAAACCCCCACCTCCTTTTCGAAAAGATCGAATCGAGGGTGGGGGCTAAGCCTGCTGCTGCTTCTTTACTCTTCGGCCGCGATGGTCTCGGCCACGTTGACGCGGGGATGGACGACGTGCTCCTCACCCATCCGATCCAGGATGGCCCGGCTGAGGAGGTTCTCGCCGAGCGGCATGAGGTTCTCTTTGATCTTGCCGCGCGCGATCTCGGAGACGAGCGCGTAGTCAGCGCGGAGCCGCGCGCGCGTCTCTTCGGAGCGCGCCAGCGCGATGAGCCCCTGCACCTTGCCCGGCGCGCCGAGGATCGCGTCCTTCGCCGAGGTGACCGCGCTCGCGGCGCGATCTCGCGCGCGCTCGACGGCGCTCTTCTGGATGAGCGGCGCGACCTCGTACACGAGGTTCGCGGCCGAGCCCGCGACCTTGTGGGGCGAGTGATGGAGGGGGCTATTGTATTTGGGGTTCTTGTCGAGGAACGCGCGGACCTCGGCCTCGGTGAGCCCCGTCTCCTCGTACGCGCGCGCGAGCTCCTGCTCGGCCGCGATGCGCGCCTTGAACATGTACATCTGCACGCGGGAGTAGAAGTTGGTCGCGCCGTCGCCGCTCGTCTCGACCGCGCAGAAGATGGTGCCGGGGTGACGCGCCGTGATGACCGTCTGGACACCGTCGGACACGCCCGACGAGGGCATGCACCCGAAGGGCTTCACGCTCACCGTGATGTGCGCCTTGGACTTGATCGCGTTGACGATCAGCTTGCCGACCTCCATGTGGCCTTCGCCGCCGCGCAGATCGTTCGAGTAATATTGATCCGCGACCTCGGCCACGAGATCCATGTCGGGCAGGTGATAGTCGAAGAGGCCGAGCGGCAGCGCGAACGCCTGGAAGCCCACGCGCAGCGCGCCCTCGGCGAGGCGCATCGTGGCGAGCCGCTTCGCGACGCCGAGCTCGTCGAGGTCCGCGAGGCCGTAGTGGCTGTCGTCGACGCCGCGCAGATCGCGCCGCTCGCGCGTGTCGCGCGCGCACTCCCAGATGTTGTAGAGGAGCCACGCGGTCGTGAGCTGGATGTCGTTCTCGCCGCCCTCGCTCTCCAAGAAGCGCTGGAGCGCGTAGTTGCCGTCGCCCTCGGTGGTCATCGCCCAGAACTCGCCGATGATCGAGGTCTTGGCGCGCGGGCGGAGCTTGTCGACCTTGACCTTCTCGAACTCCTTGCGCGCCTTGTAGAGCGCGACGAACACGTTCGTGTGCGAGTAGAGCGCCTCGTAGATGATCTTCTTGCTCTGCTCCATCGCGCGGTTGGTCGCGCCGGGCTCGACCTCGTAAGGCCGCACGCGGTACGCGAGCGCGTTGAGCGTGTCGCCGCACACGATGGCCTTGATGATCGCGATGAAGAACTCGGGGTTCATCTCGAGGCCGACGTCGTCGCCGGTCGCCTGCGAGAGCCCGCCCGTCTGTTGGAAGAGCATGACGCGGAAGCCGTCGAAGCCCGCGTCGCGCAGCGCCTTCCTGTACTCCGTAACGTACATCCCGAAGCGGCACGGCCCGCACGCGCCGGCGGTCACGAAGACATAGTTCTTGACGATGTCCTTCGTGGGGATCTTGCGCACGTCGCGCAGCTCGATGAGGTGCTTCACGAGCCCGCCGACG
>CAYTJL010000255.1:0-13500 GCA_964437785.1 uncultured Polyangiaceae bacterium
CGTTGCCGGTGCCGGGGCCGATGGCGCCGCGCTTCCAAAGGGCGTTGTTGGAGGTGACGATGATCCCTTGGGCGACCAGCTCCTCTTGCGCCTCTGTCACGTCTTCTTCGGAGCCGGTCTCGGCGATACAGCCGGCGGGCAACAGCGAGGCTGCGAGGAGCGTGAGGACGGGGAAGAGGCGTTGAAGGGTGTCGAGGCGCATGCGTTGGGCTCCGTGGTTGGTGGCGCCGGCGATCCCCGGCGTCGCATGCGCCGTTTGCAGCGGCCGTGCCCGCTCGATCTCGCGGAGAATCCCAGCGCGCCGGCCGCTGCGCGCGCCGGCTGACGCGTCAGCCGGCTCGGGCTGACGTGTCAGCGCTCATCCAACCATCGTTCGCGGACGCTCAGGCGTTGGGCACGCTGACGGGCGCGAACATGTGGGCGCTCATGTCACCGACGAGCCCAAAGCGGATGTGCCGCTTCTTGAAGCGCCAAACGCCGCTCTCCCGCTCGAATTCGTCGAAGTAGTGCCCGCAGAAGATGACGTGCAACGGGCGGGCGTCGGCCTGCTGGAGCACGGTGATGTAACATTGTCCCTTCGCCTCGTTCTCGTGGATCTCCAGCTCGATGTTCGACGTGAGGTGCTTGGTCCGGGGAGTGCCATCGGCGTAGAGGATGATGTTCGACAGCGCGGCGCGGAGCTGATCTTTACCCACGAACGGCGGCCCGCCCTCGAAGCTCCACTGTCCATGCTCGAACAGGCTTGCGAATTGATCGAAGCTCCCCGAATCGAAGCTGAACACATAGCGGTTCATCAGGCTCAGGATCTCGTCACGCGATGTCATGCTCTCTCCCTGCGAAGTGATCGTCCATGATCGACTCCACCTCTTGTAACGCGGCCCTCCGGGCGCGAAAGGGAGGGATGGCCTATGACCGCTATAGGCTGGGTCTATCGCCGCGCGTGCGGGTGGGTGTGACGGGGATCCGCGCGCGGAGGGCGGAGAGGGTGCTGATGGGCATGGTCGCTCGGGGTGCCCAATGGATTCGTAGGCCCTTTTCGGCGGGTTTGGCGGAGCGCGGGTGTGCGCGACCAGTGCGGAGGGTGTGCGCACAAATCGTCGAGCGCCGTGGATTTTGCCGTGTGCTTCGTTTGCTACCGCCGCATTTTTCGTCGATTCCGCCAATCGTGCGCGCGGGTGGTGAGCGTACCCTTCGAGGGGTATGGCGCTCACCATGAATGCGGGCGGCGCTCTGAAGGCGCCCTGGATTGAAGCCCCCGCGCGCGAAGGCGCAGCGGGCGTACCGCTGCCCGACGACGTCCGGCGGGATGCCGAGCAGATCCTCGATGAGGACCTCTCCGACGTGAGGATCCATGTCGGCGCGGAGCCACGCCGCTTCAAGGCGCTCGCGTTCACCATGGGGCCGCACATTTACTTCACCCCTGGTCTGTACGATCCGCGAACGCGCGAGGGGCGCACGCTGCTCGGGCACGAGCTCGCCCATGTGGTGCAACAACGCCGCGGGCGCGCGAGCAATCACTTTGGTTACGGCATCGCCGTCGTCCGCGACTCCATCCTTGAGGAAGAAGCCACCAAGATCGGTCGGCTCCTCGCCTCCACCCTCCCTTCACGGCAACCGCACCCGACTGCCATCGTGCAGGCCAAAAAGGCGCCGCTCCCCGCGCGCCGCAGGGCTACTGGGTCGTTGATCCAGCGCGCCTCCGATGACAAAGAGTTGCAGGACGCCATCAACTATGCTCGGGAGATCATCCCCTACGCCGGCAACATCCGCTCGGAGATCATCGCGACGTCCGGCAACAGCTTGTTACGGTGCAACGGACAGACAAACACGATGGGGGCCATCGCGCGCACCGACGATCGTGAAGGTGGATGGAAACCTCGTCTGGTGTACAACAGCTCCGCCAGCCTCAAGCTCCTCAAGTACAACCCTGGACCCTACGCGGACTCCGCCTTCTCGACTATGTTTTTGCACAACTTCGTGGCGCACAAGACAATGGGCGGCGTGTGCGACGATTACAGCGCGGTGGTCTTCTGTTATTTGCTCGACCACCCACCTGCCGGCGTCGTGTCGATGAGCCGGTGCAGTTGGACGGGCATTCATGTCGGCCACAGCGTCGTGGTGGTCGAGCTGGAGGGTGACAAAGCGATGGTCGTTGATCCTTGGTTGACCCGCGAGCCATTGGACGAGGAGCGCTACACGAATTTGATGAAGGAGCGCGGGCTCGGAGGGAAGTGGGGGTCGATGAATCAGTTTGTCTACACGGAGAGATTCAATAGGGGTATCCCGGTTGATCAGGGCTACTTTGGCGCTTGGAAAGTCGTGGCCGAGGCCAAACAAGGTCTTCGAGCGATGATCGAGCAAATCGCTGAATTTAATGAGACCAAGCCCGCGGAGGGGGGATGGAACGAGTTGGGCTTTAATGCGCAAGAGCTCAATCGACAAACCGCGAACCGCATCATCTTCGATTTTTGAGGCGCAAAGCGCGCTTCGGATCCCGAGGCGCTCAGCGACCAGCGGAAGAGGCCAACCCCCCACGCGTAGCGTCCATTGATCGCTCCCTCGGCCCGGGCTACTAGCCGGGCTCTCATGATCCTTCCTCATCCCTCGCACGCCGACGCGCTCGGCGACGACTTCGTGACCTTGCTCGGCCGCGTAAAGACCGCGGTCGAAGCCCGCCTCGAAGCGCTCTTCGCGGCCAAGCTCGACTCCGCCAAGAAGTACGGCCCGGACGTCACCGCGATGATCGACGCCGCGCGCGATCTCACGCTGCGCGGGGGCAAGCGGTACCGCGCGGGCCTGCTCGCCGCGGCCTACGCGGCCGTCGCGCCCGACGCGCCCATCGAGCCCGCGCTCCAGGGAGGCGTCGCGCTCGAGCTGCTCCAGAGCTACCTGCTCATCCACGACGATTGGATGGACGGCGATGATCAGCGCCGCGGCGGGCCCACGGCGCACGTGCTGCTCACGAAGAACATCGCCGATCAACACCTCGCGAACGCGTCCGCGATCCTCGCCGGCGACTTTACGCACGGCCTCGCCATCGAGGTGCTCGCGACCATCGACGCGCCCGCCGACCGCGTAAACAAGGCGATCGCGCGCTTTGCACGCGTCCACTCCGACGTGGTCTACGGCCAGCAGATCGACATCTTGGGCCGCGCCGCCGACGTCGACGTGATGCACACGCTCAAGACCGGCAGCTACACCGTGACCGGCCCGCTCGTGCTCGGCGCGACGCTCGGCGGCGCGGGGCCCGACACCATCGTCGCGTTCGAGCGCTTCGCCGCGCCCATCGGCGTCGCGTTCCAGCTCCGCGACGATCTGCTCGGCACCTTCGGCGATCCGAACGACACGGGCAAACCCGTGGGCAATGACATCCGAAGAGGCAAGCGCACCGCGATCATCGCCGAGGCCGATCGCCGTTTGAGCGACGCGGATCGCGCCGCGCTCGCGCGCGCCTTCGGCCGCGCCGACGCGAGCGACGCCGTGGTGATCGAAGCGACCGCCGCGCTCGAACGGTGCGGCGCGCGCGCGGCTGTCACCGAGCGGCTGATCGCGCTCTGCGATGAGGCCGCCGCGTACGCGGGCGAGATCGCGACCTCGGCGTCGGCCAAGAAGATCCTCGCGGGAGGCGCGAAGGTGCTCCGGCCATGAGCGTGCGCGCGGAGGCGTCGGGCAAGGTCATCCTCCTCGGCGAGCACGCGGTCGTCTACGGCGTGCCCGCGATCGCCGCGGGGATCGCGCAGGGCGCGGCCGCCGAAGCGTCGCTCTCGGAAGGACCGAGCTCGCTCACGATCGAGCGACCCGCGGACGCGGAGTCGCGACCCACGTCGAGCCCCGATCGTGTGACCTCCTCCGCCGATCCGACCGACCTCGGCCGCGCGCTCGCCGCGCTGATCGACGCGCCCGATCACCCGAAAATCCAAGCCGTTTCGATCACCGCGTCGAGCGCGCTCCCGCCGGGCGCAGGCCTCGGGAGCTCGGCCGCGCTCGGCGTCGCCGTCGCGCGCGCGGCGATCCTCGCGTCGTCACGCGAGCCTTCGATCGCCGAGGTGCTCGACCGCGCGACCGCGTGGGAGCGCGTCTTCCACGGCAACCCCTCGGGCATCGACACCATGGCCGCGGCGCGCGGCGGGTGCTTCCGCTACACGCGCGCGCACGGCGCGAGCCCGCTCGTGCTCCGCCGCGACATCACGCTCGTCGTCGGCAACACGGGCGTCGTCTCGTCGACGCGCACCATGGTCGAAGGGCTCGCCAAATTGCGCGAAAGGAAGCGCGAGATGGTCGACAAAGGCGTCGAGGGAATCGCCGCGCTCGTCGAGAACGCGGCGCTCGCCATCGAGGCGGGCGACGTGACAGGGCTCGGCAAGCTGATGGATCTGAACCAAATGCTCCTCGCCGGGCTGATGCTCTCGACCGACGTGATCGAGACGCTCTGCGCGATCGCGCGCGAGAACGGCGCGCTCGGCGCCAAGCTCACGGGCAAAGGGGGCGGCGGGTGCGTGATCGCGCTCGCCGGATCGGACGACGACGCGCGCCGCATCCAAGGCGCGTGGCAAGACGCTGGATATCAAGCCTTCATCACCTTCATCCGGGGAGACCAAGACCGATGACCGCCCGCGCCACCGCCGCTGCCCACCCCAACATCGCGCTCGCCAAGTACTGGGGAAAGCGGGACGACGGCCACAACCTCCCCGCGGTCCCGAGCCTCTCGGTCACGCTCGCGGGCATGAGCACACGCACGACCGTCGCGTTCGACGAGGGCCTCACCGCCGACACCTTCACGCTCGCCGGCGCGCCCGCGGCCGAAGGGCCGACCAAGCGCGTCGTCGCGCTCCTCGATCGCGTCCGCGCCGAGGCCGGGATCACGACGCGCGCGAGCGTCGCGAGCGACAACGACTTCCCCACGGCCGCGGGCCTCGCGTCGAGCGCGTCCGCCTTCGCCGCGCTCGCGCTCGCCGCGCTCGCGGCCGCGGGCCTCGATCACGCCGAAGCGCGCGTGAGCGACCTCGCGCGACGAAGCTCGGTCTCTGCCGCGCGATCGGCGCTCGGCGGCTTCGCGGAGCTGCGCGCGGGCAAGACGGGCGAGACGTTCCTCGCGGCCGAGCCCGTGGCCGGGCCCGATCACATGCCGCTGCGCGTGCTCGTCGCCGTCACGCGCGAAGGGCCGAAGCCCACGCTCTCCACCGAAGGCATGCTCCACACGCAGCGCACGAGCCCGTATTACCCCGCGTGGGTCGAGCTCTCGCCCGCGCTCGAAAAGAGGGTCAAGGACGCGATCCTCGCGCGCGACATGGAGGCGCTCGGCGTCGCCGCCGAAGAGAGCGCGCTCCGCATGCACGCGGCCGCGATCGCGGCGGGCCCGGGCCTGCTCTATTGGATTGGCGCGACGGTCAACGTAGTAGACGAGGTGCGGAGGCTGCGCGCGGCGGGCACGCTCGCGTACTTCACCATCGACGCGGGCCCGCACGTGAAGGTGCTCACGAGCGCGAGCGAAGAAGAGGCCGTCGCGAAGGCGATCGCGGCGGTGCCCGGCGTCACGCGCGTGATCCGCGCGCGCCCGGGCGAAGCCGCGTCGCTCGTCGAGGCTGCCTCTTGATCGCGCGGGCGCCGGGCAAGCTGGTGATCTCCGGCGCGTACGCGGTGCTCGAAGGCGCGCCCGCGCTCGTCGCCGCGGCGGGCCGGTATTGCGAGGCGAACGGCGACGCCGAGGCCACGTTCGTGACGCCCGAGGTGCAGGCTGCGATCGACGCCGGAGCGCTCGATCGCGCGTGCGCCTTCGACGCGTCCGCGCTGCGCGAGCCCGAGCCCGGCGGAGGGAGCCGCAAGCTCGGCCTCGGATCGAGCGCGGCGATCTTGGTCGCGACGATGCTCGCGCGCCGTGAACGTGGCCGCGATCGCGATCTCGCGGCCGCGCGCGCCGCGCTCTTCCCGCTCGCGCTCGCCGCACATCGCGAGGCGCAGGGCGGAGGCAGCGGGGTCGACGTCGCGTCGAGCACGTTCGGCGGTGTCATTCGCTTCGTGATCGGCGATCGCGAGGGCGCGATCCCGCCGCAACACGCGCTGCCGAGCGGCGTCGTGATCACCGTGTTTGCGTGCGCGGGATCGGCCTCCACGGCCAACTTGATCGGCCTCGTCCGCGCGCACGAGGCGCGCGATCCCGAGGGCTATCGCGCGTTCATGGATCGCGTCCACGCGGGCGCGCGCGCGGCCGTCGACGCGGCGAGCGCGCGCGCGTTCATCGCGGCGATCGCCGCGCAGGTGAGCGCGCTCGGTGAGCTCGGCGCCGCGGCGGGCGCGCCCATCCTCACGGACGACGTCGCTTCTCTTCGCGCGCGCGCAAACGACGAAGGCGCGAGCTTCGGCCCGAGCGGCGCGGGCGGCGGCGACATGGCGATTTACGTCGGTGAGCGCGAGCCCACCGCGGCGTTTATCGATGCAGCGAGCGCGCTCGGGATGCGGCGTGTCGCGCTCGACATCGGCGCCGAGGGCGCGCACTGGGCCTGATGTGCCCGGGCACGTGCCCGCGCGTTTGACCAAAAATCTCGGGCACATAGGCGCGCTCTCCCGCGCTCGTCCCCATGCCCGCTCTGATTTCGCCGGGAACAGAGCACGAACGAGATCCGGGAAACCGATAAAGGGTTATGGCATCGCGCTTGTATATCGTGAGAGGATCCTTCTCCTCGCGAGGCTCGTTGTGATTGGCACCACGATCGACGGCAGATATCGAATCGAGCGCCAGCTCGGCGCGGGCGCGATGGGGTCCGTGTTCTTGGCGGAGCACACCTCTACGGGCCGCAAAGTCGCGGTCAAAGTGATCGGAGGCGAGCTCGCGCGGCCCGACCTCGTCGCGCGCTTTCAGCGCGAGGCGAAGGCCGCGGGCGCGATCGACACGCAATACATCACGCAGGTGCTCGACAGCGGCGTCGATCCCGCGACGAACATGCCTTACCTCGCGATGGAGGCCCTCTCGGGAGAGGACCTTCAACAAGCGATCAAGAGGCTCGGCCCGCTGCCCGTCGACGTCACGTTGCGCATCATCGCGCAGGCGTGTTTGGGCCTTCAAAAAGCGCACGAGGTGGGCGTGGTCCACCGCGACATCAAGCCCGCGAACCTGTTCCTCGCGCGGCGCGACGGCGGCGAGCGCATGGTCAAGCTGCTCGACTTCGGCGTGGCCAAGGTGAAGATGGATCACGCGCAGGACGCCGAGAACGCGGCGCTCACCAAGACGGGATCGATCCTCGGATCACCGCTCTTCATGTCGCCCGAGCAGGCGCGCGGATCCAAAGACATCGATCACCGCGCGGACATCTGGTCGATCGGCGTCGTGATGTACCAAGCGCTCACCGGCCGCTCGCCGTTCCAGCACTGCACCGCGCTCGGCGAGCTGATCCTCGCGATCAACAGCCAAGAGCCCCCGCCCGTGCAGCAGTTCGCGCCGTGGATCCCGCCCGAGGTCGCGGCCATCGTCCACGCGACGTTGCGCCGCGATCCCGCGGAGCGCTTTCAGAGCGCGGGCGACATGTACAACGCGATCCGCGCGCTGCTCCCGAACGGGATCACCCTCACCGAAGAGATGCTCGTGCCGCTCGCGCAACAAGCGCGGCAGAACGTCGGCGCTCATTTTTCGGTGCCTCCGCCGTCGGCCAATCGGCCGCTCTCGGTGCCACCGCCCGCGCTCCGCACGCAGGCTCCGATGCCCGGCTCCATCCCTCCGCCTGCGGGGACGGGCTTCACGGGCATGCCTCTCCCGTCGCCCGCGCGCACCGGCTTCGGATCGTCCGCGGGCATCGACACGGCATCGGGCGGCAACACGGGCGCGGGCCTCGCGCAGACCAAGGTCACGTCGCCCTCTCAAAAGTCGGGGCGGTGGCCCATCATCGTCGCGGCCGCTGCGCTCGCGTTGATCGTGAGCGCGGGCGTCTACGGCGTGGGTCGCACGCAGGCGCAAGCACCCGCGACGCAGGCGAGCGCGCCAGCGATCGCGACGACCACCGCGGCCATCGTCGCGACCGCGCCTCCTCCCGCGACCGAGGTCGCGAAGCCCCCCGCGCCCGCCGAGGCGCCCATCCCCGCGGGTCACCACCGCGTGCAAGTCGTCATCGTTCCGGCCGACGCAGCGGTCGACGTCGAGGGCGCCGCCGTCACGCTCAAAGACGGATCGCTGGCGCTCACGGGCACGCTCGGCAGCGTCCACCGCGTCCACGTGGTGAAGGGCAAACAAGAGACGACCGTCGACGTTGTCGTGTCCGAGTCGGGCGCGAGCCCGCCCAAGATCGAGCTCGGCGCGCCGCCCGGCAAGGCCGCTGCGAGCGCGGCGGCGTCGGCCGCGCCCAAAGTCGCGCCCAAAGGCATCAACACGAGCTTCGACAAATAAAGGCGATCGGCGTCGATCAGCCCTTCGCGATCGCGGCGCGGTAGACGTGCGCGTAGCGACGCGCGGGCTTGTCCCAACCGAGATCGAGCCGCATCACGCGACGGCGGAGCGCGCCCCAACGCGGTGACGTCACCGCGCCGAGCGCGCGCTGCACGCCGCCGACGAGCGAAGCCGCCGTGGGTTTGTCGAACAAGAAGCCGGTGCCCGTCTCGAGCGAAGCGTCGCAGTCGACGATGGTGTCGATGAGGCCGCCCGTCCTGTGCGCGACCGGCAGCGCGCCGTAGCGCTGCGCGTAGAGCTGCGTGAGGCCGCACGGCTCGTAGCGCGAAGGCACGACGACGATGTCCGCGCCCGCGAGGATGCGGTGGACGAGCTGCTCGTTCGCGGCGGGCAGCACGACCGCGCGCTCCGAGGCCTTGGACGCCGCGGCTTCGAGCTTGGTGAGGAGCGCGTGATCGCCCTCGCCCGCGATGACGACGGAGACGTCGCTCTTCAAGATTTTGGGCAGCGCCGCGGCGAGCAGATCCGATCCGCGCTGCGCGGAGACGTGACCGATGGCCGCGATGAGCGGGCGATCGGGGGCCATTTCGAGCGACAGCTCGTGGAGGAGCGCGCTCTTGCAGCGCCTCTTGTTGCCCGCGTCCTCGGCGTCGTAGCGCGCGATGAGCGCGGGGTCGCTCGTCGGGCTGTACACCGCGTAGTCGATGCCGCTCACGATGCCCGTGAGATCGCGCTCGCGCATGCGCAGGACGCCGTCCATGCGCTCGCCGAGCTCGGGCGTGAGGATCTCGCGCGCGTACGTGGTCGAGACGGTGGTGATCACGTCGGTCGAGAGCACGCCGCCCTTGAGGAAGCTCACCATGCCGTAGAACTCGAGGCGCTCGTGGTGGAAGTGCTCGCGGCCGAGGCCGAGATCGGCGAGCACTTCGGCCGGGAAATGCCCTTGGTTCGCGAGGTCGTGGATCGTGAGCACGGTGTGCGCGTGCGGCGCGTTCGCGGCCTCTTGCAAGAGATAAGGCACCATCGCGGTCGGCCAATCGTGCGCGTGGACCACGTCGAACGGCGTGCCCGACGCCTCGCGGAGCCGCACGAGCTCGGCGACCGCGCGGCAGAACGTCGCGTAGCGCGCGCCGTTGTCCGGGTAGGGCTTGCCGTCTTCGCCGTAAACGCCTTTGCGATCCGCGAAGCCCGGCACGTCGAGCAGGAGGAGATCGACGCCGGATCCCAAGCGGCCGTCGTAGAGCGTCACCGCGAGCGCGGGCGCCGCCGGCGTGGCGGGCACCTCCATGCCGCTCAACCTGCGCGCGAGCAGGAGACCGGAGCGCTCGAACGCGGCGTAGCGCGGCAGGACGATGGTGACCTTGTGCCCGAGCAGGCGGAGCGCCTTGGAGAGCGACGCGACGACGTCGCCGGGGCCCTTTCCGTTGGCGTAAGGGGCGAGCTCGGCGGCGACGAAGAGGATGTCCATAGAGAAGGCCGCCCTCTAGCACAGGTCCCGCGCTGCGTGGGGCGATGGAACCGAAGCGCCCCTTTGAAACGAAGAAAGCGCTAGCCTCGGAGGCTCCATGGATGTCGTCTCGCTGAGCCCGCTCCCCGTTGGTTCCCTCGTTTGGCAGCCGCGCCAAGGCGCGTGGGTGCTCACCGTCCTCTGCAAAGGCACGTTCTCCCTGCGCCCGATCGAGTCGATCTTGGCGCCGTCGCAAGAGCCCGTTCACGCCGACGACACCTTCGCGGGGGACGATCCTTCGCGCGGCGTGCGCGCGCCGAATGACCTCGTTCCGGCGAAGCCCCGCGCCGAGGTGATGGTGGTCGGGCACGCGTATGCGCCGAATCGATCCCCGGTGCGATCGGTGATGGCGCGCGTGGTGGTGGGCGACGTCGACAAGTCCATCGAGGTCTTCAGCGACCGGTGGTTCTCGCTCGAAGGCCATCTCCAAGAGGGACAGCGCTTTACGCGGATGCCGCTCTCGTACGATCGCGCGGCGGGCGGGCCGGGCACGTGGAACCCGGTGGGGCTCCGCCGCGACGTCCGCGACACGTACGGGCGGCGCGCGCTGCCCAATTTGATCCCGCATGCCACGTACGTGAGCAGCATGGATGATCTCATCGAGCCAACGGGGTTTGGCCCGATCGCGGCGAGCTGGCCTTCGCGCGTCGAAAAGCTCGGTTGGCAGGCCCAATCGCTCGGTCCAAAGTGGCTCGAAAGGCCGCTGCCCGAGGGGCTCGACCTCGGGTATTTCAACCAAGCGCCCAAAGATCAGCTCCTCTCCGTGCTGCGCGACAACGAGCGTATCGTGCTCGAGAACCTGAGCCCCGATCACGCGCGGCTCGTCACGAGCTTGCCCGGCATTCGCCCCGGCGCGTTCTTGGAGCGCGGCCGCGGCGGCCCGCAGAGGCTCGCGCTGCGCGCAGACACGTTGTGGATTGACACCGACGAGGCCGTCGCGACGATCACGTGGCGCGCGCAAATCCCCTTGGAGCGGCCGGACGAGATGGGCCGTGTGCTCGTCGGGCTCGAGACCGCCGCGCAGGAGGTCACGTGGCCTGAGCTGGAGCGGCTCGCGGCGCGCAATCCATCTCGGCCCGACGCCGAAGAGATGATGAGGCCGGCCGCCAAGCCTTTGGGGCCCTCCGCGTCACGCACGTTGACGGCGTCGGACATCGCCGCGTTGAACCTGCCCGCGTTGCCCTTTTCACCTGGGTCCCCCAAGGGCGCTGAGCCGGATCGGCCCAAGACCAGCGCGGGTCTGCCGTTTCAACAATCGCCCTCGCAACCGCTCTGGCCGCCGCCCTCGACCCCGTCGAACCCCGCGAGCAGCACACGGCCTCTCGACCAGCTCTTGGCCGCGCCCGCGGTCGTGCCCGTTGCCCGCGAGCCCTCGTTTGGGCCGCCTTTGTCGCCCTCGTCCTCGCCCTGGGGGGGAAACGCATCTCCCGGCGGGCCCCCGCGCGAGACCGTGGGGATGTCGGCGGCCGCGTCCGCGCCTGCGCCGGTCCTTGAAGAGCCGCGCGAGCCCGCGGCCGCGCCGTGGAGCCCGCCCAAACGTGATCTTCGGGTGGTGAAGCCCGAGGCCGACGAGAAGCAGATCAAAGAGCTGCTCCAACTGCTCTGGTTCGAGCCGAAGAGCCTGCCCAGGCTGCGCAGGACGCCTGCGTACAAAGGCATCCTCGACGCGCTCGAAGAGAGGGCGCCGGACAAGAGCCTCGATGAAGAGGGCAAAGACCCTTGGGAGGTCGAGGACAGGCGTGAGGCCTTCGAGATCCTGGCCAAAGCAAAGCTGGTAGACGCCAAGGATGTGCCGGAGAAGGTCGAGGGCGCGGTGCTCGACGACGGCAAGTTCGCGCCTCCGCTCGCGGTGATGATGGGCGAGATGGAGCTGCCTTTTGACGAGATCGAGGCGCTCAAGGCCGCGGTCACCACGGCGACACCGCTCATCGGGGCGCAGGACGAGGGGCTCAAGGCGACGGTCGGGATCACCAAAGAGCTGCTCCAGATGCCGAACCTCGCCGCCTCTCCGTCGGTGGCCGAGGGGCTTTATACGCGCGTCAAAGAGGCCTTTCTTCGCGAGAAGAAGAGCCTCGCGCAAGACTATTTGGAGACGCAGGTCGAGCGGGTGCTCCTCTCGGGGCGCCACTATCAAAAGCGCGAGGTGCTCGGCGGGACGTTCCTGCGGTTCTTCTTGAAGACGGCGGGCTCGGACCAGCCCATCGTGGGGTATCTGCCCGAGGAGGTCGGAAAGAAGCTGCCTGCCTTCAAGCGCTTTCGTGTGCGGTTGATCGTCGAGGTCCACCCCCAGCAGGATCAATTCGAGTCTCAGCCCCACGCGCTCAAGGCGCTCGCGGTCGCGCGGATCGGGCAATCCTACGAGGCGCGGAAGGGGGGGTGACCCTGTCGACGCTTCCGCCGAAAGAGCGTGATCTTCGGCGTTGCGCGGTGGTAACGTGGCACGATGAAGACCAACGTTCTCATCGACACGGACTCCGCGCTCGACGACTGGCTCGCGATCGCGTATCTCGTGATGAACCCTGCCGTCAACGTGGTAGGCATCACGACCACGGGTGTGGGCGCGGCGCACCTAACCCCGGGCACCAAGAACATCCTCGGCCTGCTCGCCGCGCTCGGCCGCACGGACATCCTCGTCGGCAAGGGCACGAGCGCGCCTCTCCTCTACAGCAACGTTTATCCCGGTTCCTTCCGAACGCAGGTGGACGGCGCCTATGGCGTGACGTTCCCCGCGAATCCCACCACGCCTCTGCCGAGCGCGGTTGATCTGGCGAGCGCGTTGATCGCGCAGAACCCCGGCCTCACCGTGCTCTCGCTCGGCGGCGGGACCAACCTCGGCACGCTCTTCCGCGCCCAGCCCGGCATCCTCCCGTCGATTGGCCAGCTCATCGTGATGGGCGGCGTGATCAACAGTCCTCCCGGCGGGGGCAACGTGCCTGGCAACGTGAACGGCTTCAACCCCGATTACACGAACGCCGTCGCGGAGTGGAACATGTTCGTCGATCCGCTCGGCGCGGAGCTCATGCTCTCTGCTGCCGGCAAGACGCGTGTTTGCCTCGTCCCGCTCAACGCCTCCAACCTGGTCCCGCTCGATCTGACGTTCTTCTCCGCGCTCCAAATGTACGTCGCCGGGGGCGGCGCGCCGCTCGCCACACAGCTCCTGCTCAAGGCGCTGACCACGCAGATTGACAGCATCGTCGCCGGGCAATACTTCTTCTGGGATCCGCTCGCCGCGGTGCTCGTCACCAATCCTACGCTGGCGAGCTATTGGTCAACGCCGCTCGCGGTGCAGCAATCGCTCGACGAAGAGAACGACATCTCGGGGCAAACGGTGGTGAGCGCGACCGGGGCGACGATCGCCGTGGCGATCGGCGTGCCGAGCCCTGCGGCGATCAAGACGACGTTCCTTGCGAGCATCGCGCCGGGCGCGTCGCTCGCGGAGAAGCAGGCGTAAGGCGGACGAGAGACGAGGGAGAGCATACCGCACGAGCGCTCGCCCCGTCCGCGGCGCCACCCCCGAAAGCCGAGCTCGAGACGTCGTCACCAAAGGCACCGTAGTCGCTTTGCCACGCTCGGCATTTCGGGGCCCCCCGACGCAGCGCGGACAAGGGGCTTCGCTCGCTGC
>CAYTJL010000256.1:0-13081 GCA_964437785.1 uncultured Polyangiaceae bacterium
GCATCTTTGGGCTCTGCATCCTGCTCGCGCTCACCCTGGAGTCGGACGCGGCGAAACCATCCGAGGAAGAATGCGGAAGAGTCAAGGAGATGTGCATTGAACAATGCCTGGACGAGCTTGGTAGGGTTGGTGGGAATTTTGACAAGTGTGTCCGGCTCTGCCGAGAGAACTATGGATGTTGGGAGAGTAACACCCTCCCAGGCAAAAAAGATTGGTGACATGAACAAAGAGTTTGCGCGCGAGATTATCGAGAGAAGCATGAATTTAGAACGTCGCCTTTTCGCGACGCTGGAGCGGGTGCGTCAGAACGAGCCCAGGGAGACATTTGTGCGTCATCGTCGCGCCGTTGGCTATGTAGTCGGCTTTATGGGGATGGAATTTCTCGAAGAGATCTACGACGAGCACCCCGATCTCGAGCCGCTTGAAAAGCGTGAAGAGGAGTCCGAACGTGGCCGAGCACGAGCGGAGAGGCGAAGGCAGGGTGGCTCATGAACAAAGATATTGCACAAGAGATCGCAGACATCGGGAGAGAATACAAAGAGTTGCTCGCATGGATCGTCGCGGAGTTGCCCACCCATTGTGACGCTAACTCTTCACTCAGATACCAAGCGTCTCTTCAGGTTGTACTCGAACAGGTAGAAGACAAGCTTCTTGCGCCTCTTTACAGCGATCAAACCGAACCGAAGCCACCAAGATTCAACCCGTGAAGCAAGGCCCTTGACATGGGCAAGGACACCAATATGCGCAAAGATGTCGCCTCTCAGGTCAACAAGCTCATGCTCGACTTCGGAGCGAAGCTCGATGAGTCAGTCATGTTGGTGATGAATAGTTGCACAGATCAAGAATTTGAAGCGTACAGGAGCGCCGTTGGAAACTTGATGGGATGTATACTCCTCGACATTATGAACCCCATTTATCGAGAGCACCCCGACTTGTGGCCCCCACAGCTCAATTCGTAATAAGCGGGGAAGAAGACCCGCCACCTCTGTTCGAGAGCTGGGCGTACTGACCCCCCAACCCGCTTTTACGCTTCCATCGACCTGTACTAGACCGGGCAGGATGAAGAGCCGCGCGCGCATCGTGGTGGTCGGCCACGGGCCGAGCCTCGATCGCGAGGACGGCGCGATGAGCACGCTGCGTGGCCTCGGCGCCGAGGTGGTCGCGCTCGATCTGTGGGACGAGCCCGCGCTCGCCTTCCAAGGCGACGAGCGCGCGCTCATCCGCGCCATCGTGGTCGAGGCCCTCGACAGGCCCGACCTCGCGGTCGCCGTGCTGCGCGCGCTGCGCCGCGAGCCGCGCTTGGAGCACACGGGCGCGCTCCTCGCCGTCACGCACGCGCAGGCCGCGCGCGTCGATCCGTCGAGCGGCTTCGACGACTTCGTCCTCGTGCCGTACGTGCCGGTCGAGCTCTACGCGCGCATCCGGCTCATCGAGTGGAGACGCAGCGAATTTTCGACCGAGGAGCGGCTCAAGGTCGGCGCGATCGTCATCGACAAACCCGCGCGCGAGGTCTCGATCGGCGGCGCGAGCGTCGCGCTCACGACCAAAGAATTCACGCTGCTCGCGTACCTCGCCGAGCGCCGCGGCAAGGTCGTCGGGCGCGACGAGCTGCTCCGCCGCGTGTGGGGCGGGCGCTACGAAGGCGGCGCGCGCACCGTCGACATCCACGTGCGGAGGCTCCGCGCCAAGATGGGCAACGCGCTGCCGCTCGTCACGGTGCGCGGCGCAGGATACAAGCTGGAGGGCGCATGAGCGCAGGACGCGGTCCGGTCATCCTCGCGGTCTCCATCGGTTGCCCGAGCGGCATCGGGCCCGAGGTCTCGGTCGTCGCGGCCTCCAAGGTGCGCGGCGCGCGCTCGGTGCTCGTGGGCGATCGAGGCGTGATCGAGCGCGCGGCGTCGCTCCGTCGCGTGCCCGTGAAGCGCCTCGTCGACGTGACGAGCGAGCGCGACGCGCAAGCGCTCGGCACCGGCGAGATCGGCGTCTACGCCCAGAGCACGAAGCTCCGCAAGCTGCCCTCGTACGGCGCGCCCGATCCCGCGGCCGGCGCGGCGCAGCTCGCGTGGATCGATCAGGCGACCGACCTCGTGACGAGCGGCTTCGCGCACGCGCTCGTGACCGGGCCCGTGTCCAAACACGCGATCGCGACGAGCGAAGCGCCGGGCAGCGAGGGCTTCCTCGGCCACACCGAGCACCTCGCCGCGCGCCTCCGCGCGAAGGAGGTCGTGATGGCGTTCCACGCGCCCGAGCTCACGATCGCGCTCGTCACGACGCACCTCCCGATCGCGCACGTGCCCTCGTCGATCACCATCGAGGGCGTCGAGCGCGGCGCTTACCACCTCGCGCGGCTGCTCTTCGCGACGAGCGCAAAGGTGCCGAGCGTCGCGGTGCTCGCGCTCAACCCGCACGCGGGCGAAGGGGGTTTGCTCGGGCGAGAAGAGGAGCAGGTGATCGCGCCCGGGATCGAGCGCGCGCGCAAGCGGCTCGCGCTCGAAGGGATCGACGCCGCCTTGCACGGGCCCATCGGCGCCGAGACCGGGATCCGCCACGCGCTGCGGAGGCGCGGCGCAGCGGGCCGCTACGACGGCGCGCTCGCGATGTACCACGATCAAGCGACGATCCCGAGCAAGCTGCTCGCGTTCGGCGACGCCGTGAACGTGACGCTCGGCCTGCCCATCGTCAGGACGAGCGTCGATCACGGGACGGGCTATGACATCGCGGGGCTCGGAGAGGCCGACGCGCGCGGGATGCGCGCGGCCATGATGCTCGCCGTGACGCTGGCGAGGACTACTGGCGGAAGAGCGTGACCTGCGTGAGCATCACGTCTTGGTCGGGGCAGTCGCGGGTCGTGGGCACGCGCGCGATCTTGTTCACGATGTCCATGCCGCTCACCACCTTGCCGAACACGCTGTGCTTGCGATCGAGGTGCGGCGTGGGCCCCTCGGTGATGAACCACTGCGCGCCGTTGGTGTTGGGGCCCGAGTTGGCCATCGAGAGCACGCCCGCGCTGTCGTGACGCAGCTCGGGGTGGAACTCGTCTTGGAACTTGTAGCCAACGCCGCCCGTGCCCCAGCGATCGCCGCGGTTGCCATGGCGCGTGAGCGGGTCGCCGCACTGGATCATGAAGTTGGGGATGACGCGGTGAAACCGCACGCCGTCGTAGCAGGGCGTGCCCTTCATCGACTGGCTGGTCTTGGGGTCGCGCCAGTCGATCGCGCCGGTCGCGAGACCGACGAAGTTCTTGACGGTGTTGGGGACGCGCTGCTCCTCCAAGCGGACCACGATCTCGCCGAGCGTGGTGGTGAGCTTTGCGTAGAGCTGGCCTTGGCCGGGGACGTTGATCTCGGGGAAATTCATGGTTGCCTCGTTGATGAGGCGACCCGTCTAGACCCGTTCGAGGAGCGTCGCAATCCCTTGTCCGACGCCGATGCAGAGCGCGGCGATCCCCGTGCGGGCGCCGCGCGCGCGCATCGCGTGGGCGAGCGTCGCGACGATGCGCGCGCCCGAGCAGCCGATGGGGTGGCCGAGCGCGATCGCGCCGCCGTTCACGTTGACCTTCTCGGGATCGAGCTCGAGCCCGCGGATGCACGCGAGCGACTGCGCCGCGAACGCCTCGTTGAGCTCGACGAGATCCACGTCGGCGACGGTCTTGCCCGCGCGCGCGAGGAGCTTCTTTACGGCCGGGATCGGGCCCTCGCCCATGAAGCTCGGATCGACGCCCGCGGTCGCCGTCGCGACCACGCGCGCGATCGGCGTGAGGCCCGCGCGCGCGACCGCCTCTTCGGACGCGAGCATCACGGCCGCGGCGCCGTCGTTGATGGGCGACGAGTTGCCCGCGGTGACCGTGCCTTCCTTGCGAAACACGGGCTTGAGCCGCGCGAGCGCTTCGAGCGTGGAGTCGGCGCGCACGCTCTCGTCTCTGTCGACGAGCGTGGGATCGCCCTTTTTTGAAGGGATCGCGACGGGCGCGATCTCGGCCGCGAACGCGCCCTTCTCCCACGCGGCGGCCGCGCGCGTGTGCGACCCGAGCGCGAAGCGATCTTGATCGTCGCGGCTGATCCCCCACTTTACAGCCACATTTTCGGCTGTTTCGCCCATCGAGATCAGCTCGAAGCGCGCGGCCATTTTCGGGTTCGGGTAGCGCCAGCCGAGCGTCGTGTCGTAGACGGGCGGCGGCGTGCGATCGAAGCGCTCCGCGGCCTTGGGCATGGTGAACGGCGCGCGGGTCATGCTCTCGACGCCGCCCGCGAGCGCAGCGTCAGCCTCGCCCACCGCGATCATGCGCGCCGCGTCCGCGATGGCTTCGAGCCCTGATCCGCAGAGCCGGTTCACGGTGACGGCGGGCACCTCGTACGGCATCCCCGCGAGGAGCAGCGCCATGCGCGCGACGTTGCGGTTGTCCTCGCCCGCTTGGTTGGTCGCGCCCATCACCACGTGATCGATCGCGGGCGCGAGCGCCTCGTTGCGCTTCAGGATCGCCGAGAGGACGCCCGCCGCGAGATCGTCCGGCCTCACCGCGGCGAGCCCGCCGCCGTAGCGGCCGATGGGGGTGCGGACAGCGTCGACGAGGTACACGGATCGGAGCGCGCGAGCGGTCATGTCCACGCGCGATGTCATCGTTTCGTCGCCAAGGCAAGGGAAACTCGGGCTCGTCGTGGTATAGGCGCGCGCATGCTGATCCTGATGAAGACGGGCGCGACGCCCGAGCAGATCGACGCCGCGTGCAACGCCGTCCGCGATCTCGGCTACGTGCCGCACCCCATCCCGGGCTCGATCCGCACCGCGATCGGGATCACCGGCAACAAGGGCCCGCTCGAACCATCGATCTTCACGCGGCTCGACGGCGTGGCCGACGCGGTCCCCGTCTCGCAGCCGTACAAGCTCGTGAGCCGCGAAGTGAAGCCCGAGGACACCGTCATCGAGGTGATGGGCGCCAAGGTCGGCGGAGGAGCCTTGTGCGTGATGGCGGGGCCGTGCTCGGTCGAGTCGCGCGAACAGGTGATGTCGACGGCCAAGCACGTCAAAGACTTCGGCGCGCACATCCTCCGCGGCGGCGCCTTCAAGCCGCGCACGAGCCCGTATGACTTTCAAGGGCTGCGCGAGGAGGGGCTCGCGCTCTTGGCCGAGGCGCGCGAGGCGACGGGCCTGCCCGTCATCACCGAGGCCAAAGACACCGAGTCCCTCGATTTGGTCGTCAAGTATGCGGACATCGTTCAGATCGGCGCCCGCAACATGCAGAACTTCACGCTGTTGGAGCGCGTCGGCGAGATCGACAAGCCCGTGATGCTCAAACGCGGTTTGTCCTCGACCGTCAAAGAGTGGCTCATGGCCGCCGAATACATCCTCTCGCGCGGCAACAGGAAGGTCATCTTGTGCGAGCGCGGGATTCGGACCTTCGAGACGGCCACGCGCAACACGCTCGATCTTGGCGTCATCCCCATGCTCCGCGCGCAAACACATCTCCCCGTCGTCATCGATCCTTCGCACGGCACGGGCTACGCCAAAGGGGTCACGCCCATGGCGCGCGCCGCGGTCGCGACGGGCGTCGACGGCGTGATGGTCGAGGTGCACCCCGAGCCTTCCAAAGCGCTCTCGGACGGGCCTCAAGCCCTCACGTTCCCGATGTTCGAGCACCTCATGCGCGAGGTGCGCGGCATCGCCGCGGTGATGGGCCAGCCCGTTTGAAATCGGGCCCTCTGACTCCCCTCTCCCGTCTACGGGAGAGGGGTCCGGGGTGAGGGCTTGACGAGCAAGCTCCGCTCCAACACGAGCACATCCATCTTGGTCCGCAAGAAGCAGTCGAGCGCCTCTTTGGGCGTGCACACGATAGGCTCGTTCTCGTTGAAGGACGCGTTGAGGAGCACGGGCACCCCCGTGAGCTCACCAAAGGCGGTGATGAGATCGAAATACCGCCGGTTCTCGTCGCGCGTGACCGTCCCGAGCCTGCCTGTCCCGTCCACGTGCGTGACCGCGGGGATCAAAGGCCGCTTCTCGGGCTTGATGCCATAGACCATCGTCATGAACGGATCGGGGTGGTCCTGGTCGAAGAAGTCTTTGGCCCGCGCGAGCGGGAGCGCGGCCGCGAAGGGCCGGAACGTCTCGAGCCGCTTGACGCGCGCGTTCAAGACGTCCCGCATTTCCCTGCGCCGCGGGTCCACCAAGATGGATCGATGGCCGAGCGCGCGCGGGCCCCACTCCATACGACCCTGAAACCATCCAACCACGTTGCCGTCCGCGATGAGCTTCGCCACCCGCGTGATGAGGTCGTCCTCCGGCAGCGTCTCGAAAGGCACCTTCTCGTCGCGGAGCAGAGCCTCGATCTCGGCCTGCGTGGCGGCCGGCCCCCAAAAACTGTGCGTCTGCCGGAATTTGCGCGAAACCCCGAGCTTTTGGTGCGCCACGTGGAGCGCCGCGCCGAGCGAGGCGCCCGCGTTGCCGGCCGCCGGCTGGATGAAGAGATCGCGGAAGAGCCCTTTGGGCCGGATTCGCCCGCAAGCGACGCTGTTGAGCGCGCAGCCGCCCGCGAGCGCGAGGTTGTTCGAGCCCGTCATGGCCCTCGCCCGATGGAGCACTTCGAAGAACCCCTCTTCGAAGACGGCCTGCGCCGAGGCCGCGATCGCCTTGAAACGATCGTCCATGGGCGCGTCCTTCTCGCGCGGAGGGCCGAGCAGCTCAACGAGCTTGTCGGACCAAAGACGCTCGATGTGCGGCTCGCCGTCCCACGTCGTAGCCAAGGCGCCGTGCTGGTGAACGAAGTAATCGAGGTTGAGCGCAAAGCTCCCTCCGCCGACGCTCACCACCTTACGAAGCTGGCTGACGTAATCGGGCTTCGCGTACGCCGAGAGCCCCATCACCTTGTACTCGTCACCATATTTGGGAAAGCCCAGATAGTGTGTGATCGCCGAGTAAAAGATGCCGAGCGAGTGCGGGAGGCTCACCCGCGCGAGCGGCTCGACGCGCGTGCCCACGGCGCGGCCCCACGTCGTGCTGACGAAGTCGCCGGAGCCGCCGATCGAGACGACCGCGGCCTCGTCGAAGCTCGACGGATAATACGCCGACGCCATGTGCGCTTGGTGGTGCTCGACCGCATGCGCCTTGGCGCGGAGCCTGCGCGGCTCGACGCCGAGCTGCTCGGCGAGCGCGAGCTTGGGATCGCCCGCCGACGCCATGTTCTTGAGCCGCGCCATCACGAACGCAGCGGTCGGCCGCTGCCGCGCCGTGAACATCATCCGATCGAGGAGGTGCGCGTTGGGGTCGTGGCCGATCGCGATGTGGTCCACGTCCTCGATGCGCGCGCCCGCCGCGGCCAAACAATATTCGACGGCGAGGCGGGGAAAGCCGGCCCAGTGCTTGACCCGGATGAAGCGCTCTTCCTCGGCCGCGGCGACGAGCTGGCCGTCGATGAGGAGCGAAGCGGACGCGTCGCCGTGAAAGGCGTTGAGCCCCAGGATGAGCATGGCGGGCGTCTATCGCCCGGTGCGCGAGGCGTCAACGTGGCCTTGTGCGGCGCTCAATAACTGCCGAGCTCGACGTACGCGTGATCGGTCATCACCACGAAGGGCCGCTCTTCGAACGTGAGCCCGCCGGCGCCGTCGTGATCGATGATCTGCACGCGGCCCATGCCGTAGCCCATGGGACCGCGCGAATAGTAGTGCGCCGCGAGCGAATAACGCTTGCTCCGCGCCTCGCGCGGGAGGCGCACGGTGAAGCACTCGGGGCCGTAGCCCGTGGTGACGTCGGCGTAGAGATCACCGCCGCTCAAGAGGTGCGGGCTCTTGTAATACGCGTGCTCGCCCGTCGCGTCGTACACGTGGAAGTCCACGTCGTTCGCGTCGGTCTCCCACGTGAGCACGAAGCGGAGCGACGGAGCGTCCTCCACTTTGCCGTTCTTCTGATGAACGCGCGCCACGATCTGCTCGGCGCGCGACGGCTCGGCCTTGGCCCACGCCGCGCCGACGAGGCCCAAATCTTCGCGCAGGATCTGCTCCACGCCCGCGAAGCGGTTCGGTGGATACTTCTGATCGAGGCCGCGCGCGATGGCCTCGAACGCCGCCTCGAAGCGGCCCCGTTTGAGCTCCGCGAACGCGAAGGCGCGGTGGCTCGAAGGGTGATCGGGCCTTTGATCTTCGGCCTTTTGATACGTGTCCGACGCGAGCGCGAGGCCGTGCTCGCCCAGCCGTTCGAGCCTCGCGCCAACGAAGCGGCGCAGATCCGCGCGCGAAGGGAACAGATCGACGATCGATCCATACACGCGCGCGGCGGCCTTTTGTTGCTTCGCCTCCTCCAGCGCCTCGCCGAGCGCGACGAGCGACATCACGTCGCCGGGCGCCTCGCGGTACCACGCGAACGCAGCGTCGAGGGCCTTGGGATCGTGCGACGCGACGAGCGCCATCACGTCTTTGAAGCGGCCGGTGTACGGCTCCACGCGGGGCTTGCCGTCTTCGCCGATGGTCTGCGCAGGAGGCGCGGGCGGAGGCGGCGCAGCAGGCGGAGGCGGCGCAGCAGGAGGTGGCGCAGCGGGCGGCGATGGAGCGTCGCGCGGAGGCGACGACGATCCTTCGCCCGGGCTGAAGACCATCGGGTACACGACGGTGACCGCTCCCGCTTCGGGCGCGGGGAATTGCATCGCTCGGAACGCGGCCATCACCTTCGCTTCCATGCTCCGCGGGAGGCTCGATCCTTCGATCGAGACGGCCGTCACCGAGCCGTTCGCGCCGATCACGAAGCGCACGGACATGCGGCCGTTCGCGCTCGGATCGCTCGCGAGCGATTGCTCGTACGCCGCGCGGAGCCTGCCCATGTTCTGCCGGACGACGCGTTGGATCACCTCGGGCGGGAGCCTGCCGCTCACGTTCACCGCGGAGGCGCGGATCTGCGGCGGCCGCGTCGCGTGCGCTCCGCCGAGCCTGCCATGGGCCGATCCAAAGCTCGGCGCGTCGGCGTAGCGAGCTTCGGCGGGCGGCGCGATCGCGTTGCTGAGAGACCGCGGCGGAGGAGGAGGCGCGGCCGCGTTGCCGGCGGGAGGACGCTGCGTGGGCGCCGCGCTCGCGACGGGCGGCGGGGCCGGCGCGATGCGGCCTGCGCCGTGACCGACGGTGCCCACGGACCCGAGCCCGATGCCCGTGCCGCGACCCCCGCTCCCTTCACCGATCCCCGACAAACCAAGCCCGCCCGCGCCGAACGAGTCACCGATCTCGGCGCCCCACATGTTGCCGCGCGCGTTCATCGGATCGTTGCGCTTCGGCGGCGCCGCGGCGCGCGGCGCGATCGACGGCTCGACCGGACCGACGGGCGGAGGGCCCATGGCGCGAGCGCGCGCGCGCCCCGCGGATCGCACCGGCGGCCGTTGGTTTCGAACCGTGAGATCAGGCTCGCGCGGCGCAGGATCACGGAAGCCCACGCGCGGGGCGGGCGGCGCGGAGGGCCACTTCTTTCCGGGGCGCGACGCGCGCGCGACGCGGCCGTCGCGCAGCGTGGTGATGTCGGAGAGCGACGTCGGATCGAGCCCGAAGCGCTTGTAGTCTTCGTCGGTCTCGAGCACGAGCAGCGCGGTGTACGGCGAGAGCACGCGGTAGCCCGTCGAGAGCGCGATGATGCGCTTGCGCGTGTCCTCGGTCGATCCGCGCGCGGCCTCTTCGTCGAGCAGCGCCTCGATCCGCGCGCCCGCGACGGCGCGCTCCACGAGCGCGCGATCGCCCTCCGCGAGCGTGAGCGGGCCGGCCGTCGCGTCGCCGATCGTGACCTTCACGGGCAGGCCCTCGGGCATCTCGGCGAGCACCACGATCTCATCGCCGGGCTGGATCCCGTCGGCGATCTTGGGGTGCGACCAGCGCGCGCCGTCGACCTTCACCGCGAGGCCCGATCGCGTGGCCTGCGTGAGCCGCCGCTCGATCGTCGCGAGCCCCCGGTTGCCTTCGACCACGACGCCGTCGCGCGCGAGGCCCGCGCGCACCATCCGGCGCAGCGCCGCGTCGTCGCGCACGCCGCCGAACGCGATCGCGTCGACGCGCTCGATCCCGACGCTCTTGAGCCTCGCGACGCTCTTGCCGAGGTCCGCGGCTTTGTCGTTGCCCGCGGTCGCGACGCCGTCGCCGAGCACGATCAAGCGCTTGTATCCGGCCGCCGCCGCGTGCCCCTCGACCCACGCGATCGCGCGCGCGGGATCCGACGCGCCGAACGCCCTCCGCCGGCGCATGCGCTCGATCTCGCGATCGCCGAACGATCCGGCCTCGCCTTGGAAGATCGGATCGACCTGCTGATCGAAGCACACCACCGCGACGGGCGTCGCGGCGCCCGCGACCTCGCCGATGCGCTTCATGAGGCCGGCCACGGTGCGGAGCTGCTCTTCGAAGCCGAGCGCGCGCGAGCCGCTCGTGTCGACGAGGATGATCGTGGGCGCGTACGGATCGGGCGACGCGTCGGGCATCGGCGTGACGCGCGCGGCCACGAATTCGCCTGCGCGCACGCCGGGCTGCTTTTGGACGAGCTTGGGGCTCACCGAGAGATCGCCCTTGGGCGCCGCGTTTTTGAGGTGAAGCTCCTCGGCGGGAGAGGGCGCGCCCGCGACGCGCACGTCGACGTCAATCGTCCCGACGACCGGCAACCCCTTGAGCGGCAACGTGTACGGGTCGCCCCCCGAGAGCACCTGCGAATACGAGAAGACGATCTCCTTCTTGCCGCGCGCGGGGATCGGGAACACGCGCGCGCTCACCTGATTGCCCGCGGCCTGCTCGACGAGCAGCGGATCTTGTTTGCGATGGAGGAAGTCCTCGTACGCCTCGCGGGCGCGCTGCTTCTCGACGACCTCGCCCTCTTGCCACTCATTGCCGATCTTCATCGCGAGGCGGCTCAGCGCGGCGGAGGGAGGCAACGTGACCATGAAGGTGCCCTCGCGCACGCGATCTTCGGGGTTCTCGAAGACGAGCGTGATCTCCGTAAAAGCAAGCGGATCTTCGATCACCGCGCGGGCCGAGAGCGACACCAGCGTCAGGCCGCTGCCGTCCGACGCCGTGAGCTGCATCGGAGGATCCGACGACGCCGCGACGATGATCGTGCCCTCGGGGAAGAAGAAGGGGGCCTCCCCCGCGGGCGCCTCGGGGGACGAAGCGTCGTTTGGCAGGGCCCCGTAACACCCTGCGAGCGCGATCGAGACGACGAGGCCCAATGAGCGCAGCGCGCTCCACGACGAATACCGCATGACGGATCACCTCGACAAAAGAGGGATAGGTCTCGAATGGACCCGGGCGTTGGGTTGCCCTTGGGCCCATCGCCGGATGCGGCGGACATCGAGCGCTGAGCAGAGTTCCCGCCTTGCAGATCGCGTTGCGCTGGTCGATCATGACACGGTCGATTGGCTTCTTACCTGGAGGGCACGATGCGCGTCTCCGTCACTTCTGCTCTTTTTCTGGCGCTGTCCGTCGCTGCGCTCGCGGCCGCGTGCGACGCACCATTCACCACCGGCTCGGGCGGCTCCTCGTCGGGAACCGGCGGCGGCACCGGGCCGGGCAGCTCTTCGGGGGCCAGCACGGGAGGCGGCGGGGGCGACGGCGGGGTCCAATGCCATGACAACGACGGTGACGGCGTCACCGATTGTGCAGGGGACTGCGACGATGACAACGAGGACATCCGCCCCGGCGCGTTGGAGCTCTGCGGCGACGGGATCGACAACGACTGTAACGGCGAGAAGGACGACGTCTCCGTTTGCAAAGGCAAAGGCGCCTTCGTCTCAGAGACGACCGGCAACGACAATAACCCCGGCACCGCGGCCTCCCCGGTAAAGACGCTGTACCAAGGTATTCAAAACGCCATCTTCATTGGTAACGGGACGCCCGTCGTCGTCGCGAATGGCAAGTATCAAGAGGACGTGACGCTCATCGACGAGATCTCGATGTACGGCGGGTTCGACCCCGGGACGTGGCAACAGGACAACACGGCGGAGAGCGTCGTCGAGTGCCAGAGCGCGATCTGCGTGTACGCCGACGCCACGGTCTCGGATCAAACGGCCTTCGGCGGGTTCCACGTCATCGCCAAAGACGACGCGACGTTCGTCGTCCCGAACGGCGTCGCGGGCGCAGCGGTGGTGATCGACGGGGGAGCGCCGGTGATCATCAACAACATCATCGACGGCCCCCACGAGACCGCGGCGGGCAACTCCTATGGTATCTACGCGAAGAACGCCAAAGGGGCGAGGATCCTGCTCAACCGCAAGATCATGGGCGCGTTCGCGCCGTTCGGAAACTCCGCCGGCGTGAGGGCGGAGCAAGCGTCGGTGATCGAGATCGAGGGCAACATCATCGACGGCGGGTCGGGCAAGAGCTCGTTCGCGGTGATGCTCGAGGCCGTAGGTCAAACCTCGTTCGTCAAGTCCAACATCCTCCGATCGGGCGCGACGAGCGGCGGTGTGAGCTTTGGCATCTACACGTCGAGCTCACCCGCGGACATCACCGGCAACCTCATCAACGAGGTCGCCAACATGGGCGCCTCGTGCATCAACCTGCCTGTCGGGGCGTGGTGCGGCGGCATCAACAACGTCGCCTCCTCGGGCACCATCGCCAACAACATCATCCATGGCGCAAACAGCGCTCGCTCGACGGCCATTTGGCTCCACAACGGCGAGGCGAACCCGATCGCGGTCGTCGTCGTCAACAACTACCTCGACGGCTCGAACCCCGGGGCCTCGTCGCCCACGTCCATCGCCGCCGGCGTGGTCTTCACGCTCAACACGGGGGTGAGCGCCAAATTCGGCCGGCTGCGCAACAACATCATCGAGGTCTCGGGCGGGTCGAGCGCGTTCGGCGTTTATGAGGACAGCGCGGTCGGCAAACAGGCTCACCCCGAGGCCTTCGAGTTCAACGACCTCTCTTTCCCCACGCCGCCGGGGGGGTTCTATCGCATCTGGGACGGCGCGTTGCAGAGCATCGCGGCCGACATCGCGGCGGTGAACGGGTTGCCCGGCTGCACCTCCAACCTGAACCAAAAGCCGCTCTTCGACCTGATCACGCGCCACCTCATGCCCAACTCGCCGTGCATCGACTCCGGGACCGCCAACGAGGCTCCGGCCGACGACTTCGAGGGTGACTCC
>CAYTJL010000257.1:0-13056 GCA_964437785.1 uncultured Polyangiaceae bacterium
CTCGACGTCCTCGCCGACGTAGCCGGCCTCGGTCAGCGTCGTCGCGTCGGCGATGGCGAACGGCACGTTGATGATCTTGGCGAGCGTCTGCGCGAGCAGCGTCTTGCCGGAGCCCGTCGGCCCGAGCAGCAAGATGTTCGACTTCGAAAGCTCGACGTCGTCGGTCGACACCTTGCTGTCGATGCGCTTGTAGTGGTTGTGCACGGCCACCGCGAGGATCTTCTTCGCGCGGTGCTGGCCCACGACGTATTCGTCGAGGATCGATTTGATGTCGGAGGGCTTGGGGATCGGGGTGGAGCCCGCGTACGGCTCGTCCTTCTCGACCTCCTCCGCGATGATGTCGTTACAGAGCCCGATGCACTCGTCGCAGATGTACACCGTCGGGCCTGCGATGAGCTTTTTGACCTCCTTCTGTGATTTCCCACAGAACGAGCAGCTCAGATTGCCGTTTGCGTGATCGTCCCGCCTTCGGTCCACGTAACCCTCGGTGCGCACCGGGCCGGCCCGGTGCGCTACGAATCAACACTGTCGTTGAGGACTTTCGAGCCGGGGGATTCTAGACCCCTCGCCGCCCTGTCGCAAGCCGCCGGGATTGCGACGCCTTCGTTGATTGAGCCCTCAGGTGGTCGTCTTTTGCCTCTTGGGGAGGACCTCGTCGATCAATCCGTATTCTTTGGCCTGTCCCGCAGAGAGATAAAAATCGCGCTCGATGTCCCGGGCGAGCTCTTCGCGAGCCCGGCCGGTGTGATGGACCAGGATGTCCGTGAGCATCTCTTTGGTCTTCTTGATCTCGCGCGCCTGGATCTCGATGTCGGTCGCCTGCCCGCGCGCGCCGCCGAGCGGCTGATGGATCATCATCCGCGCGTGCGGGAGGGCGAAGCGGCGGCCCTTGTGGCCGGCGGCGAGGAGCACCGCGCCCATGGATGCCGCTTGACCGATGCACATCGTGGACACGGGGCAGCGGACGTACTGCATGGTGTCGTACATCGCGAGGCCCGACGTGACGATGCCGCCGGGGCTGTTGACGTAGACCTGGATGTCCTTCTCGGGATCTTCGCTCTCCAAGAACAGGAACTGAGCGATGACCGCGTTCGCGACGAAGTCATCCACCTCGGTCCCGATGAACACGATGCGGTCCTTGAGGAGCCGGCTGAAGATGTTCCACTCGCGCTCGCCACGGTGGGTGACCTCGGTGACGGTGGGCAGCACGTAGCCCATATCGCGGAGATGCGCGCCTTCCCGCTCGAGGAAGTGCATGGCGTCTGTTCGTGTCTCGACTCGTCGAATCATCGGACCTCCGGGGGGTGGGGGGCGGGATGGGGGGCGAGGGGCCCGCTCGCCGCTCAAGCGTCCGCGATCTTGGCCGCGGCTTCGATGATGTCCAGGACCTTGTCCTCGAGGATCATCCCGATGAGCATTTCGCGCTTCTTGGCGTCGCGGTATTCGGCCTTGACCTTGGCGATGTTCTTGCCGGTCTGCTCGGCGAGCTCGCCGTAGCCCTTCTCGATGTCCTCCTCGGTGACCCGGATCTCCTTGCGCTTGGCGATCTCGGCCATAAGGAGGCCCGCGCGGACCTTCATCTCGGCGTCGGCGCGGACGCGTGCGCGGAACTCGGGGTTCGCGTCGACGCGCTGGCCTTGGCGGCGGGCGGTGGTGATGAGCTCGCGCTCGGTCATTTCGGCCTGTTGCTGCACGAGCGACGGCGGGACGGGGATCGGGTTGGCCTTGCAGAGCTCCATCACGAGCTGCTCGGCGACGCCGTCATTGGCCTTCTGTTTGAGGTCTTTTTCGATCTTGGCCTTGAGCGAGTCGCGCAGCGCGGCGAGGTTGTCCTCGCCGCAGTCCTTGGCGAATTCGTCGTCGACCTCGGGGAAAATGCGCTCTTTGATGTCTTTGACGACGACGTGGAAGACGCCGACCTTGCCGCGCAGCTCGGGGTTGTTGTGGCGATCCGAGAACGTCACCGAGGCGTCCTTCTCGTCGGCGGGCTTGCTGCCGATGAGCGCCTCTTCGATCTCCTTCATCACCTCGCCCGAGCCGATCTCGGTCTCGACCTCTTGATCGGAGGCGCCTTGGCCCTGGGCCTTGCCGTCGATCGTGAGGCGGAACGAGAAGAGCACGGTGTCGCCCTTCTGCGCGGGCCGCTCCGGCTCGGGCGTCTTGAGCGTGGAGTGCTCGCGGCGGAGCCCGGCGATCTCGGCGTCGATCATCGCGTCGGAGGCGGTGATGGCCGGACGCTTCGCCTCAAAACCCTCCCACGTGAGCGTGTCGATGGTGGGCGTCACTTCGAAGCGCGCCTTGTACGAGAACGACTCTTCGGGCTTGAGCTCGGTCGGAGCGATGGCGGGTTGCGAAATCGGCTGCACCTGCTTGGACGCGATCGCTTGGTTGAGCGTCTGGTCCACGAGCCGCTGCGCGACGTCCTGGTGGATCCGCCCGCCGAAGAGGTGCGCGAGCACTTGGCGCGGCGCCTTGCCGGGGCGGAACCCTTTGACGTGGGCGGTGCGCTGGAGCGCGGAGTATGCCTTCTCGATCTCGCCCTTCACCTGATCCGCGGGGACCTGGATTTGGAGCTCGACGAGGACGGGAGAGAGCTGTTCGACGTTGATCTGCATGGCCGTTAGGGAGGCGGAGGGGTGCCATGCAGCGACGGGGGGGTCAAGAGGGGAGGCCCGTTGCCCACAAAAAAACGGGCTCCAGCGGCGAGGCACCGCTGGAGCCCTCGATCCCGGGGAGGATCGTAAGCCTTTCGGGTCAGTAGTCGTCGCGCATCGCTTCGAAGGGATCGTCGCTGTCGGTCATCTCGATCTCGGCTTCGAACACGTCGTCATCGACGATCTCTTCGAGCGTCAGCCCGAGGCGGGTCCCCCCGCGGAGGTAGTCACGCTCGAACTCGGCGAAGGTCTGGAACGTCTTGGGAAGCGGCATGGATCCTCCGAACGGCGCGAAATCAGCGCGGCAAGATGCGGTTCAAGCGAACGGGCCACGGGGGGCGGCGCCCCGGGCGTGGAGCGAAACGACAGGGGCGAGCCGCTGCGAAACAGCGGGATCGCAGGCCCTCGAACGGAAAAACCCTTCGGTCAGAATTCGCTCCACCGAGGGGCTCTCGCAGGTGTCGGCCAAGGCCACGCGCAGCCGCTCCGAGAACGATGAGGAACGTTTGCGACCACCGACACCTACATGCGACGACATGTCGGTCTATGTAGATTACTCTTGCCCGATGGCCAAAAAAATGTCGGGGGTTGCACGCAAGACCGATGGCTCCCCCCTCCCCGTGGTGTAAGGAACCGCGGCGCCAGCATGACCTCCCCCCCTGTGATCTTCGCCGTCGCTAACCAAAAAGGCGGAGTCGGAAAGACGACCACCGCGGTGAACCTCGCCGCGAGCCTCGCGGCGGCCGAGCAGCGCGTGCTCCTCGTCGATTGCGACCCGCAGGGCAACGCGTCGAGCGGCGTCGGGGTGCGGCGACAAACCGTGGAGCGCTCGCTCTACGACGTGCTCATCGGGGAGGCGACGATCCCCGACGTCATCAAAGGCACGCCGGTGCCCGGCCTTCAGGTCGTCCCGTCCACGCAGGACCTCGTCGCGGCCGAGATCGAGCTGGTCGACGCGTCCGATCGCGCGACGCGCCTGCGATCGTCGCTCTCGCCGCACATCGAGGGGTACGACTACGTCGTGCTCGACTGCCCGCCGTCGCTCGGCCTGCTCACGCTGAACGCGCTCACCGCGGCGACGCGCGTGCTCGTGCCGCTCCAGTGCGAGTACTACGCGCTCGAGGGGCTCACCCACTTGATGGCCACGATCGACCGCGTGAAGGGCGCCTACAACGCGGAGCTCAGCGTCGAGGGCGTGGTGCTCACCATGTTCGACGGCCGCAACACGCTCACGCACCAGGTGGCCGACGAGGTGAGGGCCCACTTCCACGTGTTCGACGCGATCATCCCGCGCAACGTGAAGCTCAGCGAGGCGCCCTCGCACGGCAAGCCGGCGCTCATCTACGACTCGCAATCCAAGGGCGCGCAGGGGTATTTGAGCCTCGCGCGCGAGATCCTCGACGCGCACAAACCCAAGCGCGCCAAGGCCAAGAAGCCGGGATCGGGCGGCGGCGACAAAGAGGCGCAGCCCCGCTCATGAGCAACGATCCCAAGCGAAGGGCGCTCGGACGAGGCCTCGACGCGCTCCTCCCTTCGGCGCCCGCGGCGTCGTCGGCGAGCGCGAGCGAGAAGGTCGCGTTCTCGTGCCCGGTCGAGAAGATCGCGCCGCAGCCCGGGCAGCCGCGCCAATACTTCGATGAGCAGGAGCTCGCCGAGCTCGCCGCGTCGATCCGCGAGCACGGGCTCATCGAGCCCATCGTCGTGCGCCGCGTCCAACCCGGCGCGGATCGCTACGAGATCATCGCGGGGGAGCGGCGCTGGCGCGCGGCGCAGCGCGCGGGGCTGCGCGACGTGCTCGTCGTCATCAAGGACATCTCGCCGAAGGACGCCTTCGAGCTCGCGCTCATCGAGAACCTCCAGCGCACCGACCTCAACCCGATCGAGATCGCCGAGGCGTACGATCGCCTGGTGCGCGAGCACGGCTACACGCAACAAGCCCTCGCCGATCGCGTCGGCAAGGACCGCGCGACCGTCACCAACGCGCTCCGCCTGCTCAAGCTCCCGCCCAAGATCCGCACGATGGTGATCGGCAAGGAGCTCTCCGAGGGCCACGCGCGCGCGCTGCTCGGCGCGCCGAGCGACAAGGCGCTCCACGAGATCGCCGAGAAGACCGCGCGCGGCAAGCTCCCGGTCCGCAAGGTCGAAGAGATGATCCGCGCGGCGCGGAGCGAGGGCAAACCCTCGGGATCATCGCCCGGCCCCGCGGCCGAGAAGAAGAAGAGCGCAGCGGTGCGCGATCTCGAGGCGAGGCTCGCGCGCAAGCTCGGCACGCGCGTCGAGGTGCGCGACAACGGCAACAAAGGCGAGATCGCGATCGCGTACGGATCGCTCGACGAGCTCGATCGCATCCTCGCGCTCGTCGGCGCGTGAGGCCCGTCCCGCATGCTGCGCGCGCTCGCGCTCTACTTCGCGTTCATGCTCGCGGCGATGACGGTGCTCTCGCTGCCGCTCGCGCAGGCCACGCTCCTCGCGGTCAAGGCGGCCCCGCACTGGGCCGTCGCGCTCACCGGCGCGACCGCGGCGAGCCTCGCCGCGATCTTCGATTGGCACTTCGTCCGGCGCGTGTTCCGGCTGAACGCGCTCGCGCGGCTCCGCGGCCATAGGCTCTTTTCGCGCGTGGAGGCGTGGGTCAAGGTCGCGCCCTTCTTCACGGTGATGGTGTTCGCGGCGCTGCCGATCCCCTTCACGATCGTGCGCGTGCTCGTGCCGCTCTCGGGCTACCCGTGCGCGCGCTACGTGGCCGCGGTGTGGCTCGGGCGCTTCCCGCGCATCTTCGTGATCGCGTTCGTAGGGACGGCGATCGAGATCCCGACGAACGTCCTCGTCGCGCTGCTCGCGGGCAGCCTCGCGATCGCGGCGCTCCTCGCGATCGCGCGGAAAATGGGCTGGATTGGCGTGCCGAAGGGGCCGTGATCACTTCTTCTTGGCGAGCGCGTCGAGCTTGTCTTTGGCGGCCTTGCCGATGGGTTTGTCGCCGGCGAGCTCGACCGCCTTCTTGAGCGCGATCGTCGCGTTCTGGCGCTGTTTGTCGGCGAGGAACGAGAGGCCCAAGTAGTAATACGCAGGCGCGAATTTAGGGTCGACCTTGGTCGCCTGCTGGTAGTCCTCGCGCGCGGCGGTCTCGTTCTTGAGCTCGTGCTTGCACGTGCCGCGGCGCACGAACCACTCGGCCTCGGTGCCCTTGAGCTTGATGGCGCGATCGAAGGCCTGGACGCACTCGGCGTAGTCGTGCGTCGCGCCGAGCATGGTCCCGAGCGTCGCGAGCATGGGCGGATCGTCTTTGGTCGCGGCGAGCGCCTTCTTGAGCTGGACGCTGGCTTGATCGAGCTTCTTGTTGTCGAAGAGGAGCGAGCCGTACGAAAAGCGGACCTGCGCGTCCTCACCCTTGGCGAGCGCGGCCTCGTACGCCTTGCCCGCGTTCTCGAGATCGCCCTTGAGCCCGTACGCGTAGCCGAGGTTTTGGTAGAGGCGCACCGGATCTTTGGCCTTCTGCACGGCCGTCTTGAGGAGCGCGATCGCCTCGTCGGGCCTCGGCGGCTCGTCGAGGTAGAGCGCGCTCAGATCCTGCGCCGGATCGGCGAGCGTGGGGTCGAGCTCGATCGCCTTTTTGTAGGCCTCTTCGGCGCCCTTTTTGTCGCCCGTCTTTTCGAAGCACACGCCGAGCTTGTGCGCGGCCTTGGCGCTCGGCTTGGCGGCGAGCGCGCGCTCGTAGTGCTCCTTGGCCTCCTTGTACTTTTGGCTTTCGAAGAAGGCGTCGCCGCGCTGCAACTCGGTCGCCGCCACGCCGTCGTCCGCGGTGGTCCCCGTCGACACGGGCGGATCGGCGATGAGCGGCGGCTCTTTGGGCGGAGGCTCGCTCGAACAGCCCGCGAGCGCCAAGGCTCCGACGAACAACCCCATCACCACGCTGCGCATCTCGTTCGCTCCTTCGGCGCCGCGCGTGGAAGGGCGCGGCCTCGACCGTGTTAGCGTAGTTGCGGAGAGGGCTCCATATGCACCGCTTGGCAGGGCTCATCCTCTCGCTCGCGGCGCTCGCGCTCACCCGTTGTGAGCCTCCCAAAAAGGCTACGACGCGCGCGCGGCTCGATGAGACGAGCGGCACCACGTTCAAAATCATCCCGGCCGAAGGACAGCTCCCGTACTGCATCGCCGTCACCGCATCCGAGCGCGACGTCACGCGCCTCTTGACCGAGAACCCCAAGGGCGAATCCATCCCCTGCCCCGCGAACAAGCCCGTCGGCGGCGTCTCGTACCGCGTGGTCGTCCCCGAAGGCCGGGTGCGCGTGATCGTCGTCTTCACCGAGAAGCCCATCGCGACCATGACCGTGGCGCAACAGATCCGCGAGGTCTCGGCCGGCGGGAGGCCCGTCACCGCCATGGATTTGCGCGCGCCCGGCAACGTCACCATCGAGACCTTGGTGTTCACGCCGTCGATCGAAGCCGAAGGCGTCACCGTGATCGGGAGCGCGGCGCCCAAGGCCGGCACACCGTGACCCTTCCACGAAAATCAACGAACATCGACGCGACGCGTTAATTCCGGTATCGTCGCGAGCCATGCGTTCCGCGATCCGCAACTTGATCGAGCGCTACGAGCGACATCCGGGCCGAGGGGGTTGCGGTGTGGGCGCGGTCGCCGATCTGACCGGGAGCCCTTCGCACGATCTCGTCGCGATGGCGCTCTCGGGCCTCACGTGCATGGAGCATCGCGGAGGCGCGATCGAGGACACGGGCGACGGCGCGGGCCTGTTGCTCTCGACGGATCGCCGCTTCTTCGAGCGGTTCATCGCGCACGGCAAGCGGCTCCCCGAAGGCCATCACCTGTCGGTCGGCGTGATGTTCTTCCCCGCGGGCGAGACGTGGAACTTGCCGCACTGGCAGCGTGAGATCGACGCCGCGCTCCGGCGCCGAGGGCTCGTGCCGCTCGGCTGGCGGCACGTGCCGGTGGACGAGAGCGCGCTTGGGAGCAAGGCGTTCGAGTCGCGCCGCGCGGTCTGGCAGGTGCTCATCGGCGAGGGGATGGTGCCGCCCGAGGACCTGCCGCTCACGATGTTTCAGGTCAAGGCGCAGCTCGAACAGCAGATCCGCGACCTCTACATCGCGTCGCTCTCGCCGCGCACCGTGGTCTACAAGGCGCTCTCGACGGGCGACCAACTGAAGCGCTTTTACCTGGATTTGACGGACCCCGAGCTCGCGGCGGACGTGGTCGTGTTCCATCGCCGCTACTCGACCAACACGTTCTCGAACTGGTACTTGGCGCAGGTCTTCCGCACGCTCTGTCACAACGGCGAGATCAACACCATCAAGGCCAACCGCAACGCGGTGCAGAACCTCGAAGCGGAGCTCGGGCTCGGACCGATCTTGATGCCGCAGGGCTCGGACTCGGCCGACATGGATCGCGTGGTCGAGCTGTTCGTCGCGCACGGCATCTCGATCCTCGAGACGTTGTGCAGGACGATGCCGATGGCGTTCCGCGATCTCGGATCGCTGCCGCCCGAGGTCACGCGATTTTATCAAGGCGTGCAGCGCGCGCTCGGCTCGCTCGGCGCGTGGGAGGGGCCGGCCGCGGTGCTCGCGACCGACGGGACCTACCTCGTCGGCGCGCTCGATCGCATGGGCCTTCGGCCTCTGCGCTACATGGTCACGCGATCGGGCCGGCTCGTCTTGGGCTCGGAGATCGGCGCTGTCGCGGTGCCGTTCTCGGACGTGATCGAGACGGGGCAGCTCGATCCGGGCGAGGCCATCGCGCTGCACCTGCCCGATCGGCGCATCTTGCGCGCGGGCGACATCCTCGGCCGCGTCATCGCGGAGACGTCGATCAACTTCGCGGAGCTGTCGGAGCAGCGCTTGATCGCGCTCGATCGGAGCGCGCCTTCGATCGTTTCGTCCGACGATCGCGCGCCCGATCAAGCGGATCTCAACCTGTTCGGGTTCTCGGCCGATCGCGTGCGCGCGGTGAAGCACATGGCCGAGAGCGGCAAGGAGCCCATCACGTCGATGGGCTTCGATCGCCCGCTCGCGCCCTTCTCGTCGCAGCGGCCGCCGCTCACCAAGTACATGAAGCAGATCGTCGCGGTGGTGACGAACCCGCCGCTCGATCCGATCCGCGAGGGCAGCGCGTTCGATCTGACCGTGCACCTCGGCGCGTCGCCCGCGGTGCACGAGAGCACGCCCATTTACGAGCCTTTGCCGCAGTACCGGCTTCCCTCCCCCATCCTCTCGCGCGGGCAGATGGACGTGATCGCGAGCGCGGCGGGCCAGGTCGATCGGCGCGGCGCGGACAGGCCTCGCGCGCTCACGCTCGACGGCACCTTCGAAGATCCCAAGAACGGCATGACCACCGGCGCGAAGGCCATCGCGCGCCGCATCGCGGAGCTGTCGCGCGCCGCGGTGTCGGCGGTGAAGAAGGGCGAAGCGCAGGTCCTCGTGCTCTCCGATCGCGATCGGCGCGAGGGCAGGCTCCCGCTCCCGATGGTGCTGCTCACGTCGGCCGTCCACAACGCGCTCGTCGCGGATGGGCAGCGGCGTCACGCGGGCATCGTCGTCGAGACCGGCGAGATCCAAGAAGGCCACGACGCCGCGGTGTTCCTCGCGAACGGCGCGACCGCGGTCTACCCGTATTTGTTCTACGCCATCGGCGCGCAGAGCGGCCGGGTCGACAAGCTCGTCGCCGCGCTCGAAGAGGCGCTCAAGCGGATCATGTCGAAGATGGGCATCTGCTCGGTCGACGGCTACCGCGGATCGAGGCTCTTCGAAGCGGTCGGGATCTCGGCCGCGATCGTCGATCATTACCTGCCGGGGATCACGTCGCGCATCGGCGGGATCGAGCTCGAGGACGTGTACGCCGACATCCGCGGCCGCGCCGAGCTCGGCAAGACCGTGCCCCGCGAGCACGAGATCAGCATCTATCGCAAGGAGGTGTGGAACGAGCTGCAGACCACGGCGCGCGGCCACGACCCCGACGCGTACGGCCGCTTCCTCAAGCTCATCGAGGAGACGCCGCCCGTTTATCTGCGCGATCTGCTCACGTTCGATCCGCCTTCGACAGGCCCGCTCGCCATCGACGACGTCGACGCGCCCGAGGTGATCGTCGCCAAGGTGTTTCGCGGCGCGGCCATGTCGCACGGCGCGCTCCATCGCGTCGCGCACCGCGCGATCGCCGCGGCGTTCAACCGCCTCGGCGCGGCGTCGAACTGCGGCGAGGGCGGCGAAGATCCGCGGCGCGATCGCGGCGGGCCTTGGGAAGAAGCGCGATCGCGGATTCGCCAGGTCGCGAGCGGCAGGTTCGGCGTCGAGGCGCGCTACCTCGCGCACGCGGACGAGATCTCGATCAAGATCGGCCAAGGCGCGAAGCCCGGCGAAGGCGGGATGCTGCCCGCGGCCAAGGTCACCGAGGAGGTCGCGGCGATCCGCAAGACGCAGGTCGGCGTGACGTTGATCTCGCCGCCGCCGCACCACGACATCTACTCCATCGAGGACCTCGGCCAGCTCATCATGAACCTGCGGCAGGCGAACCCGCGCGCCGCGATCTCGGTGAAGATCCCGGCGGTCACCGACATCGGGACCATCGCGGTGGGCATCGCCAAGGCGGGCGCCGACGTCATCGACGTCTCGGGTTTTGAAGGCGGAACGGGCGCCGCCGCGGCCTCGTCGATCGAGCACGCGGGGCTGCCGCTCGAGCGCGCGCTCAGCGAGACGCACCAGGCGCTCGTCATCAACGGCATCCGCGATCGCGTGAAGATCCGCGCGGACGGCGGCATCAAGACGGGCTTCGACGTGGCCGCGGTGCTCGCGCTCGGCGCGGACGAGGTCTCGCTCGGCACCGCGCTCATGGTCGCGGAGCAGTGCATCTTCTGCCACGGCTGCGCCAACGGCCTGTGCCCCGCGGGCATCGCGACGCAGAGCGATCTCGTCGCGCGCAGGCTCATGACCATCAAGAAGGGCCGGCCCAAAGACACGGATTTGTCGGACGACGAGGAGCTGCGCTACGAGGACGCGACGAACGGCGTCGCGCGCTACCTGCTCGCGCTCGCGAACGATCTGCGGGCGAGGCTCGCCGCGCTCGGCCTTCGATCGCCGGAGGAGCTGGTCGGCCGCGTCGATCGGCTCGTGCGAAAAGGCCCGGCGGGCAGCGCGCCCGATCGCAAAGATCGCGTCGATCTCTCGGAGCTGCTCCTCGATCCGACGGACGGCGAGCGCGGGTGGAAGCGCGCGCCGGTGCGCCTTCGCGCCGATCCGACGAGCGCGCTCAACGCTCGCCTGGTCGAGGACGCGCGCGCGGGCGGGAACCTCTCGTACGCGATCCAAAACAGCGATCGTGCGTTCGGCGCCACGTTGGCGAGCGCGATCGCGCTCGGCGAGGTCGCGCCGCAGCGCGTGGAGACCCGCGCTTCTCAAGGCAGCTCGGCGTGGCCTCCTTCGTCGAGCGCGCCGGGCGTCTTCGTGATCCGCGCGCGCGGCTTTGCGGGACAGGCCTTTGGCTTCGCCGCCACGACAGGCATGCACATGACGCTCGAAGGCTTCGCCAACGACACGGTCGCCGAGGCCATGGGCGGCGGCACGGTGGTTGTCCGCCCGCCGCGCGAGGTGCCCGCCGAACAACGCGGGAGCCTCAGCGTGGTGGGCAACGCCGCTTGTTACGGCGCGACCGGCGGCAAGCTGTTCGTCGAAGGCCGCGCGGGTCAACGCGTGGGCGTGCGCAACTCGGGGGCGACCATCGTTGTCGAGGGCGCTGGGAAATACGCCTTTGAATACATGACCGGCGGGACGGGCGTCGTGCTCGGCCCTGTTGGCCCGGTGGTCGGATCGGGGCTCACGGGCGGGGTCGTGTATTTGTACGACGATGGGAACGTCGCTGCGCATGTGCACCCCGACGCGACGGCGGCGCCGCTCAACGATGAAGATGCCACGTCGCTCAAAGGCATCCTCGAAGAGCACAAACGCGAGACGGGCTCCGCCCGCGCAGAGGCGCTGCTCGCGCGATGGGGCGAAGAGAAGACGCGCTTTCTCAAGATCACGGCAAAGGCATAACGGCGGGATCGTTCCCCGAGCCCGCGCGGATGGGGGCGCATGGTTGCGCCTTGCTGTGGCATAGTCACCGCGCCATGCGCCCTCGGTTCAACGTCGCTGGACCGTGCTTCCCAGACGAGCACTACATGCTCCCGCCCGAGCGCCGGCTCGGCCGCGTGATGGAGCTGATCGAAGACGGCCTCTACTTCACGCTCCACGCCGGCCGGCAGACGGGAAAGACCACCTCTGCCCAGTGGCTCGCTCACCACTACAACACGGGCGATCGGTTCCGCGCGGTCTGGTTCGACCTTCAGATCGCGCGCGACCAGCCCGATCCGGCCACCGCTTTCCGCACGGTCCTCACGACGCTGGACATCGGCGTCGAGCAGATGCTCCGCGACGTGGGCGTCCCCGCCGAGCGTGCCCGGCTGCTGGATGATCCGGGCTCGGCGGTGCTCCGCTACCTCCGCGATCTCTCGGCCCGCTCTCCGCGCCCGCTCGTCGTGTTCTTCGACGAGGCCGACTGCCTTGTGGGCGCGGCCATGGTCTCTTTCCTCACCCAGCTCCGCAACGGCTACCTCGCCCGCCGTGCATCGCCCTTCCCGCACAGCATCGTGCTCGTGGGGCAGCGCAACGTGCGCGACTACGTCATGAGCCAGGAGGAGCGCATCGCCGTGTCTTGGCTGGGCTCGGCCTCGCCTTTCAACATCACCGCCGAGGCCGCCACCATCGCGCCCTTCACCGAGCCGGAGGTGACCGAGCTGCTCGCGCAGCACACCGCCGTCACCGGCCAGCGCTTCGAGCCGGAGGCCGCCGCGCGCATCCACGAGCTGTCCCAGGGACACCCGTGGCTCGTCAACGCGCTCGCGGGCCAGATCACCGGCAGCGACGTCCGCGATCGCAGCGTCGCCGTCACGGCCGCGCACGTCGACGCGGCGAAGGAGACGATCATCCAGGAGCGCCGCTCGCACATCGACTCGCTCATCCACAAGCTCCGCGATCCGCGGGTCTCCAGGATTCTGAGCCCGATGCTCGCCGGCGGCGACATGCCCGGCGACGTCCTCGACGACGACGTCGCCTACGTCGTCGGCCTCGGGATCATCCGTGTGGTGCGCGGCGAGTGTGTGATCGCCAACCCGATCTACCGGGAGGTGCTCCCGCGCGCCCTGACGTGGGTCCGGCAGATCAGCATTCACCAGCCGACCGAGTGGTACCTGCGCCCCGACGGGTCGCTCGACATGCCCAAGCTGATGGCCGCCTGGCAGACGTTCTGGAGGGAGAGTGGTCACCTCGCGGCCGAGGGGTTCGGCTATCGCGAGGCGGGGCCGCACCTGATGCTGATGGCCTTCCTCCAGCGCGTGGTGAACGGCGGCGGCCGCGTGGAGCGCGAGTACGG